>DASRSR010000107.1:0-9371 GCA_035656355.1 Edaphobacter sp.
CGCGCATCACAGCAATAAGACATTTGCCGTAGTGGCAACGCAGGAAGAGGAATACACGGGCTGATGCGCGGTTGACAATCGTGAGTGGGAGACCGCATAACGGATGAGTCAAATTCCCACCCGATTATTGAAAGGCCCCAATCATGTTCCGTTCCGATGCCCGCAATCAGTTGACGAGAAGACGCTTTCTGCAGTGGTCGCAGACAGCAATGGCAGCTCTCGGCGCGCTTCCTCTTCTTGGAAGCTCGTCCGAGGCCTTTGGAGAAGCAACAACCAAAGCTGCAAGCGCAGGTGTGGACTATTACGCCAAGCTGAATGTCAAGAAGATTATCAATGCGAAGGGAACGTTTACTTATCTGACGGCCGCGGTGATGCCGCCGGAGGTACAGCGTGCGGTCGCAGAAGCTGCGCTGCATCCGGTGCATCTGAAAGAGCTGCAGACGAATGCAGGAGAGTACATCGCCAAAAAGCTGCGTTGCGAGGGAGCGCTGGTAAGCTGTGGCGCCTCGTCGGCCCTGACGCTTGCAACAGCAGCCTGTGTGCAGGACGCGAATCAATGCACCCCGATGGATATTCCGCAGAAGATCGGCAGCAGCGAATTCCCCAAAAATGAAGTGATCGTTCAGAAGGCTCATCGCTATGAATATGACCATGCGATGACGCTTTGCGGCATCAAGATCATCGAAGTTGTATCGCTGGACGACTACAAGCGCGCATTTACACCGAATACGGTGATGACAAACTTCTTCAACGCGGCGCGTGGAGGAGAGATCAGCCGGGAGGACTGGTTGGCGGTTGCGCATCAACACAATGTGCCCTGCCACATTGATGCGGCAGCCGATATGCCGCCGATTGAAAATCTGTGGAAGTACACAGGCATGGGTTTTGACCTGGTCTGCTTCAGCGGCGGCAAGGGAATTCGCGGGCCGCAGAATGCAGGTCTTTTGTTGGGCAAAAAGAAGCTGATTGATATTGCCGCTCTGAACAACAATCCGAACCAGTGTGTTGGGCGCGGAATGAAGGTTGCCAAAGAGCAGATTGTCGGCATGGTTGCAGCGGTCGATTGGATTCTGGAGCAGACGGATGATGCAATGGAGAAGGAGTTTAATCGCCGAGAAGATGTTGTCTGGCGCATGGTCAAAGACATTCCAACGATCACGTCAACCAGGGTAACGGAGCCTATCGCCAATCATGTCCCGATCCTGATGCTGACCTATGATCCTGCGGTGGTTGGGATTACTCCAAAAGAGGTAATGGCAAAGCTGGAGGCACAGAATCCTTCGGTTGTGCTGGCGAGCGCCGATGAGAACACATTGGGGGTCAGCACATGGATGCTGCAACCGGGCGAAGAGGTGATTGTAGGGCGTGAGCTGCGCAAAGTACTGAAATCGGCGAAGGCATAGCAGTCGCAAGGACTGACGGTAACAGGAGAATGCTCTAGGTATACTGGGCGGCATGAAGATGATGCGTCTTTGCTGCGGGGCTGCGTGTGTGGCCCTTGCCCTTTCTCTGCAAACCCCAGTTTCGGCAAACGCCCAAAAGTTCAACAGCCAGATACCAGCGCCGGCTTCGCACGCGGAGCCGGAGGCGAGCTACAGCGCAACCGCCGATGCAAAGGCGATGGTGGTGGATGGCCATGCGCGCTTTACGGTCCTGACGCCGCAGTTGATCCGCATGGAGTGGGCCGCGGATGGCCACTTTGAAGACCGCCCGTCGCTGGTATTTCTGAACCGGCGGCTGCCCGTGCCGGAGTTCAAAGTAAAGCGGCATGGCAAGAGCATCACCATCGAGACCAGCGCGCTTCGCCTGCAATACAAGCCGAAGGCTGACGGCCGGTTTACCGCGGACGATCTGGCGGTGACGCTGACCAGCTTTAAGGAAGAGAACAAGCCTGTGGAGTGGCATCCGGGAATGGCGGATACCGGCAACTTGCAGGGCACAACGCGCACGCTGGACCGGGCCCGCGGCAGCAAGACGATTGAGCCGATTGGGCCGGGGCTGATCTCGCGCGACGGATGGACGGTGGTGGATGACTCCACCCGTCCGTTATTCAACAGCGATAACTTTACGTTTGCGCAGGGCGAGAAAAGTGTTTGGCCGTGGGCGATTGAACGTCCGGCAGGAGAGCGGCAGGACTTGTACTTCTTCGGCTATGGGCACGAGTACAAGCAGGCGCTTGGGGATTTTGTGCGTGTGGCCGGGCGGATTCCGCTGCCGCCGCGGTTCGCCTTTGGCACATGGTGGTCACGCTATTGGGCGTACAGCGATCAGGAGCTGGACGATCTGGTGAAGGGCTTCCGCGAAAACGATACGCCGCTCGACGTGCTGGTGATCGATATGGACTGGCACAAGACGTTTGGGATGCACTTTGAGCGCAAGGACGCTTCGGGCCATGCGCTGGGCTGGACCGGCTATAGCTGGAACCGGTTGCTGTTTCCCGATCCGGCGGCGTTTCTGGGCAAGCTCCACCGCGATGGGTTGAAGCTGACGCTGAACATGCATCCGGCGTCAGGCGTGCAGCCGTGGGAAGACCAGTACACGGCGATGGCGAAGGCGATGGGGCAGGACCCGTCGAAGAAAGAATATGTGCCTTTCGACATTACAAATCAAAAGTTCGCGCAGAACTATATGGACATCCTGCACCATCCGCTGGAGAAGGAGGGCGTGGATTTCTGGTGGCTGGACTGGCAGCAGGAGCCGAATACAAAGATGCCGGGTGTGAGCCCGACGTGGTGGCTGAACTACGTTCACTTTACCGACCAGGAGCGAGAGGGCAAGCGTCCGCTGCTGTTCCATCGCTGGGGCGGGCTGGGCAATCATCGGTACCAGATTGGGTTCTCCGGCGACACGGTTTCGGTATGGGATTCGCTGGCATTTCAACCGTGGTTTACAGCGACAGCGGCCAACGTTGGCTATGCGTATTGGAGCCACGACATCGGCGGACATATGCCAGGTGTAGTCGATCCGCAGCTTTTTACTCGCTGGGTGCAGTTTGGCGCGTTCAGTCCGATTCTGCGGACCCACACGACCAAGAATCCCGATGCGGAGCGGCGTATCTGGGCATATCCGGAGCCGTACTCGAACATCATGCGCAAGACATTCCAGTTGCGCTATGCGTTGGGGCCATATATCTACACCGAGGCGCGGCGGACTTACGATACCGGCGTGGCATTTCTGCACCCGCTTTATTACGACTATCCAAATACGGCTGAGGCGTATACCAGCAAGAATGAGTATGCGTTTGGCGAGCAGATGATTGTTAGTCCAGTGGTGCAGCCAGTGGACGATGCAACGCAATTAGCGAAGGAGAGTATATGGATTCCCAAGGGCGAGTGGATTGAGCGCGCAACAGGAAAGCACATTACCGGGCCGAGGACAGTGGAGCGCTCATTCGCAATCGACCAGGAGCCGGTGTATCTGCGCGCCGGAGCAATCATCCCCATGCAGCCGCCGATGCTGTACACCGGGCAGAAGCCGATTGATCCGCTGATCCTGAATGTGTGGCCGCTGGCGGATGGGCAGACTTCAAGTTATGCGGTCTATGCCGATGGCAGCATCGCGGAGGAGTACAAGAAGGGCGTCTATACGTTGACTCCGGTGAAGGCCGCGCAGCATGGCGACACCCTCACGGTGGATGTTGCAACAGTGGAGGGAAGCTATCCGGGAATGTTGACTAAGCGAGGTTACGAACTGCGTCTGCCAGCAGATTGGCCGCCAGAATCAGTAAGCGTGAACGGACAGGCGCTGTCGTACCAGGCGACGGACAATGATGCTCCAGGGTGGCACTATGAGGGCAACACGCTGACGACGGTGATTCGCGTGGCGTCGCAGCCGGTCTCGACTCAGGTTCATATCGAGGTACAGCGCAGAGCAGGTTCGCTGGCGGCACGCAAGCAACTGGACGGATTTGCAGGCGCAACGGCGCGGCTGCGTTCGGCGTATGACGTGCTCAATCAGGCGTGGCCGTTTACCTGGTCGCCGGATGATCTGATTGAGGTGCTGCAGACAGGTGACCGGCTGAGCTATCACCCGGAGACGGCGCAGAAGGAGCTGGCGGATTTTGCCGTTAGGTATGCAGCGGCAGAAACTTCGGTAAAGGCGTTGCTCGACCCAATTGCAAATCTTTCAGGCGATCAGTTGACTCACGAACTGATGAAGAATAAGGGACGGGATACGACGGTTGAGCGGGCGGAGCACTACAAGCAGTCGTTGCAGCGCGCAGTGGCGCAGTTAGACGATGGCAAGCCCTTCTAGAATGAAAGGACAAGGAAACAGAGCAGCTATGCTGAAAATAATTTCCCGAAGGATGTGTCTTCTGACTACCGCTAGCGCTATTGCATTGAGTTCTGCCGCTGTGTCCGCCGTTGCCGCGGAGTTCGGCCCGTCGAATCCGTTTTACGAAGCGAGCACGCTACCGTTCCAGGCGCCACCGTTCGACAAAATCAAGGACAGCGATTACCAGCCCGCGATTGAGGCCGGCATGGCGCAGCAGCTGGCGGAGATGAAGGCGATTGCCGATAATCCTGCGGCGCCAACGTTTGAGAACACGATTGTTGCGATGGAAAAGACGGGACAGCTCTTCAACCGGGTGATGAATGTCTTCAACGGCGTGACGGGAGCGAACACCGACCCAACCCTGCAGAAGGTGCAGGAGATTGAAGCTCCAAAGCTGGCCGCGCACGATGATGCGATTTATCTGAATGCGAAGCTGTTTCATCGCGTGGAGGCGATCTACAACAAGCGCCATTCGTTGAAGCTCGATCCCGAGTCGAAGCGGCTGGTGGAGTTCTATTACAAGAGGTTCGTGCACTCCGGAGCGAATCTTTCGGAGGCGGACAAAGCGAAGCTGAAGAAGCTGAATGAAGAAGAATCAACTCTTTCCAATGCCTTTATCACCAAACTGCTGGCCGCGACGAAAGATGCAGCCTATGTGACAACCCATAAGGCTGCACTGGCGGGCCTGACAGATGCGCAGATTGCCACCGCAGCACAGGCGGCAAAAGACCGCAAGGAAGAGGGCTGGGTACTACCGTTGCAGAACACGACCCAGCAGCCGGACCTGGCATTCCTAAGTGATCGCAATACGCGCAAGGCGCTGTTTGAAGACTCCTGGAACCGTGCTGAACGCGGCGACGCGAACGACACGCGCTCGACGATTACGCGCATTGCGCAGCTCCGCGCGGAGAAGGCGAAGCTGTTGGGCTATCCGAACTTTGCTTCGTGGAAGCTGGTGGACCAGATGGCGAAGACGCCTGACGCCGCGCTGAAGTTTATGAACGCGCTGGTGCCGGCGACCACAGCGAAGGCGGCCAGCGAGGAGAAAGAGATTCAAGCGGTTATTGATTCTCAGAAGGGCGGCTTCCAGGTGCAGCCCTGGGACTGGGAGTTCTACTCCGAGCAGGTGCGCAAGGCGAAGTATGATCTGGATGAATCGCAGATCAAGCCATATTTCGAACTGAACAACGTGTTGGAGAACGGTGTCTTTTATGCCGCCAATCAGCTTTATGGGCTGACCTTTAAGGAGCGCAAGGACATCCCGGTCTACAACCCCGATGTGCGCGTCTTTGAAGTTTTCGATGCGAACAGCAAACCGCTGGCGCTGTTCTACTGCGACTACTTCAAGCGCGATAACAAGAACGGCGGCGCGTGGATGGACAACTTTGTTGGCCAGTCGAAGCTGCTGGGAACGCTGCCGGTGATCTATAACGTCGCCAACTTTACCAAGCCCGCTCCGGGAGAGCCGGCGCTGCTGAGCTTTACCGATGTGACGACGATGTTCCACGAGTTTGGCCATGCGCTGCATGGGATGTTTGCAGACACTGAGTATCCGAGTCTTTCGGGCACGTCGGTGGCACGCGATTTTGTTGAGTTTCCATCGCAGTTCAACGAGCACTGGGCAAGCTACCCGGCAGTCTTTCATCATTTTGCGAAACACTACAAGACCGGCGCTCCCATGCCGGAGGAGTTGGCGGCGAAGATCAAGAAAGCAGAAAAATTCAACCAGGGGTATATCTTTACCGAACTGCTGGCTGCTGCTGAGCTGGACATGCAGTGGCATACATTGCCAGCGAGTGCGCCGCTACAGAATCCTGATACGTTTGAGAAAGAGGCGCTCAAGAAGACGCATCTTGATCTCAGTTATGTTCCGCCGCGCTATCGCTCCAGCTACTTTATGCATATCTGGGGCAATGGCTACGCTGCCGGCTATTACGCGTATCTGTGGAGCGAGATGCTGGACGACGATGCATATCAGTGGTTTGAAGAGCACGGTGGCCTGACGCGCGCCAACGGCGATCGCTTCCGGCAGATGGTGCTGTCGCGCGGCAACACGGAGGATCTGGCGAAGATGTATGCGGCGTGGCTGGGCAAGGAACCAAACGTCGAGCCGATGTTGAAGGAGCGCGGTCTGGAGCCGGAGACGAAATAATGAAGAGAAAATCGACGAGTACAGTCTGGTTCAGTGATTTAGCCATGCGGGAGCGTGCTCTTTACGAAACACGACTAAGCCGTCTACTACCTGATCCCAGTGGGCTGTTTTAAAACTGGTTCCCAACGGACGAGCGGCGACAAGCCCATACTTTTGTAGTTGTCTCTGAGACAGAAATACGGTGTCGGAGTTGCTATGCGCAAATGCCTGTTCTTCAAGGGAGGACACTGGTGCAATGCTCAAATGCCGAACCGGTGGATGAATAAACTCATAGTCACCGGAGTAGGCAGAAAATCCAAGCGAGTATGCTCCATTCTTGAAGTCATGTTTGATGTAAGACCCCAGCGGAATTCTGCCTTCGAATCCATCAATGTCGTTCAAGTCTTTGGCCACATGCACGGTAGCGGCCCATACAATGACCTTGCTGTTTTTCGGTAGTCGAGAGAGCAGCCACTGGAAGTTCAGGTACATCGACCGATCACGGTCATTCATCCACCTTACTTCCTGACCTTTCTTCGTGAAGTCATCCTCGATGAAGTTCCGGGCAAGGTTCCGCTTAAGACTATCGACCATCACCTTGTTTCCTGCGGCCCATGGTTCCTTGCTCTCGCCGGGTTGTGCAAGGCGAGTTTCGATTTCATTCAAGCATTCAACAAGCCTTGCTTTGTTTGATGGCCCATAAGGGTCAGTGGCGGTGTATTGCCATAAGAGGTGTTTCTGCAAAGTAGCGAGACATCGTGATTTTTCGTCGCCTTGGAGAGGCTGCACCAAGTCGAACGACATCTCGCGTGACGCATAGCTGCCGTATCCGATCTGATCATCCATGCCGCCAAGTGTGAGGCTTCCGGATTTCATCTTTTCCGTAAGAAACGGAATCAGTGATCGTACTTCTTTGTTGGCCCAAAGACCTCCAATAGCCGCGGAAACCATTGCGTCCATTACATTCTGGCCAGAATGCAATTTCTTTTCGATATTGATGTAATCGTAAATGCCGCTCTCTATAAAAAGCGCGTTGTAATGGCATTCTTCAACAAGCTGGCGGACGAGTTCGGTTTTAAACTCGAGGGTCTTTCCGAAACCATGTACCGGAGATTCACCGAGCAGTGCGATGCGCTTGCCGCATAATGCGTGGACTACCGGCTTTATGTCCCTATTTCGTCTCACGGAATCTGCTGTCTGGGCGCCGGTTCGTATAGATGGAACGCCCACGAAGATCAACAAGAATACGAACAAGCACAGCAGGCGTGGCTTTCTCATAGTCAAGGAATCGTAGCAGTTCCTCTCCTCAACCCTTGTGGGTTAGAACTTTTTCAAGCGCCTGACGATAGCGTTTTGGCTGCGTCGAAAGCCGCGAGTCCCGGATAGCCGCACGATAACCGCCCATATAAATGGAGTACATGACGGCTAAAGCGCAGCCCACACCGAAGGCAAAGCCGAGAAAGAATCCGATGGACGCCGTCCAGTAGAAGGGCATGATGTTTATAGTAGACCGAGCCTGTTAAAGGCAGAGAACGGGGTGCTATGAGCAGATGGCAATGCATGGCGATAGCAGCAGCGGTGGCTATGGCTGGAATGGCAGGAGAAGCGCAGACAGTTTCGACTCTGGTGCAACAGCAGTTGCCCGGCTTACTGACAACCTATAAAGGGCTCCACGAGGCACCCGAGCTGTCGCACCACGAGGTGAAGACCTCTGCGCTGCTGGCGAATGAGCTGCGCAAGGCTGGATATTCAGTGACAGAACGGGTAGGCAGGTATCCGGATGGATCGCAGGCTTACGGGGTAGTGGGAATTCTAAAAAACGGCGCCGGGCCAACGCTGCTTGTGCGGACAGACCTGGATGCCTTGCCGGTACGGGAGAAGACCGGACTTCCTTACGCAAGCAAGGTTCGGGCGAAAAATGATGCCGGACAGGACGTCAGCGTGATGCACGCATGCGGCCACGATATTCACATCACAACGATGATTGGCGTAGCCCATAACATGGCCGCGTTGAAAAGCAGGTGGCATGGGACATTGATGCTGATTGGGCAACCGAGCGAGGAGACCATTGACGGAGCGAAAGCCATGCTTGCTGATCATTTGTATGAGCGCTTCGGCAAACCGGATATGGCAATTGCGCTGCACGATACGAACATTCCGGCTGGACAGGTCGCGGTAGTTCCCGGGCCATCGTTTGCGAGTTCAACTTCGATCGATGTCGTGATGCGCGGTATAGGAAGCCACGGGTCGGCACCCGAGGATGGGAAAGACCCGATTGTGATGGCGGCGGAATTTATTGTCGATCTTCAGACCGTGGTGAGTCGGTCGATATCGCCGCAGGAGCCGGGAGTTGTCACTGTCGGTGATATTCATGGAGGAACGAAGCGGAACATTATTCCGGATGAAGTAAAGATGGAGTTAACCACGCGCAGTTACAGCGAAGACGTTCGGCAGGCGATTATTCAAGGAGTGAAGAGGACAGCGCGGGGTGTAGCGATTGCGGCCGGCGTTCCAGAGAACAGAATGCCTGTTGTTACGGTGCTGGAGAACGAATCCACTCCGGCGATGATTAACGACACGGCGCTTTCAGAGCGGCTGACGAAGCTATTTGTCGAGAAACTTGGCTCTGCCAATGTGGTGAAGATGAAGCCGATTATGGGCAGCGAGGATTTCGGTGTCTTTAGCCTGGATGGAAAGATTCCTTCAGTCATCTTCTGGCTCGGAGCCTATGACCCGGCGAAGGTAGCAGAGAGCAAAAAGAGCGGCGTACCTTTGCCCTACCTGCACTCACCCCTGTTCGCTCCCGATCCGGAACCTACCTTGCGAACGGGAGTTACTGCAATGACCGATGCCGCGCTGGAGTTGTTGAAGTAATCAGCAATCAGTATTGACGGGTGAGATAGCGGCGCAATTCGCCGGATAGGTAATATTTCATAGGCGCGATTTGCCGGTTGTTCGGCGCATA
>DASRSR010000108.1:0-8549 GCA_035656355.1 Edaphobacter sp.
CTTGCCTTTGACGGCGGCGATGCCTGCTGTGGCACAGAGCGGTCCCTTAGTGGCAGGCTCGGCGGCAAGAGGTATCCCAAATCGAGTGATACCGGTTCGACAGCGCGGTCCGGCAATACAAGACTGTTATCCACCCACTGATGGAACTTCGGACTGCTCGGCTGCGATCAATCATGCCATCAGCTTGTTACCGTCAGACGGCGGAACCGTCATCGTGCACTACCAAGCTCCGCAGACGGGCAATGACTGCATTTATATGATCGATACGACTGCGAACAACTATGTTGGTTCGGATGGCCATACGCGTTATTACGGGATTAACCTGCGCTCGAACATGATGCTTCAATTTGAACCGGGGGTTATCTTGCAGGCGATGCCTAATAGTGCAGCCCGGGCGTACATCATCTTAGGCCAGAACATTAATAACGTCGAAATTGCCAATGGCTCAATTATTGGTGAGCGCTACCAACATACTCCCTCTTCTGGAGGGGGAACCGATGAATGGGGTATGGGATTGGAACTGCTGGGATCGAGCGCGATTACGGTGCGGGCAACCAGTTTCTCCAACTGCAATGGTGACGGCATCTGTTTAGGAGGGGGTTCTGACGCGGTGTTTTGCGGAGTGACCTGCACCGGCAACCGCAGACAGGGCATGAGCATTGTCGGCGCTTCCGATGTGCAGATTTACAATTCCGAGTTCAGCTATACGCAAGGGACGAATCCGCAGGACGGAATCGATATTGAGCCTGATGGCACCGGAGTCTCAGAGAACATCACGATCGACAATTGTGTCTTTCGCGGAAATATGGGAGCCGGACTCGGCTTGAACGGAATGCACGGAGCGACGATAAAGAATCTAATGGTTACCAACTGCACGATGTGCTACAACGGCTCTTCCGGATTCTATTCCTATCAGGCCGATCCTGGCATCGTGGATGGCGGCCAGTTATATGGCAATGCTATTTACCAGAATAAGTACATTGGCTTGTATCTGGATCACAACACCAAGAACTACACCATTGGTGGATCCAGTCAGACGGATCCTCTCAATAATTCATTTGCCAATAACGAAACATCCCAGGGCATTGTCTATCCAACTCCCACCGAGCAATCGAAGAAAGGGTATGTTGCCAGGGAAATTGGCGCAGACAGTAACGCACAGCTGCCTGCCAATAACAATGTTGTGAACTTCAATAACTTTTACTCCTGATAAAGTCTGTTCTCGCCGCTTCAGATCTCCGGGCTGGCCAATATCGGCTAGCTCTGTTCAATCACATAGCTATTTTTGGAGGGTACACAGATGCAGAAAACAGATCTATCTCGAAGAAGGTTCCTCGGTCAGACAGGATCACTGGCAGTCGCATTGCCTTTGGCTTCCGTTCTGCCGGCGACGGCGGAGTCAGCGTCCCTGGGTGTAATTCCGATGAGTTCTCAACAACAGATACCAAACCGAACGCTGCCGACTCGATTGCGTGGCGCGACGGTGATCGAGGTATCGCCGACCGCTACAAATCCGCGTTATCAATTACCCGCTCCCGGAAGCGGAGATGATTGTTCGCAGGCGATCAATAATGCTGTCACCGACTTACCGAGCGATGGAGGCACTGTTTGGATCCGGTATTCCGGATTCAACTATTCCAGAACCGTAGGAAAGAATTGCATTTACATGATCGACACGACGGCTAATAACTACACCGATCCGGGACAGCCGACGGCATACTATGGAGTTAAATTAAGATCCAATATGCTTCTCCAGCTTGACCCTGGAGTTCAACTGGTGGCGATGCCGAACGGAAAAAGTTCGGCAGCTGTAATCCTGGGCAAGGACGTCAGCAATGTCGAAATCGCTAATGGATCCATTATTGGAGAGCGCTTCAAGCATAGCGGAACAGCCGGCGACATAGGCTATGGGATCCACTTGATTGGGGTGACCGCAGCAACTGTCCGGGCCATCGGTATTTCGAACTGCCAGGGAGACGGGATCGCCATTAGCCGTAGTCTCGCTTCCTCGCCTCCGAAGTCTTCCTCCGACGTGATTGTTTCTGACGTGGTTTCGACTGGGAACGGCAGACGCAACCTGACGATCGCCAATGCAAGTTCGGTCTCGGTCTTCGATTCGGAGTTCACCTATGCGCAGGGAACTGATCCCCAGGCTGGAATCGGTATTCAGCCGTCGGGAACGGGGAGCGCAACCAATATCACAATCGATAACTGCACGATCATTGGCAATGAGGGATCTGGCATTGAACTATATGCAAATACCGGCACGACAATATCGAACGTGAACGTCACGAACAGCCTGATGCATTACAACAAATACTCTGGACTGTATGCTCACGGTGCCGGCGTCATTGATACCGGTACCATCTATGGAAATGCGTTCTTCCAGAACCGGGATATAGGTCTTCGACTGGACGACAACACCAAACAGTTTGTTGTGGGTGGAGCGAGCGGCAGCGATTCAATTAATTCCTTCGCGAACAACCAGATCAGTTGGTCGAACCAAATCAATTATCCAAATCCGACCAAAACGCCGAAGCAAGGCTACATCACCGGAACTAACATGCATGAAACTACTCCGGCCAACAACACAGTCAATTGGAATAATTTCTATAGCCCTTCGTAGAAGCATTTTCAGAGAGCACGCTTAGATCGCTCTGACCGCCTGCATGGATTTCGGATTCTGCGCAGGCGGTTTTTTACTTGAGCCAATATTTGAGAAAATTTCTCACATAATTATGAAATATTTCTTGACAAGGCTGCCAAAGCGGCATATCAAGGTGTGACCTGGATCAGGCGGTTTGGATTGCGTCGGGTGAAGTTGCCATGCTTCAGGCCGCGTTCGGTCAAAACAGGGTAAAGCAGCAAAATCATTTAGCTCTGCTATGAGGTTACAAAGATGACGAAGACAGATGTGTCCCGTAGAAGATTTCTTGGCCAGACCGGCTCTCTGGCTCTGGCTCTTCCGTTAGCCGCCGCTCTTCCCGCATCGGCGGCAGCACCACCATCCGGCGTGTTCGGGCATCGCCCGCATCATGAAATGCCAAGCCGTCCCGCGCGCATTCCGAATCGCGAACTGCCAGTCAGACAGCGGGGCACGACAGTCATTCCTGTTGACCCGCCTACCGACGGTGTCTCCGACTGCTCCGCAGTTATCCAGGCAGCGATCGACTCACTGCCGGAAGACGGCGGAACGGTTCTGATTCGCTATCACAGGACTGGCGGGAAAACCGAGTCTCTGTACATGATGAATACGACGGCCAACCGCCAACCCAGCGGGAAGAAGGCATACTATGCCCTGAGTCTGCGCTCCAATATACTGCTGCAACTCGAGCCTGGAGTGCAGTTACAGGCTATGCCAAACAATGTACCCCGCGCGTATATGTTCCTGCTCCAAAATGTTCATGATGTGGAAATAGCCGGTGGCGCGATCCTTGGAGAACGTTACAACCACACCAACTCCGGCAGTGGAACCGACGAGTGGGGATTCGGTATTTCTATCTCCGGCTCCACGGCAGTTACGATTCGCAGCATGTTGATTTCAAACTTTGAGGGAGACGGTGTCACGATCGCCCAAGGCGGATCGCCAGTAGTTGTCCCGAGCGACATTGTTCTCTGGAACACGCGCTGCATCGGCAATCGGCGGCAAGGTGTAAGCCTCACCGAGGGAAATGGCATTTACCTTTGGGATTCCGAGTTCAGTTGGACACACGGAACGGCTCCTTCTGATGGTCTGGATATCGAAGGCACCGTCAGCAACGTCTTCATCGATCACTGCCTCTTCGACACCAATCAGGGCAACGGCATTGAGCTGAACCCAGGGAAAAAGGGACAGATCCGAAATATCAACATTACGAACAGCGTTTTCACCGGGAACTATGCAGCCCTGTATGCAGCATCCGGCTCGGCCAACGTGATGGATACCTGCACGATGTACGGCAATGCCATTTATCAGAACCGGTGGAAGGGCCTCCATATCAACGGGTCAGTCACTAAGAACTTCACCATCGGTGGCAATAGCCCCTGCGATCCTCGAAACAATTCGTTCGCAAATAACCAGACCCAATATACCCATCAGGTTCTCTTCCCGATTTCCGCCAGCGCCCCAAAAAAGGGTTTCACCGGCGGAACGGATATGGAGGCCAGTGCATACGTCCTGTCGCCTGAGTCCAATGACGTCTTCGGATGGAATCTGTACTATTCCCCGGAGGATGAATCTTCACGACCCGACCGTCCGTGTGGGCCACCTGCATGGGGAGTTTGGGACCATGGCCCACAAGGACCGAAAAGCTAAGAGTAATCGGCCTTTAAATGAGAAATGCCCTCGCGCCAAGCGGGGGCATTTTCGTTGCTTTGATTGACACTCTGCGTGAGTGTTTTCCGGTCAGAAAGCAGCATGACAAGGGCCAATCCAAGAGGTACACTCTTTCAGTCAATTGCAGGGGATAGGGGTGGTTCTTCCTGCAATGAGCTTCCTGGGCCCATTTTAAAGTTTTTGCGACCGAGGAGATCCCAATGAAAATCAGATATTCATCCATGGCCGGATTATTGGCAGTGCTGCCGTTTGTCTTGATTGCGTCTTCCGCATTCGCCGATTTCAGCTATACAGAAACGACGCAGATTACCGGAGGCTCGATTGTGCAGTTAATGAAGGTGGCGGGCGCCTTCAGCAAAACCGCACGACAGGCCGGAGAACCGATGGTCTCGACTGTCATCATTAAGGGGAACCGAATGGCCCACATCAGCCCACAACATACTGAAATTGTGGACCTCGATAAAGAAACAATAACGAGCATCGATAATCTGAAACACGAATACACAGTAATGACCTTCGACCAGATGCGCCAGCGGATGGAGGAGGCTATGCAGAAAGCAAAAGAAGAGCAGCAGAAAAAGGGAAGCGCTTCACAACCTGCCGATTCCAACACAGATGTGAAATTTCAGGTACATGTTCGTGATACCGGTGCCACGAAAGAAGTAGCTGGACTGAATACAAACGAATCCATCCTGACCATGGCAATGGACGCCACCGACAAAACCTCCGGGCAGACCGGTTCACTGGCAATTACCAATGATCTGTGGCTGGCGCCTGAAGTTCCCGGCTATGACGAGGTGAAAGATTTCAACCGGCGCTATGCGGAGAAGATGAAGATGGTATTCAGCGGCATACTGAATCCATCTATGTTCGCCCAGCAGCCGGGTGCCGGACAGGGAATGGCGGACATGATCAAGGAGATGTCGAAGCTGAAGGGAATTCCTGTGCTGCAGGTAATGCGGATGGGAACAACTTTGAATGGTGCGCCCTTGCCTGCTGCATCGGAGGCTCCGCTCCCGCCATCTCCAGAGATGCCCAGCGCCGGAGATGTTGCCCAGAATGCAGCAAAAGAGTCGGCTACTTCAGCGATTGCAAGCAAGATGGGTTCGTTGGGTGGATTGGCAGGTGGATTTGGCGGTTTCGGCCACAAAAAGAAGAAGGCTGAAGCACCACAGCCTACCGCAGCGCAGGGACAACCGGACTCTCCGGCGCAGGCTGCCGTTCTGGTGGAATCGAATACTCAACTCTCGGACTTTTCACAGGCGTCGGTCGATGAATCGAAGTTTGAAATACCGGCAGGCTATCGGCAGGTAGAGCCGAGAAAAGTTCAATAGCTACTCGTCATCAACGGTGATTTTAGGTTCCTGAGGAGCGGGAGCGGGCTCGTCTTCCAACTCATCTTCGACCCGCAAAAAGCGACGCATGTAACGCAACGGTTCTTCCGAGACGGCAAGCTCACGCAGGTGATAGCGCCATGCATCTTCGCGAGTAGTGCGGCGGGTGTAAGCCTTGCGCGTGACCGTGCCGATAGAGCCGTCAGCCATTCTGCGCTGAAATTTCTGCGTAGGTACTTGAAGAGTCATCAACTCGCCGCTCTTCCAGAACTTTGAGGCGAACTCGTGTGAAAAGAGCAGAGCATAATAGCGTTTTTCTGCGGAGAGCATCTCAATAGCATGGCGTGAGCTTTGCCATGGCAGACCGAGTTTTCCTGTGTACCACCTGCGAAGCTCGAAGCCATTACTACGGGCTTGGGCGACCAGTATTCGGAGTAATTCAAACCTCGTCATGATTTCATCAACCTGGAGAAAATATCCAATGGCATGCAACTGTTCAGGCAATCAACTGTATAGTTTACGGTGACGAGCGTCCAATGGAAGAGGGGAATGCCCCAATGGGAAAGAAGGATTCCCAGATCGGTTACCTTAGGGAGACGAATGCGACTGAAGCGACATAAATTACTCTCCTCTATCTTCCTCTTTGCACTGACTGTATCCGCGATTGCAGCGCAGCCCTACAATCCTGCCGACCACACCGACCCTATTAATCTGACGCCAGAAGTGCGGGCAGGGAGGGCTGACTTTTATAACCTGAACTACGATGGAGCGCTGGCCCACTTTGAAGCCGTATTGAAGTCAAACCCGCAGAATCCGATGGCGGTCAATTACGTCCTGACGACGGTCATCTTCCGCGAACTCTATCAACAGGACCTGCTCGATACGACTTATTATGCGCATGATAGCTTTCTTACCTCAAAGCGGGACGTCCCTGTACCGGAAGCTACGCGAAAGCGGATTGAGGATCTAACCGACCGCGCTATCGATCTGTGTGACAAACAGATCGATGCAGATCCCCGGAATGCGAATGCATATTTTGCCCGCGGTTATGCGCATGGAATGCATGCGGCATTCATTACACTGGTTGACCATAGCTATGTCTCAGCCGCACATCAGGGCTTACAGGCACGTAATGACAGTGAAGAGGCATTAAAGATTGATCCCGGCTATGCAGATGCCAAGATGGCCATCGGAATCCAGCAGTTTGCTGTGGCCAGTTTGCCTCGGTTTCTCCGCTTCATGATTGGAATTACCGGTGTTACGGGCAATAAGGAAAAAGGACTGCAACTTCTGCGCGAGGCAGCCGCACAAGGGGTAGTTACACCGGTGGAGTCGCGCACGGCATTGTCGCTATTTCTACGCCACGACGCTCGGTATGCTGAGGCGATTGTTGTCCAAAAAGGATTGGCGGAACAGTTTCCGCATGATTATCTCTTCCAACTGGAAGTCGCCAATTTGACCAAGGATTCGGGCAATGGACCGGCTGCAATTGCAGATTATGAGGCGATTCTGGCAAATGCTCGCAAACCAGGTTATTTCTTCGATCCACGGCTGCATATGACCTATTTCGGATTGGCCGACACCCAACGTGGTCAGAATATGATTGCTGAGGCCGCGAAAAACTACCTTCAGGCGGCAGCGCAGCCCACGTGCAGCGATTGGCTGAAGCGGCGGGCACAGCTTAATGCAGGTGAGATGTTCGATCTTCTGCATAAGCGGGCGGAGGCCGTTCAGCAATATCAGCTCGCCAGCGAAGGTGGGGGAGACCAGTCGCAGGCCGACGCAGCACGCCGATATTTGAAATCCCCTTATACGGGCAAATAGGATTACTGCAGATATGGCAAAATAAAGTGTTGCTTCAATAAGCAGTTCCCTGGAGCCGCCTATGTTCTGTAGCCATTGTGGAAAGCCGTTAGATCCTTCTTCGCGCTTCTGCCCATCCTGCGGGGCTGCCGTCAGTTCTGCCTCTTCCTCTATCCCTGCCGATCCTTACCGGACGCCGAGACTTACACGTCCTCGGGGGCAGCGAATGATCGCCGGAGTCTGCGCCGCATTTGCGCTGCATTATGGATGGGACTTGAACCTTGTCCGGATCATTACTGCATTGCTAATTGTTCTTACCGGTGTTGGCGCCCTGGCCTATATTGCGGCCTGGGTCATTATTCCTGAAGCCCCATATGCACTTCCAATAAAGAGCACATAGCTTGCCCAGAAAATTCGCGCCGCAGCCAAGCCCACGTCCTTTTCTCTATCGCAATCGCACACTGTACTGCGACGGAGTCGCACTTTCCGCTCTTGCTGAAAAAAACGGCACACCGCTCTACGTCTATTCTGCCCGTCAGATTGTTGAGCGGTTCAGGCTCTTCGATGATGCGTTTCAGGACCGGCCACATACGGTCTGTTATGCCGTCAAAGCCAACTCCTCATTGGCACTTCTTCGTCTGCTAGCTGAGCAGGGAGCAGGCTTCGACATCGTTTCCGGAGGAGAACTGGAGCGTGTACGCAAGGCGAATAAAGCTGCTTTGCGGAGAGTGGTTTTCTCTGGCGTAGGAAAACAGGTTTGGGAGATCGACGCTGCTCTCAAGGCAGGCATTCTGCTGTTCAACGTGGAGTCGGAGGCGGAGCTTGAACTCCTGGCTCAGCGCGCACAGGCTCTTCGCATCCGCGCCAGATTCGCGCTTCGTGTCAATCCCGATGTCTTTGCCGAGACGCACCCTTATATTTCAACCGGATTGAGCGAACACAAGTTCGGTATCGACATTAAGGCGGCGCGCGCGATCTATCGCAAGGCAAAGAAATCAAAGTGGATTGAAGCTGCCGGGGTTAGTGTTCATATCGGCTCCCAGATTCGGAAGGTAGACCCTTTCGCCTCAGCGCTTGCTCGAGTTACGGCACTCATC
>DASRSR010000109.1:0-49387 GCA_035656355.1 Edaphobacter sp.
GCCATCATCCCATTTTAGACGAACAGGCCAGCAGTTATGGATGCAATCGGCTGCCCATGTTGGCGGCGCAGTTACCCCTTGTTATTGAAACGAGAAGAGATATGGTCGCTTGCAATGACACCGTCACGAATCGTCACTACGCGATGAGCAAACTCTGCAATATCAGGTTCATGCGTAACCAGCACAATCGTGTTACCGCGGGCATGGAGCTCGTCAAACAGGGCCATAATCTCGTCGCCCGTCTTCGAGTCCAGGTTTCCCGTCGGCTCGTCCGCCAGAATAATCGAAGGATTGTTCACTAGTGCACGGGCAATCGCGACGCGCTGACGCTGTCCGCCCGAGAGCTCGTTCGGCTTGTGCATCATGCGTTCGCCCAGGTTGACGGACTCAAGCGCAGCCTTGGCGCGCTCCAGACGCTCGGCAGCCGGTGTGCCGTTGTAGATCAGCGGCAGCTCGACATTATGCAGGGCAGTCGCTCGCGCTAGCAGATTAAACGTCTGAAAGACGAAGCCGATCTCTTTGTTGCGAATGCGAGCCAGCTCATCATCGTTCAGTTCGGAGACGTCGTGCCCGTTCAGCCAGTATTTTCCCTGCGAAGGCGAATCCAGGCAGCCAATCAGGTTCATCAGCGTCGATTTCCCTGACCCGGAAGGTCCCATGATGGCCACATACTCATTGTGCCGAATGCGCAGGCTGACACCCCGCAGAGCATGGACCTGCTGGTCGCCCATCTCATAGGTCTTCCAGAGATTCTCCGTGACAATTACATCGCCCGGACGCGGCCCGGACGCGTTGCTCGTCGTCGTGTCAACTTCAGTTTCGATTGCCATCCGGTTCTCCGGTTGCTGCATGTTCCAGAATAGTACGTTTGCCTGTAAACAGGGCGTTCTGCCGTCAGGAAGAACCACCCTTACGACTGGTCGGCTGTCCCTGGGGTTTCAGGCGTGTTGTCGCGTTTTACCGCAGTTCCGCTCTTCAACGTGCGCAGCACCTTGTAGCGTCCGGTCACGATTTCGTCTCCGGCCTTTAGTCCGCTCAGTACCTCAACGTCGGTCGCACCTGTAACTCCGGTCTTCACCGGTACAAACATAACGCGCAGTTTCTTGCGTTCGGTGCGCAGCAGATAGACGCCCTGCACCAGCTTCTTATCGCCGCCATTCTCCGCAGCCGCTACGGTCTTCGGTCCCGGCTTACCATTATTCTCGGCCAACGCTTTTTCCGTTGCGGGATTACGCTCCACCAGTGCCTGAATCGGAATCGTCAATGCATTCGGTTTGTTGGCCGTGGTGATCTTCGCTGTGGCTGAGAGCCCCGGCCGCAGATCATCAGATGGCTGATCAAGCGTGACCACCACTTTGAAGTCCTTCGCCTCTTCCGTTCCCGTCGTGCTCTGGCTGGTGGCAATACCGGTCGTTCGCAGCAGCGCCTGATCGCCCACCTGCGTTACGTGGCCCTTGAAGACGCGACCTGGCAGCGCATCGACAGTCACGTCCGCCGGTTGACCCATGGCGACGTTCACAATGTCCGTCTCGTCGACCTTTACCTCGGCTGTGATGACAGACATATCCGCCAGCGTCATCAGGGTTGAACCTTCGGCATTCTGAATACCGACAACGACTGTCTCGCCCTCGCGCACGGGAACATTGGTCACCAGCCCATCGAACGGCGCACGGCTGATTGTCTTGTCCAGCGCATCATAGTTCGAGCGCTGGCTGGCCATGGCCTGATTCACGTGCGCGCGTTGCGACTGCGTCTGCGCCTCGGCCTGTGCATAAGCAGCCTGACGCTGTGCCAGCGTAGCAACGGCCACATCATATGCCGCTTTCTTGCTGTCGTAATCCTGCTTGGCGATCAACTGGTCCTTATACAGCTGTTGGGCGCGGGTATAGTCCAGCTTCTTCTGTTCCAGATCAGCCTGGGCTGCCGCAATATTTGCCTTGGCCGTCTTCTCAGCCGCAATGTAGCTGTTGACGTCGGTGCGACTGGAGGCAATCGCCGCCTGTTGCGCCGCAACCGTTGCCTGAGGCTGCACGCTCTCGACCGTGGCCAGAATCGCGCCCTTCTTCACATGGTCGCCTTCTTTCACGTACAGGTGCGTAATGCGCCCGAACGATGTGGCCCCAATGTTGACGTAGGTCTTCGGCTTAATCTGTCCGGTTCCATTGACAATCGAAACCAGGTCCTGCCGTACAGCCTTGCCCGTGGCTACCTTGGTTACGTTGGCCCGCTGATGCAAAATAGTGCCAACGACGATCCCACCCAAAACCAGGACGCCCACGACGATTAGAACGATTTTTTTCGCGCTCATTGCCGCTTTCTTTTTCGCAAACCGGAACAGCCGGTGTGCGCGCATTCTTAATAGATTTCTGACTGCTGGAAAACAATACGAAATGGAACCTTGCCCGGTTCCCTCAAATCCCCGCAATTACCGCTGGAGACTGGATTTAAAGCGTTTCGTTAGCACGAATGATAATAGCAGGGTACAAGCCTGAGTCCACCCCTTGTTCCTGCGAAATAACAGGCCTACAATACAAGTTGGTTAATAGGAGCACTACCCGGATTATGAATACCTCACGGCGTCTTGTTTCAGGCATTGCTTTCCTCTTTTTAATGACCATGGGGGTAAGCGCTCTGCCGGCTCAGGACACCAATCAGGCTGCTCCTTCTGCCGGCGCGCCTGCCTCCAACGTCGAACAGCCCGACCCGCTTAAGCGTCCCTTGACGGATAAGGAACGGCGCGCGCAGCAAAAAGCGCTCCGCGGTGAGTTGCATGGCACCTATAAGAAGTGGCTCGACGAAGACGTCCGCTGGATCATCACCGATCAGGAGCGGAAGGCCTTCATGAACCTCACCAACGACGAGGAACGCGACTCCTTCATCGAAAACTTCTGGCTCCGCCGCAATCCTCATCCTGACTCTCCCGAAAACGAGTACCGCGAAGAGCACTACGCCCGCATCGCTTATGCCAATGAGCACTTCGCCGCCGGTATGCCCGGATGGAAGACCGACCGCGGCCATATCTACATCGCCTTCGGCAAACCCGACAGCATCGACGACCATCCCAGCGGCGGTGAGTATCAGCGCCCCATGGATGAAGGCGGCGGAAGCACTTCGACCTATCCCTTCCAGATCTGGCATTACCGTTACATTCCCGGTATCGGCGACAACATCGACATCGAGTTTGTTGATACCTGCATGTGCGGGGAGTACCACATGACGCTCGACCGCTCCGAGAAAGATGCCCTCAAGCATGTTCCCGGCGCAGGCCTCACCCTCTATGAGCAGATGGGTCAGGCCACCAAAGCGGATCGCTTCAATGGCAGCGGCCTGGAGCAACTCGGCAAAGGCCCCATGTCAGCCCAGACTCAGGCTAAGGAGTTTGACCGACTCGATCAGTACGCCAAACTCATGGCCCCACCCGTCATCAAGTTCAAGGACCTTGAGTCCTTCATGACGACATCCAAGATTCTCACCGGGCCGCCGTTCCTTTTCAACGTCCGCACCGATTACGTCAAGATCACCAACGACACGGTGCTCGTCCCCATCACCCTCCAGATTCGCAATGGAGACATCACCTTCAAAAATCAGGATGGCGTTGCTACTGGAACAGTCAACATTCTCGGGCGCGTCTCCAATCTGAACGACCGCCCCATCCAGACCTTTGAGGACACCGTCAACGTGCAGGTGCCCAGCGAGCTTCTCCAGCGCACTCGCAACAACGTCTCGGTCTACTGGAAGGCGCTTCCGCTGCGTCCCGGTCTGTATAAGCTCGACATCGGCATCAAGGACGTCAATAACCCCGACCACATCGGCCGCTGGAAGCGCAGTATCAATGTCCCCAAGTACGACGACGACCGCCTCTCCTCGTCCTCGCTCATTCTGGCCGATCAGATGGAGCACGTTCCTTCGCGCGACATCGGCGCGGGCAACTTCGTCATCGGCGACACCCGCATCCGCCCCCGCGTCCCAACAGAGATCTCAGCGCCGGTCACCTTCCATCGTTCGCAGAACCTGAACTTCTGGATGCAGGTCTATAACCTTGGTATCGACGAAAAGAGCAAGCGTAACGACGCTACCATCGAATATCAGATCGTCGATCTCACCACCAACAAGACCATCCTTCAGACCCAGGAAAGCACAACGAAGACGCATCCGAATTCTGACCAGGTGACGTTGGAGAAGAGTATGCCGCTTGCCAGTCTTGAGCCCGGTAAGTATAAGGTCACCATCAAGGTTGACGACGGCATCACCAAGCAGCAGATTGCCGAGTCTGCACCATTTGTAGTGGAATAGCTGGACGAGATATTTGAAAGGGACGGGCTTCAGCCTGTCCGTGCAGGCGCTAGATGAAAGGGGGCTTTAGCCCCTGAGGTACGGACTTAAAGCACCACCCGCACACTCCCATCCAGAGGAGCGGCGGCAACAAAGAGTTTTGGAGTAGCCATCGACGCGCAGGATGTGAACGCTGTGCAACGGTCCCAGGAGAAAGTCGCGAGTTTGGCCCTCAGCTTGGCCCTGATGCTAGCCACAGCATCAGCCTGTTTTGCTGCGGGAACCGGTACTGTCTCCGGCGTTGTGCGCGATGCCGATGGCGTCGCCCAGATGGGTGTTCTGGTTCAGGTGCTTGCCGCTGACTCGAATCTGGTGGGGACCGCCTTCACCGACCTTCACGGACGCTATCTCATCAACCGCCTGCTTCCGGGCAACTATCAGATTAAAGCTTCAGCAGCCCTCTTTGTTCCGGCGATGCGCGGCAACCTTCAGGTCCGCTCAGGAACGCGGGCCATTGTTAATCTCACTCTTAATACACTCTTCGCCTCCACCGCGTGGTTGCCTGCCGAACGCCGCAAGGCAGACGAACCTGCCGACGACTGGAAGTGGACGCTTCGTGCTGCCGCCAATCGTCCTGTGCTCCGGATGGTTGAAGACGGCAACGTCATGACCGTCTCCTCAAGCGCCACCGAATCCACCACTCCCATGACACGCGCCCGCGGCGCAGTCACCAGTGGCGACGGTGGCTTTGCCGATGGCGGAATCCATAATGTAGTTACCATTGACCGCGTTCTTGATGATGGTTCCGGCATGGTCATCCGTGCCGATGTCGGCACCTCGCTCGGTCCCTGGACCGGAATGCCGTCCACAGACATCGCCACTGGCTTTGAGCGCAGACTCGGCTTTGCTGGCGACTCTCGCATCGTCGCCAGCTACCAGTCCCATCCTGAGATGGTGGGCTCCGGAAACGCTTCGGGCTTGCAGGCCGCACAGTTTGCCAGCGCCCAGAAGATGCAGATTGGCGACATGGCCGATATCGAAGTCGGTGGCGTCGTCTACGTCGTCCGCACCGAAGGTTACGCGGTTGAATCCCGCCCCTTCCTTAAGATCACCGCCCACCCGGCTGCCGGATGGACCGCCGGTTACCGCATGGCCACCTCACGCGCCCTCCAGTCCTTCGCTGGACTCAACAGTATCCAGCAGGAGATGCCAGTCGCGACCGTCTCTCAAGGGCGAATGCGTACGGAGAGCGGCATGCATCAGGAGTTCGCCATCGGACGCAACGTAGGTCCCGGCCTTCTCCAGCTCGCCTACTATCTGGACTCGCTTGATCGGGTTGCCATCTCCGGTGGAGGCATTCTCTCCCCGGCAGACATCGCCCAGGCAAGCCAGTCAGCCGATGGCATCCTCACCGATACCGCAACCGGCAACTTCCGCGTTCTCAACTCCGGATACAAAACCCAGGGCATCAACCTCGCTCTCACCGAGCCCATCACGCCCAATATGTGGGTGGCGCTGGAGTACAGCACCGGTGCCGCACTCACGGCAAAGGATAGCGATCCCGTCGATCTTGAAAATATGGCGACCGAGCTTGTTCCTTTGACCTCACAGACGGCGACCGTCGCCCTCAAAGGTAAGGTGCTCCGCAGCGGCACCCGTGTTCGCGCCTCCTATCGCTGGCAGCCATCGCGCATGATTACAGCCGTCAACCCCTACGCGGCCTTCAGCGACCAGGCCTACCTGAGCTGCTATCTGCGCCAGGCCCTCCGCTTTGGCAACCTGCTGCCTCCGGGACTCGACGCCACCATCGACGTCACCAACCTGCTGGCCGAAGGCTATCGCCCCTTCCTCTCCGCCGACGGCAAAACCCTCTACCTGGCCCAATCTCCCCGCGCCATCCGCGCCGGCCTCGCCTTCACCTTCTAAGCTCTCCGCCAACCCTACTTTGTCATCCTTCCGCCGTCAGGCGGGAGGACCTGCTTTTGCCTTTCAAAATCCATCTAGCGGGGTGCTATTCATGTCGTAGGCTTATCGCGGCATGGATGAGAATACAACCCGTACTTGTCTTGGTACAGGACACCCTTCACCTAGCCCGGCCCCAGCATTCTCAGAAGAAAGAAGATCACCACACCGGCAAAAAAGACCAAGGCCATCTTGATTCCCGGTTCGTGATTCACTTCTGGCACTAAGTCGGTTGCGGCGACATAGATGGTGACTCCAGCCGAAAGCGGTAAGCCGTCGCGTACCAGCGACGGCTGAAGATTGATAACCAGCACGCCCAGAAGCGTCGTAGCTCCCAGAAACAGAGCAGAGTTCAGAGCCGCCCGCTTACCCTGGCCACCCGCCATCATCACGCTGGCCACGGTGAACCCTTCTGGCAGCTTGTGCAAGAAGACTGCGAAAAATAGAACCCAGCCCAGCCAATCGGAGATCACAAAGCCCGATCCGATTGCTACACCATCAAAGAAGGTATGGGCTGCTAGTCCTAACAGAACAGAGTAACTAGTCTTTGCTGAAAGAAACTCATGATGATGGGTCTCTTCGCCGAAATGAAAGTGCGGTACAAGTGAATGCTCCAGCAGGTGCACTGCGCAGTATCCCACCAGAATCAATACCGGCGCCCATCTGGGATTGACTGCCATGCCCTCGGGTACCATCTCCAGCAGGGCCGCGGCCAACATAAAGCCTGCGCCGAGCGCGACAAAGTACCGCAGCGATTTCGCAGAAGGAGACCGCCGGACAAGCAGAATGCCGCCCAGATAGTCCGCAAGTCCGGCAATCAGGCCCAGTCCAAGGCTCAGGCATAGCTTCGGCACGGCTAAACGATGCAGCGGAGCCGCAGGGCGCCGCTATCCTTTGCCGAAGCTATGGGCAAGCTCATGAATTCAATCTTCATATTCGTCTGATTTTACCCGTCTCCGGCCACTGCGACTCTCGCGCCAGAAAGAGAACCACTCCAAGGCCGCAGAAGAACACGATGCCCTCCAGGCGTTCTGACCACACGTGCCACTCTTCGAAGTCCTGGCGCGCTGGGTTGGTTATATCTGCCATCTCGATATTACCGCCTGCTGCTATGCGGTCCTGCTCCATCGCGGGCAGAATACGAAACTGCGAATATGCCGTAATGGCGAGCATCACTAAGGTCAATGCCGTTTCTGCGGCAAAGCCAGCTCGTGCCGGCACTTCGGCACGAAACCACAGAATCACATTTGCAACGCAAAAGATTCCGCCGCCAATCAGCCCAATCAAATGCAGAACCCGCAACGTTCCTCCAACGACCAGTCCTGCCTCATGTGGACTGGACAGACGTTGAAATGCAATTGGCGCAAGCACAAACGCAAAGAAGGCAAGGCCGCCTACCCAGGCGACCATCGCCAGCATTCTCAATGCTCTCAATATCGTTTCGATCATCAAACGTGGTCCCGTCCGATTAATCTTCGAATACGCTCAGGAATCGGAGGATGCGTCGAAAACAGATTCGCAAATCCTCCGCTGCCAAGCAAGGGTGCCACAATAAACAGATGTGCAGTTGAGGGTGAAGCCTCCATTGGAATACGCCGCGAATAATTGTCCAGCTTCTGCAAAGCCCGCGCGAGCGCATAAGGATTGCCTGTCTCTCTCGCGCCAGTCGCATCCGCTTCATACTCTCGTGAGCGGGAGATTGCTAACTGGATCAACGTAGCTGCAATCGGTGCAAGGATCAGCATAAACAGCGCACCAAGTCCGCCGCCACGTTCACGACCGTCACGATCGCTGCTATAACCACCAAACAGCGAAGCCCAGTAACCCATTCGAGCAATCATCGTAATTGCGCCGGCAAGCGTCGCTGCAATAGAACTCGTCAAAATATCGCGGTTCCGCACATGACCCAGTTCGTGCGCCAGCACGCCTTCCAGTTCTTCGTCATCCAGCAGCTCCAGAATTCCATGCGTTACCGCAACTGACGCATGTTGCGGATTGCGCCCTGTGGCAAAGGCATTCGGCGACTCTGTGGGCAGCACATACATTTTGGGCATTGGCAACCCTTGTTTGGCTGTCAGCCGCTCTACCGCGGCGAAGGCGCGAGGCAGTTGTTCTCGCGTGACCGGTTGGGCGCGATACATCGCCAGTGCAAGCTTGTCCGAATAGAAATAAGTGCCGAAGTTAAATGCGACGGAAAGAGCAAAGGCCAGCAGCATTCCATTGCGGCCACCGATCCGGTCGCCGATGAAAATAAGGAAGAGAGTCAACAAAACGAGCAGAAGCGTCGATTTGAACGTGTTCATTCGTCAATCCCTCATACAACAGGTCCGTCAATTTTAGACGCGTCTCCGTTCGCTTCGCTTCGGGAAAGTGCACGGCGCAGCACAACTTCCAGAGCTGCCTTTTGCTCCGCATATTCTGCCTCAGAGATGCGCCCCTGTAATTTCTCTGACTCTAGGGCAAACAACTCCTCTTTGAGGGCTGCAAGGGACGCGCCAGGCCCTGTAAGCGGCGCTGAAGGCGCGCCTGCATATGCCGGTTTCGCCGGGCCATTCTTGAGCATGATTCCTGCTCCGGCAGCCATCGCCAGACCCAAAGCGCCCAGTATCCACCACTTGTACTTGGCCCATGGATCGTCATTTCCGCTCGGATCGATCGGGTTTCCCAAACCTCCGCCAGGGCGATTATCCGCAGATGCGCCAGCTTGACCGGCATCTCCGGAAGTAGCCGCTGCCTGCGTGTCGCGGGGAAGTTGCCCACTGCCCGACAGAGTGAAATCCAGCGGCTCTGAAGGAGATGCATTACGGGCTACATAAGCCTGGGCCGTGGTCTCCTCGGTTACAGGCGCATAGGAAGCCGATCCTCCCGCGGTAAAGCTCATGCTCTTCGGAAGCATGACGGCGACAGTATCGGTCGGCAATGTCAGACGTGGCGCAAACTTGAAGCTGCCTGTGTAAGGCAGACTATAGCTCACCTGAAACTGCGTCTCGCCCGGACGAAGAGGGAAGACGAAGGCATAGTGATTTGGATCTCCCAATGGCACCGGCGAAGCCTTGACAGGCATGCTTCCCGGCGCAAGCGCGGCTGATCCCGCAATGATTGCACCGGCAGGCAGATAGAACTCAAACGACTTTGGACTGAACTGCGTCATCGGCGGGTTTGAGTCGTTCTTGATAAAGAAGTGTTCGACGACGTTCAGGTTCTTTCCGCTTTCGTCAGTCTGAATGCGCATAACGTCAGCTTCGCCGGTAACTCCACTAACCTTCGCTGCGGCGTTGTAGACTTCGATCTCGACGGACTGTGTTCCCGGAGGCGCAGGACGAAAGTACGTTGCCTTATCATGCGTTACGCGCACCAGGTGCATTCCGGCGTCTGGAACATCCAGCGTAAAGTGTCCTTTGGAATCGGTGGTAGTCCGGGTCGTCTCCTGCATCCCCTGGGCAAGGCGAATCAGCACAACATCATCGCCAACAGCGGGCTTATTTGTCGTCTTATTGATTACAGTCCCGGTGATTGATTCAGCAAGAACCAGGACGGAAAAAGCTGTAAAGATCACAGCAATCCCAGCAGCACGTCGTAGAAATGAAAAGGAAGGGGTCACAGATTAAGTTTACGTCAAACTAGTGGACCTTCGGCTGATAGGGACTTTTCTGTGTCCTATATTCGGCTGCGACGCCCTGTTATCCCGCGAGCGGCTAAGCGGTCGATCTCCGCAATGACCTTAGCGGCCTCGTCTTCGAGTGCTGTCCGTTGCTCAACGTAGTCCTGTTCTGGGTACTTGCCGGCAAGATATTCAAAGTTCAAATCACGGAGATTCTCGTAGATGACGTCTTTCCGCTCCCTAAGATAGTCAATCCGGGTCTTATCCGCCTGGAAGAAGGGGTTCCGCTCCGGCCAGAAGATAAACAGGAACAAGATAATCGTCAGAATCAGACCTGCAATGGCACCCATCAGTACTCCGTCTCCCGGCGAATGCGCTCGCGTATCGCCTCGTGCTCCATATCCAAAACCCCTGTATTGCTCACGGGCGGTGGATTACCGCCCGACCGGCGTTTCCAGAAGTAAACAAGAACACCCGTTCCCAAGGTTGCCAGAATAAAGACAGCATAGGGTGTAATCCATGCGACATCATCGAACCCGCCGCGAAGCGGTGCTGCCAGCACGGTTGCGCCATATTTGTTGGCAAACCAACTCATAATGCCTTTATCGGATGCGCCGGTTGCAAGCTGTTGATGAAGCTCCTGAATCATAGGACCGGAGACGGGACAGCCGACGTGGTTGCATTCGAGAAGAATCTGCCCACAGCCGCATTCGCAGATCATCTCGTGTCCCAGCCTGTTGAATCGACCGGAGACATCATTAGCGCCCAGCATAACAATGGCGAGCAGGCAAACTGCGAATGACTGAATCCATTGCTTAAGCGACATGATGGACCTCTGCTTCAACCACTGGAGTTTCAAGTGCCGTCTGTGACCGCGCGCTCTTGGTCAGGCTCGGCACCAGCGCCAGGAACGTGCCGAATACCACAATCGCCACACCGATCCAAATCCAGTTAATCAGCGGATTAAGAAAGACCTTGATGATTGGCCGGCCAGTGTCTGGATTCTTGCCCTCGTAGATCACATAGAGATCGCTCTCCAGCGTCGAGTGCAGAGCGACCATCGTCGAAGACTGCTGGCTGGCTAAGTAAAAGCGCTTCTCCGGCGCAAGCTGAGTGATCTTTTTGCCGTGCTTGTAGACATCAAGCAAAGCATATTCTGTGTCGTAGTTCGGCTTGCTCTCCTGGGTGAAGCTCTGGCACACCAGCTTGTACGGTCCCATCGTCGTTGAGTCGCCAAAGCCCATCTCCTGCTCGTGCGACTGGTTGAACGCTCCACCAGCAATACCGATAAACAGCACTACGATCCCGAAGTGGACAATGTAGCCGCCATAGCGTCGCGTATTGCGCCGCACCAGAAGAACGGCCGAGGCCAGCAGATTTTTGCCTGTCTGCGTCCGCACCACGTGAGCGCCACGCAGAAACTCCGCTGTAATCGCCGTAATCACACCGGCCGCCAGGGAGAAGGTAATCAGCGAAAAGATGGTCGCCTGCATCGCGTCGCCTGCGCTCCACGGGCGAACTCCGGCAATAATTAGAACCACGAACGCTACAACGACCGCAATTCCTGGCAGCACGAAATTGCGGCGTATCGACCGCAGCGAGGTTGAGCGCCACGCCAGCAGAGGGCCAATGCCAGTCAGAAAAAGCAGGAAGAGGCCAACGGGAATGTTCACCCGGTTGTAAAACGGAGCGCCAACTGTAACCTTCGATCCTTGCACATACTCCGACAGAATCGGAAACAGCGTTCCCCAAAGCACCGTAAAGCAGGCCGCCAGTAGCACCAGATTGTTGAACAGGAAGCTGGACTCGCGCGACACCAGCGACTCCAATTTATTTTCTGATTTCAGATGATCTTTCTGCTTGAAGAAAGTAAACAGGCAGACCGCGAAGACAATCAGAATGAATGCATAGAACCAATCGCCAATATTTGATTGAGCAAAAGCGTGGACTGAGCTTACGATTCCAGAGCGTGTCAGCAGCGTTCCCAGAATGGTCAACATAAACGTCGAGAAGATGAGCCAGACGTTCCACGTCTTCATCATCCCGCGCTTCTCCTGCATCATCACCGAATGCAGAAATGCTGTTCCTGTAAGCCACGGCATCAAGCTGGCATTTTCAACGGGGTCCCATCCCCAGTAGCCGCCCCAGCCGAGCACGCTATAGGCCCAGTGTGCGCCCATGAAGATTCCAACAGTAAGAAACAGCCACGTCACCATGGTCCAGCGGCGCGTAATGTGAATCCATTTTTCACCTGGGTAGCGCATCATCAACGCACCCAGCGCAAAGGCAAAGGGAACCGAGAAACCTACATATCCGAGATACAGCAGCGGTGGATGCATCACCATCTCGGGATACTGCAAAAGTGGGTTGAGGCCGAATCCATCCTGCGCAATCGGTCCGGGCTGTATCGCGAATGGAGGAGCCGCGAAGTTCAGCAGAAGAAGAAAAAAGACTTGAATGCCTGCCAGAATCGTAGAGGCAAACGCCGAAAGTCTTACATCGACCTTGTGGCGCAGGCGGAGAACAAAGCCATATCCAGAAAGCAGCCATGCCCACAACAGCAGCGAGCCTTCCTGCCCAGACCACAGCGCAGAGAATTTATAAGCAGGATTCAGCGCCCGGTTCGTGTGATGCAGAATGTAAGAAACCGAGTAGTCATTCGTAAACGCTGCCCACACCAGCGCGAAAGCGGCGCAACTCAAAGCGATAAAGCTGGCAATTCCAGCGCGCCGCGCTGTCTCTCCCAATCGGCCCGAGCCATCTGCCACTGTCGTCGTTTTGAAACGCCACAGCGCATATGCGCCTGCAACCAGCGTGTAAACACTTAACGCTAGTGCCAAAAGCAGCGTAAAGCTGCCAAACTGGGGCATCGGGTGGACGTGCATGGCTTAATTCTCTCAGGAGCAACGCGGGACGGCAATCAAGCATCGTTTACCGCACGCCACTGGCTCAGGCCTCTTTGTTAGCCCCAAGCAATTTTTCGACGCTGGCAAGAAGATTGTCCGGGTGCAATGGCTTAAGCCGAAAGAGCACATTGAGTCCCTCATACTCAGCTTCGGCATCATCCAACCCACTGATTACCATGACTGGAAGTTCCAAATGCCGCTCCCGAAGGCGTCGGACAAACTCCGATCCATTCATCGCCGGCATGATGTGGTCTGTAATGATGAGGGCCAAATTGTCTGAAAATGCGTCATTTTGAACTTGCTGCAAGACTTGGGCAGGATCAGATGCAGTCACGACCGAGTGCCCTGCGCGTCTTAGGATCGCCTGCCGTGTCGCTGCCTGGATGGCGTTGTCGTCAATCAGGAGAATTGTTCCGCTCATTCCGGCGCTCCTATTGCTTTTGGCTGCTGCATAACCAGCATGTTGGACGAGATTCCGAGTGGAATGCCCTCTTTCTCAAATTCAAGAATGATGCGGCGGCGCAGTTCCCGAAGTACCGGATCTTTTTGATTGGCGCGGACGCGCAGATTGACAGGGTAGATCACCTCACGTCCGCGAACATCGTTGACACCGAGTATGTCAGGGTCGGAGATAATGACCTGCTTGAAAGCGACATCTTTCCGCACTTCATTTGCAAGTTTCCGCAGTACTGCCATGACTTTATCGGGGTTGGCACTTGCATCCACACTGACAGGCAATGAAGCGACGGAATAGTCGCGAGAGAGATTCGCAACAATTTCTATCTGACTGTTAGGAATTGTGTGAAGCGTCCCCTCGCCGTCTCGCAGACGAGTCAAGCGCAAGGTTAGATCTTCCACTGTTCCCTGGACCCCGGCAATCTTAATGACCTCTCCAACGTTGTACTGATCCTCCACAAGGATGAAGATGCCATTGAGCATGTCCTTGAAGATGGACTGTGCCCCAAGGCCGATGCCCACTCCGACTACTCCAGCCGAGGCCAGCAAAGGGGTGAGATTGATGTTGAACACTGAAAGGACGTGCAGCAGGACAATGAATCCGATAACGCCGTACGAGGTCGCCCGGATAATTGCAGCTACCGTGCGCAACTGGGCTGCCCGTTGCGAATTTCCAACATGCCGGTCTGCACGGCGCTTCATTCTGTTGACAAATAAAATGACCAATCGCTGCAGAATGAATGCAATGATCAGGACAACGAGCAGCCGGGGAAGGTCCTTGGATACAAAATCGATGATGAAGTTATGCCAGTCACGGGCAAGGACTTTCGATAGGTACTCGCCTTGCCGGGGCAATGCTTCCAGGAGCATGATTGGTGCGTCTCGCTTTCGTCGGATGCATACAGAATGCTTGAATTGCCTGATTGGATGCAATTCGCAGAGGAGACGTCGGATAGGGGGCAGTATGAACCGGTTTCATCGTACGATCATTGGCGCAGCTTTATGTGCTGGAATTTATAGTCCTGCCTGCATGGGGCAGATGGCACCTTCCTCGCAATTTCCATCTCAACAGCCCCAGCCAATTCGTCCGGGCCTGCCTCCTTTAGGGCCAGAGGAGCCTCTGCCGCCTCAGATTCAGGCGCAGCAGGCGAAAGCGCGCAATAACGATCGTCAAAAACATCTGGTCGAAGACACCGATAAGCTGTTGCTGCTGGCGACTCAGTTGAAGCAGGACGTCGATAAAACCAACAAAGATGTGCTTTCAATTGACGTCATCAAAAAAGCTGACGAAATCGAGAAGCTCGCCCATAGCATCAAGGACCGCATGAAGGGATAAGCCCCTCAAATTCTTTTTGGACCATGATGCTTCAAGATGTCGGACCTCTATCCCGTGCCGGCAAAGGTACTGGCGCACAATTGTGGAATACGAATATCTTGGACTGCGCTTGTGTTAGATCATGGCAAAATTGACGACACTCATTGGTTGTTCGGGCACGGAATTGACCCTCTTCAATTGCACATGCTCTAATGGCGGCCTTCGTAAAGATAATTACGGATTTGCGTTCTAAGGAGACCTTTGCATGAATGTAGTAACCCTTCTAGGCATGGCCGTTCAGGTGCAAGTTCCTGTATCACCTGCGGATATCGGTGGAGATGGTGGGCGGTTATGCCTGTGGGTGGCAATCGGAGTCGGCATTATTGGTTTAATCGCGGCATGGATGTTGGCGCGCCATGTTCTTTGTCACGACTGCGGCACGCCGGAGATGCAGAAGATCTCCAACGCAATTCGTGAAGGCGCAGAGGCCTTTATGCGGCGGCAGTACCGGACCATCGGAGCCATTGCCATTGTGCTCGCCATTCTGCTCTTTGCCGGATACCACATGTCAGCGCGCACAGCACCCTTCGCTATGAAGACCGTCGTCGCTTTTCTGGTCGGCGCCATTTGCTCCGGAATCGCAGGCTATACCGGCATGTACGTCTCTATCCGCGCTAACATTCGCACCGCCTCGGCGGCGCGGGGCAGCCTGAATAAAGCTCTTCAGGTAGCCCTTCGCGGCGGCTCCGTTACCGGCCTTGTGGTTGTGGCGCTATCTCTGGTCGGCCTGGGGCTTTTGTTTGTCTTCTATGGCGGCTTGCAGAGTCCGCAGACAGTGCCCTATGAGCTGGTCGGCTTTGGATTTGGCGCATCCCTCGTAGCGCTCTTTGCGCAACTCGGCGGCGGAATCTATACCAAGGCCGCCGACGTCGGCGCGGACCTTGTAGGCAAGGTCGAAGCCGGAATTCCTGAAGACGATCCCCGCAACCCTGCCGTGATCGCAGATTTGGTTGGCGACAACGTGGGCGACTGCGCAGGCCGTGGTGCTGACATCTTTGAATCCACCGCAGCGGAAAACGTGGGCGCAATGATTCTGGGCGCAGCTCTCTATCCAGTCTTCGGCGTTAAGGGAATCCTCTTTCCTCTGGTTATCCTCGCCATCAATCTCATCGCCAGCATCGCCGGTGTCTATGTCGTCAAAACCAACGAAACCGAAGATCCCATGCGCTCGCTCAACCGCGGCTTCTATCTGACCTCGCTGATCGCGCTGGGGGGATTCGCGCTCGCCGTCTACACCATGCTCGATGGCCCCCTGGTTCGCCCAGCATGGCTGCTCGGCTGCGGCGTCGTCGGTCTGGTCACCTCCTTTCTCTTTGTCTGGATCACGGAGTACTACACCGAGTACCGCTACCGTCCGGTGCAGTCGATTGCGACCGCCTCCACGACCGGCCCGGCCACCAACATCATCAGCGGCCTCGCAGTTGGCATGGAGACGCCCGCGCTTCCAGTCATTGCCATCTCGGCAGCACTTCTGCTGAGCTATTACTTCGGTGTGCAGGGGCTATCTGGAGTTGTCGGAATCACCAGTTATGCAAAAGGAATCTATGGAACTGCCCTGGCCACAATGGGTATGTTGAGCTGCGCGGCTTACATTCTCGCGATGGACACCTTCGGTCCCATCACCGACAACGCTGGGGGGATCATTGAGATGTCCAACCAGGCTGAGTCAATCCGCGAGCGTACCGACAAACTCGACTCAGCCGGCAACACCACCAAGGCGCTCACCAAAGGCTATGCTATCGGTTCCGCCTCACTGGCAGCGTTCCTGCTCTTCTCGGCATACCTTGAAGAGATCAAAGTCATCGTTGCGGATAAGGTTCATCTGGCGGGTGGATATATGCCTGCCGGTTGGAGCTTCACCAATATCAATCTCGCGCAGGTCCCGGTCTTCGTTGGTGCGCTGCTTGGTGCGATGCTGACCTATTTGTTCAGCTCTATGGCAATTAAGGCCGTGGGCCGTTCCGCGCAGATGGTCGTCAAAGATGTTCGCGATCAGTTCAAAGAAAACCCCGGCATTATGGAGGGCACCTCAAAACCTGACTACGGACGTTGCGTGCACATTGTGACAGGTGCGGCACTCAAAGAGATGGTGATGCCCGGGCTGCTGGTCGTCTGTCTTCCCGTCGCCGTCGGGCTTATCTTCCGCCACTTCAGCCCAAGCTACCAGGCAATCTCTGAGATCTATGCTCCGGGAACGATTCTGCCGGTGCCTGCCATCGGTGGCGTGCCTGTCAACCTCGCCGGAGCGGAATCGGTTGCCGGCCTGCTTATGGTTGGGACCATCGCCGGAATTCTGCTGGCCATGCTGATGAACAATGGCGGCGGCGCCTGGGACAATGCCAAGAAGTTCATCGAAACCGGCCAGTACGGTGGCAAGAAATCAGATGCACACAAAGCCGCCGTCGTCGGCGACACCGTTGGTGATCCCTTTAAGGACACCGCTGGTCCCAGCCTGCATGTTTTGATCAAGCTGCTCGCAACCATCACGCTGGTTCTGGCTCCATTGTTCGTCTGATAAGGATCTTTTCTAGCTGCATTATCTTGCATGAAAACTTGACATAGGGGCCGCCTGGATGCAAGGCGGCCTCGCCTTTTGCAATGGAACAAAGCCTGTCTCAGACAGTACAATCACTGCTTGGCAGAGATAACGATCATGGCCCGGAATCTGATCTCAAACTCGGTTGAAAAAAAGACGGCGGAAGGGGAGCTGACGCCGGAGAAGCTGGTAGAGTTCTACCGGCTGATGTACCTGTCGCGCCGCACTGATGACCGCGAGATCGTACTCAAACGTCAGCAGAAAATCTTCTTTCAGGTGTCCTGCGCTGGCCATGAGGCGCTGCTGGTAGCGGCGGGTATGGCCATGCGTCCCGGCTACGACTGGTTCTTCCCTTACTACCGTGACCGCGCCATCTGCCTGGCGCTGGGGAATACCGTCGAAGAGCAGTTGCTGCAATCCGTGGGCGCTGCCGAGGACATCGCCAGCGGTGGCCGCCAGATGCCGTCGCATTGGTCGAGCCCGCGTCTGAATATCGTTACTACCTCATCTTCCACTGCGACCCAGTGCCTTCATGCCATTGGCTGTGCTGAGGCAGGGCGATATTTTTCACGTCATCCCGAAGCTGCGGCAAAGCACACGGGCGATTACCGTGAATTCAAAGACGTAAAGTTTCACGGTGACGAAGTGGTTTACACCTCCATCGGTGAGGGCTCTACCAGCCAGGGAGAGTTCTGGGAATCGCTGAACACAGCCAGCAATGAAAAGCTGCCGGTAGTCTACGTCGTCGAAGATAACGGCTACGCTATCTCAACACCGGTCGAGACAAATACACCCGGTGGCAATATCTCGCGTCTGATAGCGAATTTTCCTAACTTCCACTTCGCTGAAATTGATGGCACCGATCCAATCGCCAGCTACAAGGCAATGGTCGAGGCCGTAGCGTACTGCAGGGCAGGGAAAGGGCCAGCCCTTGTTCATGGCCACGTCATTCGGCCTTATTCTCATTCGCTCAGTGATGACGAGCGCCTCTATCGCCCGGCATCCGAGCTTGAAGCAGACGCATTACGCGATCCCATCTCGAGAATGCAGATGTGGCTGCTGCGCGAAGGAATTCTCGATACCGACGGTATCAATCGGCTGGAGCGGCAGGTGGACGAAGAGGTACAGCGCGCTGCCGACAAAGCAGTCATGGCGAAGCTGCCCTCCGTCGATTCGATCTCCCGGTATGTCTATTCTGAAGCGCTCACACCGATGGATCCGCGTTTTGATGCCACGCCGGTTCCCACCGTTGACTCGACCGAGCGCACTATGGCGGACCTCATCAACTGCTGCCTCAAAGATGAGATGCGACGCGATGAACGGGTCGTCGTCTTCGGCGAAGATGTGGCTGATGCAAGCCGGGAAGCTCCCTTGCGCGCAGGAAAGATCAAGGGCAAGGGTGGTGTCTTCAAGCTCACTGCTGGCTTGCAAACTGAATTTGGCAGCGACCGCGTATGGAACTCTCCGCTGGCGGAAGCAAACATCGTGGGTCGCGCGATTGGCATGGCGGTGCGTGGTCTGAAGCCAGTAGTTGAGATTCAGTTCTTCGACTACATCTGGCCGGCGATGCATCAGATGCGCAATGAACTCTCTTTAGTGCGCTGGCGGTCCAACAACGGCTTTAGTTGCCCCTTGGTAATTCGTGTACCCATTGGCGGCTATCTGACCGGCGGTTCAATCTATCACTCGCAATCGGGTGAGAGCATATTCACCCACACGCCAGGCGTACGCATCGTTATGCCTTCCAATGCTCTCGATGCAATCGGCCTGTTGCGTACAGCTATCCGTTGTGACGACCCTGTTATCTTTCTTGAACACAAGCGGCTTTATCGTGAAACCTACGGCAGAGCTGTTTATCCCGGCCCGGATTACTGCATCCCCTTTGGCAAAGCGAAGATCGTCTCTCCCGGCAAAGACCTTACCGTGCTCACCTATGGCGCGGTAGTGCCGCGGGCCTTACAAGCTGCTCAGAAACTGCATCGTGACAAAGGGATCGAAGTCGAGTTGATCGACCTTCGCAGCCTTACGCCTTTTGATTGGGAGACAATCTCAAAGAGCGTCAAGAAGACCAACCGCGTTATCGTTGCGCACGAAGACATGCTGAGTTGGGGTTATGGCGCAGAGATTGCCGCACGCATAGGAGACGAACTCTTCCATGATCTTGATGCTCCGGTGCGCCGGGTCGCTTCCATGGATACCTTTGTTGCTTATCAGCCAATTCTGGAAGACGCCATTCTGCCCCAGCCAGATGACCTTTATCGGGCAATGGCAGAACTCGCCGCTTTCTAATAAAGCGGATCTGGCGATAAATCGACTTCCCCGCAACGCAACTGATGGACTCAATATGGGTTTGATTGAGGCAGGCAGCAATGCAATCTTGCAGCCGCTGTATCTCTTTTTAATTATTGAGAGGTTGCCATGTCTCTTTCTGCCGGATGCCAAAAGCACAAGATATGGGCCGGAGTTGCACCTACGCTTTGCTGCTGCCTGATTGCACTACAACCTATGGTGGCTGGCGCGCGCAGCAAAAAGGCATCTACTGGAATTCAGGGACAGGATCGTATTCTCCATGCTCTCAACCGGTTTACTTTCGGGCCTCGACCCGGAGAAATTGAAGCGGTTGAAGCGATGGGCCTGCGCAAGTGGTTCGACCAGCAATTAAATCCTTCGACTATCGACGACTCTGCACTCGACGCACGATTGGCGATGTTTCCGGCAATGAATCTCTCGCAGCCAGAGCTGATGGCGCGTTTCCCTAGTCAGCAGCGATTGCGGCAAATGATCCGCATCGGTGAGCCTCTGCCTGCCGACCCGATTGAACATGCGATCTATGGCGATAACATCGCCAGCTATATGCAGGCGAAGGCAAGACGCGAAGCAGCAGCACAGGCAGCAAACGGCACAGCATCAAAGAAAATAGGCAATGGCATGATGGCCGCCGAAGCCGCCCTCCCAGGCGATACCGTCGATCCACGCACCCCCTCGATGGAAGCCCACGAGCAACAGCTCTATTCAGGTCTTGATGCGGTACGGATCATCAACCTTCCTCCAGACAGCCGGATGCAACGCATTGTTGGCATGTCCCCGGAAGACTTTATCGCGTTCCGCCGAAGCCTGAATCCCGGCGAGATCAGGTCGTTGCAGGAAGGGTTGAATCCGCAGCAAAAAGAGACATTGGAAGCGTTACAAAGCTCATCTCGTATGGTAGACAACGAAGTCTTGCAATCGCGACTCATTCGCGACATCTACAGCCAGCGTCAGTTGCAGGCTGTTATGACCGACTTCTGGCTTAATCATTTCAATGTCTATCTGCGCAAAAATCAGTATGAGCCATATCTTCTACCCGCCTTTGAACGAGACGTTATCCGGCCAAACGCCCTGGGAAAGTTCGAGAACCTGTTGGTTGCTACGGCGAAAAGCCCAGCCATGCTGGTCTATCTCGACAACTGGCTGAGCATTGGACCAGATTCAATTGCTGCGAAAAACGCAGAAAGACGAGCACAGCGCGCTAAAAATCCTCAAGCAAAGAAAGCTCTGAAAGATCGAGGCCTGAACGAAAACTACGGTCGCGAGTTGATGGAGCTTCATACCCTCGGAGTGCAGTGCGAGGTCAGCGCAGATCGCCCTGCAAAAGAACTCGACAAAGCCTGTGGAAAGGGTTACACCCAGCAGGACGTGATCTCTGTGGCCAAGGCTTTAACGGGATGGACAATCAGCCGGCCAGATCAGGGTGCGGAGTATCAGTTCGATCCGCGCCGGCACGAACCCGGCACCAAGATAATTCTAGGAAAGAAGATTAAAGAAAACGGCGAGCAGGAAGGGCTGGAAGTCCTCCATATGCTGGCTACCAGTCCAGCTACGGCAAAGTTCATCTCGACCAAACTCGCTATCCGTTTTGTCAGCGACAATCCACCGCCCGCTCTGGTAGATCGCATGACCAAATCCTTCCTGTCGAGCGGTGGCGACATCAAGACCGTGCTGCGCACTATGTTCGACTCACCTGAGTTCTGGTCTCCCGAGGTCTACCGCGCCAAGATCAAAACGCCAATTGAGTTTGTTGTCTCCGCAGCCCGCGCCACTGGTGCAGATGTAACGAACGCGCAGCCTTTAGTTGCTTCGCTCAATCGTCTTGGAATGCCCCTCTACGGTATGCAGACTCCCAATGGATATAGCTGGAGTTCTGACGCCTGGGTCAACACAGGAGACCTGGTCAATCGAATGAACTTTGCATTGATTCTGAGCAGCGACCGCATGAACGGAATTGAAACTGACTGGCGCGGCCTCCTGAAGGAACCCGAATCGGGCGCATTGTCGTTATCGTCCGATACTGCGGCAGCCGCGAAAGAAAAATCTCTGGAGTCAATTCTTTTAGGACAATCTGCAAGCACTCACACGCGAGAGACCGTGCTCCAGCAGTTCCAGAACACCTCGGCACAGGAAGATGCTGTGCGAAACTTTGGCATTACCACCAAACGCCGCGAGCCAATGGCGAGAGTCCTGAACGCCGCGTCACCAGTGCGCCAAACTAAGCCAGCCGACGACCGTGAGGCAGAAGTGATGGCAGGTCTGCTACTTGGCTCGCCAGATTTTCAGCGGCGCTAAATAAAATGGCCGATCTCGAAACTTCGTCTTCGAAATGGCGTTTGTGATAGCAGGGCATCCACAGCAGCGAGAGGAGTTGAACCATGGGAATCACACGACGCGGCTTTATGAAAGGTGGCGCTTTGGCGCTTGTTGGCACCTCGGCGATCCCAAGTTTCCTCACTCGCACGGTGATGGCCGAAATGACCGCCGCTTCTCGCAATCAAAAGAAGCTGGTTGTTCTATTTCAGCGTGGCGCAGCGGATGGACTAAATATCGTGGTCCCATACCGCGAGAAGAACTACTATGCCATGCGACCCACCATTGCCATTAAACAGAACGAAGTACTCGACCTTGACGGCTTCTTTGGTCTGCATCCGGCGATGGCTTCCTTTAAGTCGCTTTACGATCAGGGCCATCTTGCCATTATTCCTGCCGCTGGTTCGCCTGATACGACCCGCTCACACTTCGATGCACAAGACTACATGGAAAGCGGGACTCCGGGAATCAAATCGACTCCTGATGGATGGTTGAATCGCGCATTGCAAGCCGAACTGCTGCGAAGCAAGCCATCGCCATTCCGTGCCGTTGCTTTGGGGGCGCAGGTGCCGCGCACTCTCGAAGGCAAAATCCCCGCAATCGCTCTTAGCAATCTGGCAAGCTTCTCTGTTGGCGGCCGTGGTCCGCAAGCCGCTCCCATAAGCAGTGCCTTTCAGGCCATGTATGACGAGAGCACGGACGCTGTTCTGCACGGTACGGGCGAGGAGACCTTTCAGGCGGTCAAGATGCTCAAAGCAACCGATCCTGCGCATTACCAACCGGCAGCAGGAGTGGTCTATCCCAATAGTCTCTTTGGCAACAGTCTGCGACAGATCGCGCAGTTAATGAAGGCGAACCTCGGTGTCGAGGCTGCGTTCTCTGATATTGGGGGCTGGGATACCCATCAAAACCAGGGCAACGTAAATGGCCAGCTCGCAAACCGGCTCAAGGATTTTTCCGACAGCATTGCCGCCTTCTGGCAGGATATGGGACAAGATGCCGAGAACATCACTCTGGTTACAATGTCCGAGTTTGGAAGAACGGCCCGGCAGAATGGGACCGCCGGCACAGATCATGGCCATGCCAATGTAATGTTTGTTCTGGGCGGTCAGGTCAGGGGCGGCAAAATTTACGGCAAATGGCCAGGCCTCGATAACGATCAGTTGAACGAAGGCCGCGATCTGGTTGTAACTACCGACTTCCGGCGTGTGCTCGGCGAAGCAGCCTACAAGACACTTGGCTCCAGAAATCTCAATCTGGTATTTCCCGGAGCGCAGGTACAGCCAACAGAATTTTTGAACTTTATCTGAGATGATTCAGTCTTGTATGGCTTCTTCGATCTCTTTGAGAATAGCGCTGGCTGCGGCCGCAGGATCGGCAGCACGGGTAATTGGCCGGCCGACGACCAGCATCGAAGCTCCGTGCTGAATAGCGAGTGCTGGCGTGGCAATCCGCTTCTGGTCGCCAATGTCGCTGCCTGCCGGACGAATTCCCGGAATAACCAGCAGCACCTCTGGCCCAAGTTCGGCCCTTAATATTCCTACCTCTTCGGCAGAACAGACCATTCCATCAATGCCAGCCTGTTTCGCCAGCCGTCCGAGGCGCAAAACCTGGTCTGCGGGAGAAGAGGGAACTCCAATCGCAGCAAGCTGCTCCGCGTCCATGCTGGTGAGTACCGTAACGGCCAGCAGCTTCGGAGCGTTCGGGCCGCTGGCGGCTTCGGCTGCTGCTGCCATCATCGCGGGACCGCCGAATGCATGGATCGTCAGCAGGGAAGTTCCAGCCTGCGAAGCAGAACGAACGGCTCCGGCGACCGTATTGGGAATGTCGTGGAGTTTGAGATCAAGGAAGATGTTGAAGCCGCGCTTGCGGAGCTCCTCGACCAGAGCATTTCCGGCGGCATAGTAGAGCTCCATGCCTACCTTGAGCCACTGGCAGGTGCCGCTTAGCTGGTCGGCAAGCTCAAGGGCCAGTTGAGCAGAAGGAACATCGAGGGCGACCGCAAGACGGTCTTTGTGATTTGAAGAGGGCTTAGCTGGATTTGTCACACCACCAGTCTAACTGGCTTGCCAGCGGATTATTGGCCGGGAACTGGAAGCAGAGGAATGTTGATCTGCGCCAGTAGCTCTTTTGTCAGTTCGGGATTGGAGCTGTTGACCGGCTCCAGCTTGACCTTAGCGACGCCTTTAATCCCAACGGCGTGCGCAGCTGCGTAGGAGAGATCGACGACGCGGTTCTCAGGAACTGGTCCGCGGTCGTTGACGCGCACAAAGACGGACTTGTGGTTCTTGAGGTTTGTGACCCGAATCCAGCTTCCCATGGGCAGAGTCCTATGAGCGCAGGTGAGGGCATACATGTTGTAGGACTCGCCGTTCGCGGTCGTTTTGCCCTGAAAGTGACGACCGTACCAGGAAGCTGTGCCAATCTGGACCCAGTGCCGGAGGCTGATGTGCTTCTTCTGCTGCTTTACTGCAGGGGCCTGATCGGTAGCTGAGGCTGCGGCTCCGAGTCCCAGCGCCAACGCCACGAGGGCAACTCCGCCTTTCATCATCGTGGCCTTCATGCCGCGTGTTTTGGAAGGGATTGTCTTCATGCATTTGCTCCAGTCATTAATTTTCCCAACCTGAACCAGCCAAGTCAAACTCTATTAGCTATTTAGCAGTAACCTGACATTGCCGAACAGGTTTCGATGTGCTAAAGGAAATTGGGCAGGGAGTAAGGCAAAATCGACAGAAATTAGGAGAATTTAATACATAATTGACGGTCCGGAAGACAATCCAGCCAGATACTGATATTTTTTGAAAAAGTTATCAAAACCGGAACTTTGGCGGTTTTGCTCACAGAATTCAAGGTTTGCTTTCTCGATGAAGACTGTTTTAACCATCGCTGGGTTTGACCCTTCCTCTGGTGCCGGAGTGACGGCTGACCTGATGACTTTTGCCGCACATGGCTTGTTTGGCACCTCATGTATTACCAGTCTGACCGTGCAATCGACCATCGGAGTGAGCGCAGTGTATCCAGTCCATTCTGAAACGGTGCGGGAAACGCTGGATTCTCTATATGCCGATTTGCCCGCAGCGGGCATAAAAATTGGGATGCTGGCGCGAGGAGAAACGGTTGCGGCAGTCGCCGATTTTCTGGAAGATTTGCAATCTCAAGGAGATATGCCGATTGTTGTCCTCGATCCGGTACTGAGTTCAAGTTCTGGCAGGGAATTATTGAATCTAGAAGGGTTAGAGGCACTGCGGACGCGGTTACTGCCGCTGGTTGACTGGATAACGCCAAACCTGGACGAACTTGGAATCCTGACTGGCCGCGAGATCGACGAACGTAAAGACCTTCCAGAAGCAGCGCAGCGGCTGCAGCAGGGGCGGTCCAAATTAAATGTTCTGGCTACCGGCGGACACCTGACTCCGCCAGATGATTATCTGCTGACAGCGGCAGGAGAGAGCTCGTGGCTGACAGGAGAGCGAATCAATTCCAGCGCAACTCATGGAACCGGATGTGCGCTTTCAAGCGCGCTGCTGTGCGGACTGGTGGAAGGGAAGTCCGGATATCAAGCGGCGGTGGCGGCAAAGCTGTATGTCGCAGAGGCGATCCGGACGTCGGAGAAGCTGGGGCAAGGACATGGGCCGATGAACCATCTCTGGACGATCCGATAGGTACCCCCTACTTAAGTACCAAGTCTTCAAAACAGATGAGATAAGTACGGTGATAGTACCTTCGAGTTTGGGGTGCTCAGCCTGCGATTCTGCATGAAGAAGAAGCGGATTCCTCCGCTGCGCTACAGAATGACAAGGCATAAGTTCCCGGATGACAAGACATAAATACAGGGATCTCTCCACTCGCCTTCGGCTCGGTCCAGATGACGTGAGTGAAAGGTTAAGGCTTCGTTCAGAATGACGGCGGTGAGAGGTTGTACATCCCACCCATCGCGACGATGAAGCAGTCGCGATGAATGGGGCACCCGGCATCGTGTCAAAAAGGTGTATCGGGCCTTCAGCCCTCTTGCGTTTGCGTGGTCTTTCTCCTGGGGCTATCGCCCCAGGCTGATATGTCGTCGCGCCGTTGGCGCTTATCTTCAAAATATGGTCCGAATATTGGCAGAAGATGACAATCCAGATGACGTCGATTGAAGTTTTATGCTGCCCTGAGATTGGTTAAATCGGGGACTGTTTTAAGTCTAATCAATTGAGGTAGGTAATTCGGCAAATTTATCGCTCGTGCTTTCAGGGAGATATGGGATTTCGCTCTTGACAACATTTCCGGAGTGCCAGGCGTAGTTGATGGATCCTATAATTCCGGTGCAGTTATTTGTCTCGCGAAAGGATATTCCACCGATGCGCCGACTTCATGTTGTCTCTTTTGCCGCAGCCGCCTTTGCTCTCCTTCTACCTTCTTTTGCCGGCTCTGCGCTGGCGCAGGGGGACACCTCCCGATCGATTGCTGGCGGCGGCATCTCAGCGCCGGGATGGACAGGAAAGGTTGATGCCAATGCCGAGAAGGCTGGCCAGACGATTAAGGACGCGAAGCTAACTGAAGAGGGCGGAGCTTTGCATGTGATGACCGGGCCAGCGGTGACGTACTGGAATCCAGCCAATAAGGCATCGGGCGATTACACCGTGAGCGCGACGTTTACCGAGCCAAAGTTCATGAACCTGAACACGCATCCGCATCCATATGGGATCGTCATTGCGGGTAATGACATGGGGACGGCCAATCAGAGTTATCTGTACTGTGCGGCGTACGGAAACGGCACGTTTATCGTGCGCGGGTTCGGACCAGATCCATTTCAGATGGGTGGACGGCGGCCTACGCCGTCAGACGCAGTTCATAAAGCTGCCGGAGTTGGTCAGCCGGTGACGCAGGAGATCGCGATGTCGGTGAAGGGCGACAAGGTTGAGTGCGCGATCAATGGCAAGGTGGTCGCGAGCTATAACAAGTCTGAGTTGGTGACGCCGGGCAAACTGAAATCAACGGACGGTATTTATGGGATTCGTTTTGCCCATAACACTGAGGGCGTCGTAAAGGACCTGAAGCTAAGCAAGTAATCGAGCAACAGAGTCATTCCTAGAGATTCATCCACTCAAGTTTTGGGCCTGACTGCCGATGAGGACTCGATGGAGGTTTCCTCAGCATGGCGGAAAGGAGGGTAATCCGCCGCAGGCCCAGTCCTGAGCAGGGTCTTCTGACTTCAGATCCGGGCTTCGGTAAAGGAATACAGGGAGTCTCTCTACTACGGCCCTGCGGGCCTTCGGTCGAGATGACGTTGCATTGGGGTAGACTCCAGCCAAGATGAGTGCCTTGGATGGCTTCTCAGTTGCAATGATGTTTGGAGCGCGACAGATGCTAGTTTTAAGTTATGCCCCTGACTCTTGTACTCAATGGACAATCGCGCACGTTTGATGGACTTTCCGATCCGGCTACGCTGGATGGCGTGATTGCCGAACTCGGATTGAAGAGCGACCGCGTAGCGGTGGAGCACAATGGCGAGATCGTTCCTCGGACGGGATGGGCGCAGGCAACGGTAACGGCAGGGGACCGGCTGGAGGTCGTGCATTTTGTGGGGGGCGGCAGGGAATAGGGAAGGCATTCCTGGCTGCCGTCTGGCTGCTCGCTGAATGCGATATGTTCGTCGTCACTGACCTGATTAGGAAATCGAAGACAAAATACAGGAATCTCTCCACTGCGGCCCTTTGGGCCTTCGGTCAAGATGACGTAACGTTATGCGCTTCCACCCGATTGTGCGTCAGCTTTTTCTCGTGAGGTTTTGAAGGAGATATTCCCACCCGTCGCCATATTGTTGCCAGCCGCCTAATTGATGGACACGCGCGAGCGCGGCCTCGCTCATGCGGGCTTGCAGTGCCGAATCGTCAGCGAGCTGCTGCATGCGAACCGCAATGGCAGCCGGATCGCGTATAGGTACGATGAAGCCTTCAACGCCGTCGGTATAGAGATCTTCGGCTCCCGTGTTGGTGGTGGCGATGACAGGGCAGCCGCACGCCATGGCCTGGTTCATTACCATTCCGAATCCGTCGTCCAGACTTGGCATCACCATGACATGAGCGCGGCTCATCCACTCCTTTAATTGCACCTGGGGAAGCATGCCTGCAAAGGTGACCGCCTCCTGCGGAAGCTTTTCCAAAACAGGCTTGATTGCAGCATCGACTCCGCCGATGACTGTGAGACGCTTCTTTGGAACGCGCAAGTTTGCGAAGGCCTGGAGGAGATAGGGAAATCCTTTACCCAGGCTGATACGGCCGACGTAGATAACCTCAAAGGCGTCGACAGGAGGGTCTGCAACTTTTTTAAAGCGGTCAAGAAGGACACCATAGGGGAGTAGATGAATCTTTTCTGCTGGAATCCCCAGCTCGATGAAGCTTCGGCGGGCATACGTTGAAGGTACGGTGATGGCGTCTGCTGCGTTGTAGATCGCTTCTTCACGTGCTAAATCACGGGGATCTTCTTTGGTTACGGGCGAGATTCCCCAGCGACGGTCTTCTTCTTCGAGCAGATTGGCACGATAGCGGATATGGGTGGAGCCGCGGTCGGAGATGAACCTTCCGCCGCGCCGCTGAACGAACTGGCCAGTCTTTAATCCGGCTCCCGAGATGGCGATAAAGGCATCGCAGGGTGGAATGCGCCGGAGGGTCCATTCGTCAAAGGCAAGCGCGTTGGCGTAGCCAAGCTGGTCATAAAGCCACGGAGCACGAATGCCTTTGCGTTGCAGGAGGAACTCCGGCACGTGGAGCCAGGGGAAGGTCTGAACCTTATTGTGTGGCAGGCCTTCGCGTTTGAGCCGCTGCCAGGGAAAGGTGGAGTAAATGGTCTCCAGGTGGCCGCGCCGATTGAGTTCGCGCGCGAGTTCAAAGTGATGAAAGACGCCAAAGACGGCCTGAACAATTCGCATGGAGACTTCTGACGATAGTATCAAAGTACCGGGAAGCAATTTGATTTACAGACTATGAAAACAGCCAGAGCAACGGGCCAAATAGATTGGGAGAAGGATGCGTAATCCGGATGTAAATATTCTGAAGACCAAACAGCACTTTGAAGTTCTGGATGGTCTGAGGGGAGTGGCCGCAGTCGTTGTCGTCACCTTCCACTTTATGGAGATGGCGATTACCGACTACAGCAAGAATTTTGTCGGACACGGATTCCTGGCAGTCGATTTCTTTTTCTGCCTGTCCGGCTTTGTGATTGGGTACGCCTATGACGACCGCGTTGGACGAATGGGCATCGTCGAGTTTCTGAAGTCGAGATTGATACGGTTGCATCCGCTGGTTGTTCTGGGCTCGGTCCTGGGATTGATTGCATTTCTCTTCGATCCATTTTCAAATCTTCAGCATGTTTATGGAGCGGGGAAGATTGCGCTGATCTTTCTTGCGTCCGTTCTGCTGATTCCGTTTCCGTCGATGACGGAGCGAAGCTTCAACCTGTTCAGCTTGAATGCGCCGGCATGGTCGCTGTTCTGGGAGTACGTTGCCAGCATATTTTACGGAGTCGTTCTGTACAGAATGAACAGACGTTGGTTGCTGCTTACGCTGACGCTGGCAGCGGCGGCGCTTTGCTTTGTTGCGCATCGCTCCGACTCGCTGATGGGCGGATGGGGCGGTGCGACTTTCTGGGACGGCGGCGCCAGAGTAGCGTATTCGTTTCTGGCTGGCCTGCTGGTCTATCGGTCGAACTGGATTATCAAGAACAGGCTTGGGTTCGCTGGGCTGACGGTGCTTCTGCTGGCCGCCTTCCTGATGCCTTATTTTAAGTGGAACTGGCTGGCTGAGCTATTGGTCGTCGTATTTTACTTTCCATTCCTGGTGGCACTGGGTGCAGGAGCGGCATTGACCAAAGCGTCGGAGGCGTTGTGTATCTTTTCGGGAAAGATTTCGTATCCGCTGTACATGACGCACTATATGGCGATCTGGATATTTGCCAACTACTACAGCACACACAAGCCGGGAACGATTGAGCTGGCAATCATTGTTATGGTGGGGGTCGTCGCGCTAACGGGTTTCGCATACCTGGTGATGGTGGTGTATGACATTCCCGTACGACGATACCTGACGGCGAAGCGAATGAATCGCGTGAGGGCAGAGAGCGCGCCAGTGAAGAGCTAGTCTTGATAGGAAGAGGTAAAACGCGGGACCGGTTTCATTCTGAATTCCAAGTTTACATAATATGTGTTATCGGACATTGTATTTAGAAGCGAAACTGGAGGTTTCCCGAATAGTTTTCAGTTATGAAAGGACTTATCTATATAGAAATTCGACGTGATCCAGCTTCTTCAGAGGGCCATGATTCCCTTAGATCTGCTCTCACGAATGCGGCGATTGAAGCGTCTCATTCGTGAGCCATTGTGTGAGAGATGATGCGACGAGGATGGAGCCATGTTCGTTTCCAGAGGTCCCGGTGGGTCTGGCTCCTGTGGCTGGCCGTCCTTTTCATGTCCGGTCAAGCGGCTTGGGCGCAGGACTCGGCGAGCGGCGCCTCTGGGCCTTACCCCATTCATGGGCGGGTGTTGAACGCGAATACCGGGCTCCCTGTCTGGCGCGCACTGGTTCGCCTGAACAACCATGCCATGCTGACCGGGCATGATGGCAGCTTCGAGTTCGATGGAGCCACCGACGCTTCAGGAACGGTGCTGGTATCGAAGCCGGGGTTTTATCCGAGCACAGAGTGGGGGTTCAGTCCGGGCCTTTCTGTTCCTCGTGAGGAGCTGTCGAAGCCGTTGGAGCTGCGGCTCTATCCGGAGGCGATCTTTACGGGAACGGTGACGGCCTCGGATGGCGAACCGCTACCTCACGTCATTGTGGTGGCGCGAAGAAGCACCTTTGACGATCGTGGTCATCACTGGATTCCTGTATCGCAGGTGCAGACGAACGCACATGGGCAGTTCCGGCTGCCGGTTCCTGCGGGAGACTATCGGTTGGCAACGATGTATGCTCCTCGGCTGGGAGGCGGCAATGAGGCGGTCTTGCCGGTGTCGGTTCCAGCAGATGGAGTTCTCACGATCAAGAGCGGCGAGCAGCAGAACTTCGACCTTCATCCTGCGATGGGCCGCACGTACAAAGTAAAGGCAACGTTTGACAGCGACGTTGAGGGCGGGTTCCCTCGGATTGTGGCGCGTTCCAGTTCCGGGCTGGCGATTCCTATGCCGGTCAATATCTCGCGAACAGATACAAGAGAGAGCGTTCGCATGGAGCTGCCGACGGGGACATATCAGTTGATGGTGACGATGCTCTCGCGGGCGGGAGTGGAACAGGGTTCGACAGCGGTAACAGTAACCAATCACGATATCGACGATCTGGCGCTGCATCTGTCGCCAGTGCCAAAGCTGCCGGTGGAGCTTTTAGTTGATGATGCGGCAACGTCTGATAACGCTCCGCCTAAGCTGCAACAGTTTGGGTTGACGCTGGAAAATACGAACCCTGATGCAGACTTTTTTAACTCATCTATTTACCTTGCCACGCAGCGCGACCAGACGGCTGAGTTTACTGTTCCGCCAGGAACCTATCGGTTGCGTGCACGCGGGTCGGGCGGATGGTACGTCAAGTCTGCCATGTACGGCGCGACCGATCTGCTGCAGCAGGATCTGGTAATTGCGGCGGGCGCGGGTGCCGCACAGATCAGAGTTACAGTAAGCGACCAGGTGGCGGCGCTTCAGGGTGTATGTCGAGCGAATGAGGGGCCGGTCGCGTGCTGGGTTTATCTGGTGCCTTCGACTCCAAGTGCAGAACCGGTTTATACCGTGCGCAGCAATCTACAGGGCGCATTCAATTTAGAGCATCTGCCACCGGGAAACTATCGCGCGATTGCGTTTGAGCAGCGCCATCAGGCGGACTACAGTGACGCGGCCACGCTGACTCCCTTTGCAGCGCATGTAAAGACAGTGACTCTGCGTGTGGGCGAAAAGCCAATGCTTGAGCTGGACGCAGTTGCCACAGGGGAGATGAACCGATGAGGTGGACTTCCCTGCTATGGACGCTTGTGATCTTATGCGTCGGGGTAACGCCGGATATTGCACAGACGAAGGCCGCGGCTACGGCAGCTCCCTTTCGCATTACAGGTGTGGTTGTAGGGACGAATGATGGAGCGCCGGTTTCGCACTGCCATTTAACGGCAACACAGGTGCCAAGAAATAACACGTCGGTCCGTCAGTTCCCTGCTCCGCTGGAAACGTTTGACTGCGATGAGCATGGCCGGTTTTCGATTCCGCTGCCTTCAGCGGGAATGTGGAGAGTGACGGCGAGCGCTCCGGGATATGTGACTCAGGCCTATAACGAACATGAAGAGTTCTCCAGTGGGATTGTGCTGACGACTGCTGTGCCAACGATGGACCTGCGATTTCGTATTGCGCCGGAGGGTGTTATTACGGGCAAGGTACTGGACGAGGCTGGAGAGCCGGTGCGAAGGGCCAGGGTGTCTTTGCTGAAGCTTGCTGCAGGCGGCGCAGATGAAGCGCAGCCACAGGCGCGAACACGTGGCGCAGCGACGACCGATGATCGCGGAGTCTATGAATTCGACAATCTGCCGCCGGGAGACTATCGAATCCGGGTGCAGGCGCAGGTGTGGTATGCCGTTGCAGCGCAGCCGCAGCGTCAGGGAGTAAATGAAGGGTCTGAGGCAGACCCATCGCTGGATGTGGTGTATCCGCTGACGTGGTATCCGGGGACCAGCGATGCGAATGAAGCGGAGACGATCAGTCTTCGTGCCGGTGACAACCATGAGGCGGACCTGCAACTGCATCCGGTGCCTTCGATGCATCTGCGTATTATGCCCAGTGCGGAAGTAGCGGCGAATGGGCGGCGCATTCAGGCGTATCCCATGGTGGAACGTGTCTCGTCGGACGGCAACGCAGGGTTTGTTCCGGTGTCGATTCGAGTGAACTCGCAGGGGGTAATGGACATTGGCGGCCTTACGCCGGGACAGTACGAGATAACGATGCAGGCGCCGGGAGAACGACGACCGCCAGCGCTGGTGGACGTCGTTCCTGGCTCGGCGCAGGTATTAGATCCAAGCGCACCTTCGGCGATGGCCAATGTCTCAATCCAGGTAGAAGGCATTCCTGAGCCAGAGGCGAGCTCGGTGCAGATAGGCCTGTTCGATCCGGAGACAGGTCGTAGCATAGCGAGGCGCAGCCCAGCTTTTCTGCTGACGAATGGCGTGATGCATCAGCGCAGAGAGGTCAACGGCGAACATGTGCTGGAGGTGCCGCCGGGACATTATCAGGTGGCGATTGAAGGCAGGCCTGATCTATTTCTCACCGACGTGACAGCGCAGTTTGCCACTGCTACCGGCAAGCTGGTGACCGTGCCCAGTGGAAACTCTATGCTGGTGGTGCATGTGGCCAAAGGGAAATCGTCGCTGCAAGGATTCGTCATGCACAAGGGTAAGCCGGTGGAAGGAGCGATGGTGGTTCTGGTGCCGGCAACGCTGGGCGAAGCAACGGGAATCAATATTATTCGCCGCGACCAGAGCAATACCGACGGCAGTTACGATCTGTACGATGTTCTGCCTGGGCAGTATATTCTGCTGGCGATTGATGACGGATGGCATGTGAACTGGCGCGATGCTTCAACGCTGCAACGGTACATGATGAACGGCACTCCGATTGATCTGGCTCCGGCAGCGAATATAAAGCAGGATGTGGAAGCGCAGGCTCCGTGAGGTTAGCGGTAGGCAGGATTCTGCGGCGCAGATGTGTTAGATTCAAGAAGTCCCGCCAGTTTGCGGAGAGATGGCCGAGTGGCTGAAGGCGCACGCTTGGAAAGCGTGTATACCGCAAGGTATCCAGGGTTCGAATCCCTGTCTCTCCGCCATCAGTTTTAGAATCAGCTACACCCATTAAGATCAATGAGATATGGGAGCTCTAAGTCACCTGATTCCTGCCGTACTCTGTTTGCGTTCCTAAGTAGGAAACTAAGCCGTGGGTTTGTTCAATGCTGTTGAATTGGCGCTTCACCATTCTCCAATTGGCAGAACGGACACCGATATAAATATGTGCCGTCTGGATTGATAGCTTCTGGTGGAACCAGAAATTCCCTTTTACAGTCATCGCATTTAGTTTTATGAGAAACGGAACTTGCGGTCATTACTTTTGCCTCTGTGTCAGCAAGGTGCCATAAAGAGAGCTAAGGTTGGTTGTTGGGCGTGCAAGTGGTAGACAGGCTTCCATAAACGAAGGAGCCGTCATACGTGGCACGACAGGTTTCAGCCCAAGACCATATGAAGTGCCGATTGTAAACTCCATACTGACATGCCTGCCCAAACGCGTCTTGATGTCACTCCAGGCTTGTTTAACGCCCTCAAAAGTTGCCGTCTCACTGAAGTAGCAACCCCTCGGTAAATACTCATCAGTGCCCCTTGTAGAAGCATCCTGAAAACACCCAACTAATTTCATCCGCTCATGAACAAAGTCATACTCCCACTCAGCTATGTGTTCGTACGGATATTTTTCGTGCAGTTCTACGGTAATATGTGACATCGACGAATCCCTTCGGGGCGAAATAATTACGAAGACAGAATAGGGTAACCACTTTTGATTGTCAATAAGTAAACACAATCTATTGTGTTCGCTATATTCACATACCACATTTATGCTGTCTTGTCCTATTCGTTTTCGTAACGAAGTTACGACTAAAGACTCGCTTATTCGTGTAGCAGAAAGGCACGCACGCCGAGCGCGCTGGCATCGAGGCGCTCTTTTCCTCCGCTGGGGCGATTCACAATCTCGATGCCGCCTTGCTTATTCTGTTTCACCATTGTCGTCGAGCCGCCTCCATCGAGGTTGAGCGCAGTGTATGCACCCAGACGGATAAGCATGTCGGCCGTTTCGCGGTTTGTGGTACCGATGCTGTAACCGGGATGGCGTCCATCAACAACGATCAGGTAGAGATAACGACGATTTTTAGACAGGCCTACCGCAGTGCGAGGGTTCGCCGCATCCGCGCCATTCAATTTATTGACGTCGCCGGTGTTCTTTCCCTTCTGTACGATGACTGCCGAACCGGCGACTGCGACCAAAACTTTGGAAAGGTTTGTAGTGGAGGAGACCGTTGTAATTGTGGCCTTGTTATGCTGCGCAATCAGAAGCGCGTCATTGTATTTGCCGTTATCGGATGGAGGGGAGACTATCTTTCCATCCACGATGGAAAGCCCCAAGATGTCTTTGCTTTCAGCAACTGCATGGCAACAGGGAGAAAAGAATCCTGTATTGATTGCCACCTGAGCGTGGTTCTTCGCAGCGAAGTCAGATACGGTATCGGAGACCGTATCCAAAGTGCCGGTGTGCGGTGTTCCGATAAAGCTGATGCCTTTTGCCCTGAGATCGACGCGCATGGCATAGGCAACGCTCGCATCTTTTCCATCGATGGAGATGGAAGCCTGATCGATGCCGGTAAAGATCGGCGTCCAGGAAGATAGTTTAATTTCGGCTGATGCGCCAACAGTAGCAATAAAGACAAGCAGAACGACCGTGCTTAGAATGCGCTTCATCTACTTCCTTTCAAGCGTGAGAATGGGCGATTATGTTGTTAAACGCGGCTTAATCGTAGACAATTCCGATGTCCTGGCTATGCGGAGATCATACTTCTTGTCATCGAGATTCGTTGTTTATCCGAGTGAACTTAATATTTGCTGCACGTGCGCCGGAGAACGTAAGTAAAAATCCATCGGCGGTCGATCCGGTTCGAGTGAACTCCAGCATCCCGGAAGCTTTTCCCTCTGGCAGGTTTCCTTTTACGTCATAGAAATCGCCTGAATGCAGGAGCAATGGGACTTCACCGCGTGGAGTTCGCAAACTCAATAGCTTTCCATTAACTAAGACCGTGTATACGGTGTCGAGGTCTGTGGAGTAATAGAGTCCGGCATAGGCATCGGGTGGCAACGGTGCGACCGATAAAGCAGGCAGAGAGACCTTCTCAACACGCCTTCCAGCAAAATCTGTACCGGATGGATCGTGTACTACGACCATCCAATCTTTGGAACTATTTTTAAGAGGAAGAAAGCTTATCCGCACCTGGCCCTGTTGCGAATAAAAATCATGGTCTGAAGAGGCAAGCAGCGGCAACCTCTCGTCGTTATAACGCAGCGAATTGCCGTCCAGCGTGATGTGGACTTTGCGACCAGGAGCTATCAACGAGGTGCTCGACAGAATTTCGTAAGTTCCCGCATAGCGCTCAAGGAGTACATGCGCGGGTGATGCAGCCGGCTGTGGCCGACTTGGTTGAGAAGGAAGTTCATTTTTTAGATAAATATCTGCCATGGCAAAGGCAAGTTTGGTTGCGTCACATGTGTCCGTATTCGCGAGCAAAATGATCGATAATTTCTGCTTTGGGAAGACCAGAAGGTCTGCTTTAAATCCCGGCACCTCTCCGGTGTGTTCGATATAGGGAATTCTATGGAAGCTTTCCACATGCAGACCAGAGGCGTAGGTAATGGGAATGCCGTCGTTCAGTATGCCCGGTTTCTTCATCTGAGCAAAAACGCTGGCCTGCAACACATTGGAAGAGGACGCAGGCTCGTAAAACTGACTGCTCCATATCGCAAGATCTCCAACGGTACTAAGGATTCCAGTACTGCCATAGGTTGAATCTACTGAGGTCTGCGGCACAATGGGCTTATCTCCACTATAGCCATAGGCGCGGTTATTCATTACCCCAACCGGATCGCTGACTACGGACGTATGGTTCATGCCGAGGGGAGCGAAGATGTGCTGTTGTAGAAACGCAGCATAGGGCACTCCCGAAACGCGTTCTACGACTTTCGCCAGGAGAACATAGTTTGCATTGCTGTAACGGTAGCGTGTGCCAGGGCGAAAGTTGAGGCCGGTCTGGCGAACGATTATGTCAAAGGATTCCTGCTCTGAAGTGACGTCGTTGACGTTCCTGCCTTTCGCCAACAACAGCATGACATTATCTCGAATGCCGCTGGTGTGGTTCAGCAGCATCTCCAGCGTGATTGGTTCGCCGAAGTTGTGCATCTCTGGCAGATAACGGCGCACATCATCGGAGAGAGAAAGCTTTCCTTCGCTGGCGAGTAATTGGATGCAATAACCTGCAAATTGTTTAGAAATGGAACCGATAGGATAGCGAAGCGTTGCCTTGTTTGGCTGTGAAAGCTCAAGGTTGGCCATCCCATAGCTGTGTGCGTAAAGTTGTTTTCCGTTGCGAAAGATTGCAACACTCATGCCAGGCGTCGATGACGTGTTCCACCGACCGAAAAGCCTATCCACTTGATCGCTTCGCTGATCGGCGTGTGCCGTGGATGAAATCCCCGGCAGCACACCTGCAATGAGAAACAGGAGTATCGCGCCTGCCTTCCTCATACCAATCTCCAAACTGTGAATTGCCATCGCTGAGACTGTTCTACGAAAGTTCAGCCAGTTTGTTCCATGAACGGCGATAGAAACTGGAATTGGAGCTGTGAACCAGACCCAAACGTCCGCTGACGATGGAGACGATTTACTTTGTGGTTTGCGCTTAGTGGCTTTCGATTTTGGGCGTCAAGCCGTGCATGTCGGGTTCTTGAGGAGCGAACATTGTCCAGCGGGATTGATGGGCTTCGGGTGGCTGCGGAGATGAGGTCCAGGGCCGGGACTCGATTCCGTTGAGGTCGTAGACGATCTTTCCATCCTTAACCGTAAGCTCGGCGATGAGCTTTTCGTGGCCCTCGACGCGAAGGTTCTTCATATCGGTAAAGCCGAAGTCACCCCTGACGAGCCGCAGCACGGCAATGTCGGCGACGGAGCCTTCTGACAGATTGCCGAGATCGTCGCGCTTGATTTCATGAGCAGGACGCGAGGTGATGCTGGCAATGGCTTCGGTCAACGGAATGCCGATGGCCAGCATCTTGCTGGTGACATTCAGGAGATCTTTGGTGGCGCTATTCATGCTACGAATGTGCAGATCGGTTGAAAATGAGTCGGGCGAAAAACCGTCGCGGACCATAGGAATGGCGAGCGACCAGTTGAAGCTGCCGCCGCCGGTGCCGAGATCGAAGTAGATGCCGCGCTCACGGCCTTCGAGAAATGCTTTGCTGGGGCCGAGAGTTTCGGGGTCCTGCTCGTGGCGAAGACCGGAGTACATGTGGGTGTAGATGTCGCCGGGGCGGAGCTTTTGCGTCATGAGATCGTAGAGCGGACGGGTGGCATGATCGACGCCAAAATCGACCATCACGGGAATATCGACTTCCCTGCCCGCGGCGGTGGCCCGTTCTACGGAGGTCCACTCCGGCCCGGCGAAGTGCGCGATTTTGATACCCACGATGCTTTCGGGATATTTGCGCGCCATCTTTGCGGCGGCTTCGTTGTCCATATCGGAGGTGTCCTGCTCGTAGCGGTCGCCCCTCATTCCGTGGCCAACGATGTTGAGAAAAGCGAGAACGCGCGTCAGGGAGCGATCAATAACGCGCTGCTTGAAGTCCTCGAAGTTGCGCCAGCCGGCGCAACCGGCATCCGCGACCGTGGTAACGCCATTACGAAAGGTGAAGCCATCGGGCGGAACGCTGTAATCGCCGGCAAAGGATCCAGCTTCGCCGGTTCCGGCATAGACGTGAACGTGAATATCGAGGAGGCCGGGCGTAACGTAGAGTCCGTTGACCTGAATGGTCTTGAGCGCTTCAGAGGATGGAACGTGATCGGCTACTTTGGCGATTCTGCCGTCTTTGATGGCGATGTCCATGATGCCGTCGATGCGATTTCGCGGATCGATGACATGGCCGCCCTGCAGGAGCAGATCATATTGTGGCGCGCCAGCAAATGAAGATGAAGTATTTCGCATATTGGATTGTTGTTCCATAAATTTACTTATAGCGGTTTGCGTTCAGGTATGTAGTGCAACACGATGTGCTATGTGTCGCGCCTTCAGTGCTCAGATTCCCGGCTATCTGCGTAGGCTTGCGGCCTAGGCTGGTATGTGGCGGACCTTTCGGCCCTAAGGTATTTTGTTCTACATCTTAGCGGAAACAACTACAGAGAAATGATTGCGCAAAAAAGCCGCACGGCAGAAGATCAACCGTGCGGCTTGACTGAATTGCTTTGTTCAGGCGCGGACGGCTTTCCACGTCGCGTCGCCGTATTCGCCCATGTTGACATTGCCTGCGATCTCGTTGCCGTTGGCTTCGCCTTTGAAGGTCCAGTGGATAGTATTGCCGCCGACCGGCATACTGCTGCGCAGCATAACCTGGCTGGCGTGCACGGTGCCCTTGAGATCGGCGTTATAAATCTCGCCTTTCTGCGCACCGGTGAGGTTGTTTCCATCCTGCTGCAAGGTGAAGGTCTGCTCTCCAGTGCCGCGTGGATAGTTGATGGTGACCGCCCAGGTCCCGCTAATCTGTGCCGGTGCTCCGGTGGGGATGACGGGGTTCTCGTAATGGCCGGGGTTGGTGAGGGCTTCGTAGAGCGCGTCGGCGATGATCTTATCTTCGCCCGGGTCCATCATGTACGGCATAACGGCGATAGAGCTCTGCATGTGGTCGGGACGGGTTCCGGAGCCACCGACAAGGAAGATGCGCGGCGTGCCATTCTGCAGACGAGTCGCCATCTCCGAACCGGTAATCTTTAGGACATTGGCGTCCCAATTGATGTGCAGCGTCGGAGCGTGGTTTGAGAGATCGACAGGCTCTTCGTAGGTGAAGCTGGTAGAAGGCAATCCCTTGAGACGGTTCTCGATGTTATTGAGCCATCCGCGCCACATGCGCTGCTCGGCTGCGTGGTCACGCTTGTACCACTTCTGTACTGCAGCAAGCAGGCCCATGGCCTCTTCTTTACTGCACTTCAGAGCGCGGCCATAGCAGTGGTGCGGCGAGTTTTGATAGAAGGCAGCTTTGCAGAGGTCCTTTTGCCCGAGCAGCAGACCGGAGGATTGAGGCCCGCGCAGGCACTTGCCTCCGGAGTAGCCAACCAGCGAAGCTCCGGCGGCAAGGTGAATGTTTGGCTTGATTGGCTCTTCGGCAGCAGCATCGACAAAGACAGGGACATTTTTGGCTTTCGCCATCTTGCAGATGTTGGCAATGCTGAGCGGGCCTGTTGCTGCTGCCGGACCAGAGAGAATATAGATCATCGCAGTGCGCGGAGAGAGACGGGACTGAAGTTCTTCGGCGGTGGCGACCTCGACAACTTCGACACCGGGCATGCGCACGCCGATGTCGTATGGATTGCGCGAGTGCTTGGGAATGATGACTTCGTAGCGTTCTTTGCCGTAAGGAAGGATCTGACAGCGCTCGACGTTGGTGCCTGCGATGCATGCTACGGTAGCCATACAGATGGCGGCGGCGCATCCGGTGGTGGTGATTCCCCACTCGGCACCGGTTTGTTTGGCAAGCTCGGCGCCGATACCTTCCATCATTTCGTCGAGATGAACGTAATAAAACGATGCCTCGTACATGGCCTGTTTGACTTCAGGCAAAGAACGCGAACCACTGAGGATGGTATAAGTGCCGCGGCCGTTGACGAGCGGACGAACGCCGATGCGAGTAAACAAGTTGTCGGTGTCGGTTCCGGTCCTTTCAGGCAGCTTATGTTCGGCGGAAGGTTCGGCGATTCTGGCAGCACTGGCGGTCAAAGGGGAGACGGCACTGGCCGCTCCCAGTGCGGAGAGCATTCCGGTCTGCTTGAGAACGTCACGGCGCGACCAGTTTGGGCCATCGAAGAAAGACATTGAGATACCTCCTGAAGTCGATAGAAGCGTAATTTTTATCTAAGGCGCTACATTATGAATTTGCTGCAATTGCAAAAATGCTTAAGCAGTTATGCCTTCTGCGTTAGGGCTTTGCGAAGTCTGCGCCCAACAATAACATCTTCTCCTGGCTGCAACATCCAGACGCCTACGACCAGTGTGTTGGCGTCTGATGGGATTCCCTGATTTGGCTTGTGGCCGGTGTTCGGGTTGAGTTCAATCTGGGGGCTCTCTGCGCGTAGCCGCTCCTGTACCTGTGGAACGGTGACACCGACGACGGAGGGATCAAACTTGAGCAGCAGATGCGGAACGTGATTGGCGATACGCGGGATAACCACCTGCGACTGCATAGATGGAATTCCCTTCACGGCACGCGCGATGACATCCGCGCGACGGTTGTATTCCTTAAGGTTTTCCTCATCCGACTGTTCCAACAGATAATCAACTGCGGCGACCATGCCAACGATCTGCTCTTTGGCGACCTTCATGCCGCGTCCGACAGCGACGCCATTGGGATTGGTGTTCTGCAGCGCCAGGTCGGTGAGCTGCTTTTTGCCCAGCAGCAGGCCAGCATTTTGTGGGCCGCGAATTCCCTTCCCGCCTGAAAAGCTAACCAGATCGAATCCCATGCCGGTGTACTTCCAGAGATTGGAGATGGGAGGCATATCGGCAGCGGCGTCGATGTGGCAAGGAACGTTGTGTTGGTGAGCGATCTCCAGCCACTGCTCGCGGCCAATCTCCGCCTTTGGGCCATCTTCTTCTTCGGCGGCATTGAAGAAGTTCGTCATCATGGTTTTATCGTTGAAGGCGCGCTTGTAATCGTCGAGCGTGACGACTTCGCGGATGGTTGCACCGCAGATCATCATGGCATGGTCATAGGCATAGCGATGCGACTTCTGAATGATGATTTCGTTCTTCATGTTTGGCGCGCCTTCGGGAATCGCACCTGGCTTGCTGTTGTTGGCGTAGGCCATGCAGGCCGCGGTTGCGAGCGTGATGGCGCCCGATGCTCCGGTGGTTACCAGAGCGCCTTCGCAGCGCAGCTTTTTTGCCAGATATTCGCCAGAGGCAACCTGCAGATCGTGCAGCCGTACCGGATGCAGCGAAGCCTGATCGATAGCGCGACGCACATAGGGGGGCAGAATGGATGCCGTTAGGGTGGTATAAGTTCCGGCAGCATTGATGATTTTGGGAACGCCCATTTTGTCGTAGTAGTCCACCGCCGGACCTGAATGTTCCGAAGCCGGAGCGGCAAGGGCTTCGGTTGCTGTACCGAGCAGAGGGGCAGCACCGGCAATCGCTACTGCTGATTGAGATAACTGGAGAAAACGACGACGGGTAAGGCGTGCGCGACCGGCTTGATTGGACATTAACTTTCCTCGTTCCTGCTATTGAACAGACGCTGTGGCAAACGGATTCGTTTACAGCCGCGCCAGACATGAGTCTTTTGAAGTGAAACCATCTGAAACGGCAGAAGGCCAGATGTCATGGGACAAATGGCCTAACCGGAATTCTGAGGTGTTGTAGAGGCTAAATTCTGCCAAATTCTTTCACTGCTTCCTGAATGGAGTGCAGCTTCTCTATAAAGGGATACATGGAGTGTTCGGTGTTATCGAGCTTCTCGGCAAGTACCAATATTTCCGCTGCATGTTCGCGTGGCACAACCACGACGCCATCCTGATCGGCCACGATGATGTCGTTAGGGTGGACGGTGACGCTGCCACACTGAACAGGAATATTCATTCCTCCGAAGCGGTAGTGGCCTACCGAAGTAGATGGAACTGAACCGGTTGAGAAGACGGGAAAACCAATCTTCTTAAGCTGAGGAAGATCACGCACCCCGCCATCGACCACGGCACCTACAAACCCGCGAGAGAACATTGCTGTCCCCATCAAACCACCCATTCCGGCGATGTCTGCACCATCCTCAACCTGCATAACGTAGACCGCGCCAGGACCACCGGTATCAATCGCCTTCAGCATTCCCCCAAGAGCATTAGGATCGTGGTTTTCCTGCTTGACGAGCTTAACCGTAAGCGCCGTACCAGCGAACTTTGTTGGAAAGATCGGCTGCATGGTGTGCGACATATAGCTCTTTTTGTGCAGAAGCTGCTCGATGGCGTCGGAGACGGAGGCTGCTTCCACGTGCCGGTATGCGGTAAGCATTGCCGCTGGATCGGCAGCATATTCGGCGGCAGTCTTAGGCGCGTCGGCCCGAACGATATGGATAACGGTAAGCAGAGATGCACAGACAACGACAAGGACAGTTGCCACGCGAAGAAGACGAAGCCGTGTGCTGGAAGAAGACAATTTAGGAAACCTCCTGCTAAAGACAAATCTCACTACAAAGAACAGTAACACCGGCGCAGGACAGACGCCGATGCAAAAAAAAAGCAGCCGGCGCTTCTTCCGGCTGCCTCAGGAGTAAGTACAGCAAGCTTGATATTGGGCCTGCCAGCCAACTGGGAGAACATCCGGGATGCAGAGTGCTTCCCCTGCGAGTGCACGTTCGTGCGCCACGTTTGTTCTTCAGTATGAATATTTGACGATACGGTTGCAGCACTGTCATCGGCCTGTTGCCGTGGCTGTAACTAGGTCAAATGGCTTAAGCGGTCAGGGATATTACTGGCTTATTCAAGATGAACCAGACCACGCTGCAGCGCATAGATCGTCGCCTGGGTGCGGTCGCGAGCGCCCATTTTATCGAGAACAGAGCTGACGTGGATTCGCACGGTCTTCTCTGCAATGTTGAGGTCTTCGGCAATTTCGCGATTGCTGCGGCCTTTGGTAATGCAGACAAGAACTTCTTTTTCGCGTGGAGTCAGTTCGACGGCGGGCATACGCTGGGCCAGACGGTCCAGCGCAACGTGCGGCAGGTAACGCAGGCCGCGATCTACATTCTGAATTGCATTCAGGAGCTCTTCGCCACTGGCATCTTTGGTGAGATATGCCATCGCTCCACTGTGGACAGCACGGTAGATGTCTTCGCTGCCCTGATAGTTCGAGAGCACAACGATGCGTACGGACGAGAATTCTTTACGCAACTGGGTGATTACATCGAAGCCGCTGATGCGTGGCAGCCGGAGATCGAGGACGACAACGTCGGGCCGCAACTGGCGATACATGGAGATGCCGGATTCTCCGTCGCCAGCCTCGCCAATGATTTTGATCTGCGGGTGACCGGAGAGAACAGAGTGAAGTGCCATGCGCGCGAGGAAATGGTCCTCAATAAGAAGAACTCGAATTTGTTTCATATTCCGATCCACCGTATAACGTGATGTTCTTGATTAACTGGTTGCAGCAAAGCGTTATAAGAGACTTTGACGGTCACTTCGGTGCCTACGCCTGTATAGGTCTGAAGGCGGAATGTGCCGCCAAGTTTGCGCGCGCGCTCTTCCATTACTGGAATGCCGAAGTGTCCGCGCCGTGAAGAAGCACGATCTGAGGCTTGAAATCCAGAGCCGTTATCGCTGATGGTCAGGCTGAGCGAGTCGCTTTCGTACTTCAGATGAACAACAATATGCGTGGGTTGCGCATGACGGATAGCGTTAGAGACAGCCTCCTGGCCAATACAGACAAGATGATGCACGCACCCGGGAGAAAGGTGTATCTCTTCTCCTTCGACATCGAGTGTGGTCTCGATGGCACCCTGAATATGGCTGGCGGAGAGCGCGCGCGAAAGCGCCTGAGAGAGGACGTTCGTCATCTCGTCGGTATCGCGCAGATCCCAGATGATGCGGCGCGCCTCTGCCTGACAATGGGATACCATGCTGCGGGCAAGCTCGCATGACTTTGCCGCTGGCGTTCCGGTTGAACCACTGTCGCGAAAGAGTTTGGCGGTAGCTTCAAGCTGCCATGAGATTGCGGCAAAGCCAGCCATCAGCGTGTCGTGACATTCGGCAGCAATACGATTGCGCTCTTCGAGCACGATGCCGATGCGTCCCTTCATGGACTGAACACGACGGCGGAAGAGCTGGACCGTCAGTAGAGCCAGGGGAATGCAAAGTGCCAGATAGAAGTACCACGTCTCATAGAGATGCGGCCTTTGGTGCACAGAAATTGTTGCCGGAGGAGAAAGCCAATCTTCGCCGCTATTGCGCGCCTGCACTTCAAACTTATAGTGCCCTGCTGGAAGACGGCGATATGAGGCGGAACGCGATTGTGTGGTTGTCCAGTCTGGATCGTAACCGGCTAGCCGATAGCGAAACTCTACGTGCGCGGGATTGGCAAGGGGGCCGGTCTTGAAGAAGAAGACGACATCGGGCTGGTCGGCTTCCAGATCGACGTGAGTTCCCTTCACGGCATTCGACGCGTTGGGATCGTTAGCGAGGCTCCAGCCGGTAATGGAAGCCGATGGCGTGCTGGAGTTTACCTTTTCAGCCGCGTCGGTAGTACGCACGAAACCTTTTGCAGTCGCAAACCAAAGCGTGCCATCCGGCATACGGGTAGAGGCAGGCATAGAGCGGCCGCCAGCCTCGCTCGACAACATACCGTCGGTCTTGCCAAGGACGACTGCCGAGAGCTGAGTTTGCTTGCCATTGATGATGTCGTGCATCTCGGCGACGGAGAGCTTCACGATGCCATGTGAGGTGCCAAGCCAGAGATGACCATCATTATCTTCGACTGCGGTATTGACCAGCAGGCTGGAGATGCCGCCGCTGGCAGGCAGCGCCGTCGCCCGGTCGTGATTGATCCATGCAAGGCCACCGGCTTTTGTGCCGGCCCAGACATATCCTATGCGATCGAGCACCAGCGAAAGAATATAAGGATGCGCGAGGCCACTGATCGCGGTGGTTTTGCCGTTGCGAATGCGATAGAGGCCGGAGCTTGTGCCTGCAAGAATGGAGCCGTCGCGGTCTTCAATCAGGCAGGTAATCAATTTGGAGTTGAGAAATTCCGTAGATTTCGTCAGGTCAGGTTCGCCCGATGGGAAATAAAAGAGACCGGTGTAGGTGCCGATCCACAGTCCTCCTCGCGCGTCGGGAAGAATGGTGCTGATGGCATTGCCGGGAGACTCGTTGCCTAGCAGAAAGTGGCGGTACGATTTTCCATCGTATCGGTAGACACCCTGAAACCATGTCCCGACCCATATGTGACCGAGACCATCTTCAGCAAGCGCGCGAATGGGAGTCGTAATGGGCATTCCCGGCGGATTGGCCGCGAGAAGCTGTCCGTTGTGCATACGGAACAGGCCCTTGCCCCAGGTTCCCAACCAGAGATCACCGCGGCTATCAGCAAAGGTAGTCGCAGAAAAAGCGGAGCCAAGTTTGGGATCGCTGTAAGGCGCCAGCGCGCCTTTGCGCCAACGGCAAAGGCCTCCGGTCATCATGCCGATCCAGAGGTTCTGCTCGTCATCGACAAAAAGAGAACGGATGGTGTTGTCAGGCAGGCCATCTTCGGTTGACCAATGTGTCAGGCCGTCGCCGCCAATGCGCCACAGGCCGTTGTGGCGTGTGCCAATCCAAAGATTGCCGGCAGGGTCGCCTAGTAGAACCGAGACCGCATCGTGCACTTCAGCCGCAGGTGCTGAATCGTACTGAACGGAAGCGCGTGGCCCAGTCCCTTTGCGCGGAACAAGCTTGATGACTCTGCCCGTCGTTCCTACCCATATGCGATGTTGAGGGTCGCGATAGACGGCGACAGGCTGCTCTCCAGACTTGAGAGTTATCTGGACTGGGCGGCCCTTTCCGTTTTCCCAGTGAAACAGTCCCGACGAAGTGACGAAGAGCATCCCGCCACGACCGTCTTCTGCAAAGGGTGAAATGAGATCTCCGGACATCATTCCACCGGCTGAAAGTACTTCAAGATGGTTGCTGGCGAAACGCTCAATACCGTTTTGCGTTGCAATCCAAAGAACGCCCTGCGCATCCTGATGCAACATGCGGATGCGCTCATTGAAGCGGCCGGCAAGTTCGCTGATGTTGACGGTCCCTGAAGCTGTGCGATGTAAAACGCCGCGCCCGTCCGTGCCTATCCAAAGGTCATCATTATGCCCGATGATGACAGCATTTACAGATTCATTGCTGGTAAGCCCTCCTGGCTCCAGCGGCATCGCCTGAAAACGCTGCCCATCGAAGGTGGCAAGGCCGGAAGAGGTAGCAAGAAGAATCGTTCCATCCGGTTGCTGCGCGATCATGCGGATGTTGTTGTCGGTCAATCCATCTTCTATCTGCCAGTTCTGCTTCTGGTATTCGGACAGATGCAGCATGGAAGAAGATGAAAGCGGTTGAGCAGCCGCAGCAAAACTCATGCACAAAAACAGCAGAACCCAAAGCACATGGGTGCTGGCGCTGCGTGCAGTTTGCACTCTCTTCGGATTCTGCTGCATTGTCATATTGTTGCTACCAGGAAGTCATGTCATTAAATGACACCTGCGAAAGTCTCAGGCATCCAGTGGCCGTTCCGGATGCACAGTGAGCCAGCTCAGCGCGCCGATAACTGCCAGAATCGCGGCCGCGGCAAAGGAACTGGTCCAGCCGAAGCGAGCTGCAATCCACGGTGTGAGCGATGCCGTAACGGCACCGCCAATTTGACCTCCCATGTTGACGACGCTGGAAAAGACGCCCGAACTGCGTCCGGCGATGTCGGCCGAAACCGACCAGAAAGAACTCTGCGAGAAATACAGTGCACCCGCTCCCCCGGCGAGAAGCAGACCGGCGAGGTCGGGATTGGCCACCTGAGACCCTGCAACCAGAAACACGGCGCTTGCCGCCATTGTCACTGCCGCAAGCGTGCAGCGGCCTACTCGCAGTCCGAACCGATGTGTCAGGCGGTCGCTGAGGACACCGCCGACCAGTGAGCAGACCGTCATGCAAAGGAACGGCAGCATGGCAAAACGGGCACTTGCCTTCATATCGAAGCCTCGAACCTGTGCCATGTAGAGGAAGAACCAGCTAAAGAAGATCCAGGCAACATAGCCGAATGCAAAGTAGCCAACCATAAGGGCTGCGAGGTCACGGCGATGAAAGATCGCTCGCCAGGAGATCTTATGTTCGGCATTATCGACAGCGGCCTCGGCGGAAGACGGTGGTGGGGTGACGGCAATTCCCTGCTCAATCTCGCGCAGCTCCTGCGACGACACCCAGGGGTGTTCTTCCGGGGTATCGCGTGAGGCGTACCACCAGACCGCGCCAGCAATCAGACCGAGCACAGCGCTGAACCAGAAGGCTGCCCGCCAGCCGTGCTGGGTAATGATCCAGGTCAACAGAGGTGGTGTCAGTCCGCTGCCCGCGCCCACACCGGCAAAGATTAGGCCATTGATAAAGCCACGCTCTTCAACCGGCACCCAACGCGCAACAAACTGGTTCGCCGCTGGATAGATGACGGCTTCGCCTGCTCCTAAACCGAACCGGATCGTGATGAGAAGAATGACTGCATGTGCCAGGGTGGAAGGGAGTACCGCTGTGAGAGCCGTGGCAACGCCCCACCATATAACGCCAAGGGCCAAAACTTTACGCGGGCCAAAACGGGACGCGAGCCATCCTGCCGGAACCTGAAATACGGCATATCCGATCAAAAATGCGCTGAAAATCCAGCCCAGTCTCTGATTGCCGAGGCCGTACTCCGTGCTCATCTGCAGGCCGGCAATAGAGATATTGGTGCGGTCGAGAAAGGCTACTCCGCTAAGGACAAAAAGCCAGAAGGCAAGAAAGAACCGTACCCGCGTGCGTCGTTGGACAGACATGATGCTCCTGGTTGGCCGCGGTCTGCGATTTTCAAAGTGAAACCAGCCGCATTAGCGCTCAATGCAAAATTTGAAATTAAGGCCGCCGAGTCCGGCGGCACCCTGATGGTACCGACCTTGTTTGACGAAAGACAAGGGCCATATGTCCTATACGGGGCTTGACATGTGCCTTTGCAGGACTGATGCCCTGCACCGTATTCTTTGGTGAAATGCCCGATTCCACATCAGGAAAATCTATCCGCACCGCTCTCATAGGCTATGGCTTTGCTGGCAAAACCTTCCATGCACCGCTGATTCAAGCGGTTGATGGTCTGAAGCTGACACATGTAAGCTCCCGCAGGCCTGAGGCCGTGCTTGCTGATATGCCAGAGGTCACTATCTGCCCTGAACCGAAAACGGTCGCGACACATCCTGATGTCGATCTTGTTGTGATCGCAAGCCCAAACGAGAGCCACTTCCCTCTTGCCGCGGCGGCGCTGCGCGCAGGCAAGCATGTGGTCGTCGATAAACCGTTTACGGTCACGCTGGAGCAGTCGCGTTCGCTCGTGCAATTGGCGAAAGAGCATCGAAGACTGCTCTCGGTCTTTCATAATCGCCGATGGGAGAGCGAATCGCTTGCGGCAAAAGCGATTCTGGAATCGGGCATTCTGGGTGAGGTCGCACACTTTGAGACGCATATCGACCGCTTCCGTCCTAATGTGAGGCGACGGTGGCGCGAAGATGTTGGGCCCGGTGCTGGGCTATGGTTCGATCTGGGACCTCATCTCATCGACGAGACGCTACAGCTATTTGGCTTACCCGAATCTGTTCAGGCGAATCTCGCAATCCTGCGCAAAGGCGGCCAAACTGATGACTGGGCGCACGTGGTACTGAATTATCCGAGCAGCCGAGTTGTCTTGCAGGCTTCTCTGCTGGTTGCCGGCGGAGGACCGCGTTCGGAGATGCATGGAACAAAAGGAAGCTGGTTTAAGTATGGTGCGGATGTGCAAGAGAGACAGTTGATCTCCGGCATGAAGCCCCACGATGCTGGCTTTGGCATCGATTCTGATCCCGGAATCTTTGTCGAGGGAGCTACCGGAGAACGCAGGGAGATTCCTGCACCGGCGGGAGATGAAACTCTTTATTACAGCGGAGTTCGCGATGCACTTTGGGGGCGCGGAACAAACCCGGTCACGCCAGCGCAAGCGCTTGCCGTAATGGCAGTGCTGGAGCGATGCTTTGAGTCGGCAGCGGCAGGTCGCACACTGCCTCTAAACTTGACCGAGCAGGAGCGCCTGGACTGGAGTGACGATACATCCGAG
>DASRSR010000110.1:0-20086 GCA_035656355.1 Edaphobacter sp.
TGCGTTATGGGCAACGCAGCAATTACTTCCATATGAACGGGGCGGAGTCTTCGCTAAGAATCTTGAAGCCGGCCATGAGGCTGCTCTCCAGCTTTATCGTTACCTGAGCAGCAATGCTTCGTTCATCACTCCATCTTCGCCACCGGCGCTGGACATCGTATTTTGGGCGGTAAAAGCAGGTACATGGAAAGATTCCTCCACTCTGGCGCAAAGGATTTTTGATGAGGCTGCAAAGCGCGATCTTCACTTGGCGCTGGCCAATCTGCCAGTCCGGTTTTTCCCGGTGGGAAGCTGGCCGCAAGCCAAAGAAACAGGATACGTTACCTGCCTGCGTTCGGTGCTGATGAAGCCCGAACATCTGGCCTGGATAGGGGAGATTTGTCAGCGCCTTGAGGCGGCCTGTTCTGCTTCAATAGCAGTCAATACAGCTTTCGACGCAGATTGAAGGAGATAATACCCTCTTTTCCACGTTGCTCTTTTGGTAAACTGGCCGCTGTTCGGGACTAAGCGCATTGGTCCTGAGAGTTGTTCCGTGCGGCACTTATTTGGAGTGCCGCTACAGCCCGGCATCGGTTCATGGTTAGCGGTTACCGGCTGTGGACAGGATGCGAAGAGGGAGTATTTCTTGAGCCATTCCAACGCGCTCACTACCGCCGTTCCTGACCTCTGTTCCCGTAGCATCGCCTACTTTTCCATGGAGATCGCCCTTTCTCCCGATGTGCCTACCTACTCTGGCGGATTGGGAATGCTGGCTGGCGATACGCTGCGCTCTGCTGCCGACACCTGCCGGCCGATGGTGGCAATCTCGCTGGTGCATCGTCGCGGCTACTTCCGCCAGTGCCTTGACGATATGGGCCAGCAGACCGAGGCTGATGTTCCCTGGTCTCCAGAGACCACTTTGCCCAGCGCCGATAGGATTGTTTCGTTGACCATGCAGGGGCGCGAGGTGCTTGTCCGTGCATGGCGGTTCGATGTCGTCGGCGCAACCGGACATAAAATTCCGGTCTTTCTCCTCGACACTGACGTCGAAGGCAACGACGAGTGGGACCGTCGGCTCACCGACCATCTTTACGGTGGTGACACTTACTATCGGCTTTGCCAGGAGACGGTTCTTGGCCTTGGCGGCATCGCCATGCTGCGCGCGCTTGATTGCAAGCCCAGTGTTTATCACATGAACGAAGGCCATGCCGCACTGCTCAGCATCGGCTTGCTGGAAGAGCATCTGAATGGCAATCCGCTGCGCGAAGCAAAGGAAATCGATTTTGATGCGGTGCGCAGTCAGTGTGTCTTTACCACGCATACACCAGTTCCGGCAGGGCACGACCAGTTCGGTGTAGACCAGATGTATCAGGTGTTGGGACATGACCGCGCCTGCGCAATTGAGCGCGCCAATTGCCTGCACAATGGCCTGATGAACATGACCTACATCGCGTTGCGCTTTTCGCGCTACGTGAATGGCGTGGCGATGCAGCATGGCAAAGTCTCGCAGCAGATGTTTCCCGACTACAAAGTCCATGCCATTACAAATGGTGTGCACGCTGCCACGTGGGCGTCCCCGGCGTTTCAGGAGCTGTTTGATGCGGAGATATCGAGCTGGCGAACGGACAATCAATATCTGCGCTCTGTCTACGGCATTGATCCCGCGCGCATCTCTGCGTGCCACTTCAAGGGCAAGCAGAGACTCTTCGATGTATTGGCCAAACGGAGCGGCCATTACTTCAACCCTTCGGTATTGACGCTTGGCTTTGCTCGTCGTGTCGCAACGTACAAGCGTGCAGGTCTGCTGCTGCAGGATACTGCCCGGCTGGTGAGCATCGCAGAGAAGATTGGCGGTTTGCAGATACTCTATGCTGGCAAGGCGCATCCGGCCGATGTAGCGGGCAAGGAGCTCATCCGGAATGTCTATGCGGCTGCGGCTCACCTGAACTCCAGCGCGTTGAAGATCTACTACATCGAAAACTACGACTGGGAGATGGGCGCAATGCTCACTCAGGGCGTAGATGTGTGGGTGAACACGCCGCGGCGTCCCTATGAAGCATCAGGTACTTCGGGCATGAAAGCCGCGCTCAATGGTGTGCCTTCGCTGTCAGTACTCGATGGCTGGTGGATTGAGGGCTGCGCTGAAGGTGTGACAGGCTGGGCAATCGACGATGCGGAGACGGAAGCTGCCGAAGCGGCGTGCCTGTACGACAAGCTGGAGAAGCGCATTGCGCCTATGTATGCCAATCCGGCTGCATGGGCGAAGATGCAGCAACATTGCATTGCCATGAATGGAAGTTTCTTCAACACGCATCGTATGCTGGCGCAGTACTTCCGCAATGCATACTTTCCACCGACACCGATGGTGGAGGAACCTCCAGCCGAAGCGCCTGCGGTGAATGCACCGGGAATGGAAAAACTGCTACGGGAACCGGCGCTGGCATAAATCGCGTGATTCCCGTCTCCAGTTTTGGCCTGCAAGTTTCGGTCAGACCTTTGGTTGACGATCGGTAAGACCGTAATGGAAACCCTCACGCCAGCTTGCGTAGCTCGGTTGCCAATGGAGAGCTTGCTTTGCCTTTGCGTTGGACGATCCGCGGGACCGTGTCATCATCGAGACTCCTGCCTCGCCGATAAATAGACGGCCTAGCCACGCGGGAATTCTTCGCGGTGCCTTAGCTTTTACTGCATCTGCAAGCACAGGCAGCCACGTTGCGACCTCTGCCGGTTCGTCATCGACGATGTTGTAGATGCCGCTTTCGCCGTATTCCAGCGCCAGTACAGTCGCCCGTGCCGCATCGTCAATGTGGACCCATGACCAGATTCCCGTTCCGCTGCCGATTATGGGGAATTGTCGCGACTGGAGAGCTTCGACGAGAATGCCGTCCGGCGCAACACCCGTTCCCGGTCCGTAGAAGGAGCCGTAGCGAAGAACGATTCCAGTAAGTGCTTGAGCGTTGGTGACCATCTGTTCCAGTTGTATGAGAGCCTTTACGGTGGGCTTCATGGCGTCTGGAGGATTCGGATCGAGAGGGTCGCTTTCCGTCTTGATGCGACTGCCGGTACGCTCGTTGGGCCAGCCGGAGTAGCTTTGCGCAATGAACCGTTTTGCGCCGGCTGATTGTGCGGCCTGCAGCAGAATCTCCGCTCCTTCGGTGCGCAGGCGATTGGTCAGGGCCAGCTCGCTCTCGAACTTTCTGAAGTCTTTAAGATTGGCCAGTGCAGTCATCTGGTGCATGACAACATCTGACTGCGCTTCGATGACAGCTTTTTCGACAGATCTTCGATCAAAAGCATCGAGCAGGACTGGTTTTGCACCAAGGTTGCGTAGTACTTCCAGCTTGCCGTTGCTGCGAGTCGTAGCGGTAACCTCGTGTCCGCTTTGACGCAAAAATGGAATTAGGCGGCGGCCAATCGCTCCTGTTCCACCGGCGAGAAAGATTCGCATGGTGAATTCTCCTTCATCTGCATGACGGGACAGTTACGCTTCATGTGACAACGCAAAGCTATTGCCAGATTCGGATGTCTGAGATATTCGTACAGACCGTCGATTGCGATTGTCGAACTGTAATTCTCGAGGCAGAGTGATATGGCGTCATTTATCCTTATCTTTGACCACCATGAGTGATGCCATTCCCCAGCTTTTGACTTACGATGAGGCCGCGCTCGACCGCGCCTTTGCCGCTGTTGCCGAGGAGGTCCGCAGCAGCGCCTCCGCTCTTAGCACTCTGGAGGCGCGTGAATCTTTTCGTCTGCATTGGCTTGGAAGAAAACAGGGCAGACTCAAGCTGATCAGCGAAGCATGGCTGAAGTCGGCTCCGGCAGAGGCACGCAAGCCTCTGGGCATTCGCTTCAATCAACTGAAGCAGGAGATTGAAGCGGTTCTTGAAACACCTGCGCCAGCTTCTGTACCTGTTGTGCGGGGAATTGACATTACGCTGCCCGGGACAGCGCGAAAGGCGGGAATCGAGCATCCGCTGCTAAAGACGATGCAGGAGATTGTTCGCGTCTTCCATCAGCTTGGCTACTCGACGAACCTCGGTCCGCAGGTTGAGAGCGACTTCTATAACTTCGAGGCATTGAACTTTCCGCCCAACCATCCGGCGCGCGATACACAGGATACGTTGCAGATTGCTGCCCAGGAGACAAAGCCAGGGCGCGACCGCCTGCTGATGCGCACCCATACCTCCCCGGTGCAGATCCGCACGATGATCACGCAGGCACCGCCAGTGCGCATTATTATCCCCGGTAAGGTGCATCGCAACGATGCGGCTGACGCGACGCATTCGCCGATCTTTCATCAGGTGGAAGGGCTGTGCGTCGATACAAACATTACCTTCTCTGATCTGAAAGGAACGCTCGACCACGCGATGAAGGCATTGTTCGGTTCAGACGTCAAGACGCGCTTCTTTCCCAGCTTCTTTCCCTTTACGGAACCTTCAGCGGATGTGCAGATCTCCTGCATCTTCTGCGGAGGAAAGGGATGCCGAAAGTGCAAGCACTCGGGCTGGATCGAGCTGCTCGGTTGCGGCATGGTTGATCCGGCGGTCTTTGCTGCGGTAACTGAAGAGCGGCGCAAATTGGGTCTGGATGATGATGCCTACAACCCAGCGCGCATCACCGGTTTTGCCTTTGGTATGGGCGTGGAACGTATCGCCATGATTCAGCATGGCATCTCCGATATCGGTTTGTTTTATAGCGGAGATATGCGTTTTCTGGAGCAGTTTGCCTGAAACTAAGCAGGCTGCCGCTTTGGCCTGAGAAAGCCGAACAGCAGGTGCAGGATGGCCAAAGCGAGCGCGCCAAGAAACGCCGCCCGAAACGTTGTTACGGAAAATCCTGGCACAAAGCTGCTTGCGAATCGCAGGATGAACGCGTTAATAACCAGCAGAAAGACGCCAAATGTCATGATGCTGAGCGGGAGTGTGATGATTTTCAGAAAAAGGCCGAGGGTTGCGTTGAACAGCCCAATGATGATGACTGCAATCAGGGCAGAGAAGAAGCTATTGATATGAAAGCCTGCGACCAGGCGTGAGACGATCAACAGTGCCAGTGCGTTCAGTATCCAATGGAAGAGCAATCGAAGCATCGAGCGGTCCTTCATCTTGAGTCGGAATCGGCTGCTTCAAGAGAATATCTGCTTTGCTGTGTTTCTTGCGAATCATGGAAGCTGACGAATCTATCTAAACTTCGAATGCATTTTTAGGAGATCCCGCCTATGGCCAAGCACTTCGAACGAATCGAACCTCTGCATCGCGAGTTCATCGAGAAGCAGAGGATATTCTTCAATGCTTCAGCCGCGGCCGGGAGCCGGGTGAATGTTTCACCGCGTGATGCGGCATCGCTGCGTGTGCTGGATGAACACCATGTTGTCTATCTGGACAAGACTGGCAGTGGCAATGAAACAGCAGCGCATCTGCGCGTGGATGGACGGCTAACGCTGATGTTTTGCGCATTCGAAGGTGCCCCTTTAGTGCTGCGATTGTATGGCCGCGGACGTATTCTGTCTCGGGGAGGCGAAGAGTATGCATCCATGCTGGCCGCGGAGTTCGCCGGGATAGAGCCGCCCGGAGCGCGCCAGATGGTGTTGCTGACGGTCCAGGCTGTGCAGACCTCGTGCGGATATGGCGTGCCGCTGTTTGACTATGTTGCCGAACGCGAAACGTTGACTCGATGGGCGCAGGCAAAGGGCGAAGAAGGTCTCCGGCAATACTGGCGTGAGAAGAACACACGAAGTATTGATGGCCTGTCCACCGGATTACTTATCGAAGAGTCGGAATTGAAGAGCTAAAGGAAGAACCTTCAGGCCCGTATCGACATCGCGTGATGGAAGATGTTGTGCGGATCGTAGCGGCGCTTTACTTCCTGCAGGAATGGATAGAGGCCTTTGTCGTCGTAATACAGTTGCGGCCAGAAGGGATACTCCAGCATGTCCTTATCGGGATAGTTGATATAGCAGCCTTCGTAGCGATCATTAGGGTAGGGTGTGCCCTTGTGTTTGGGGTCTGCATCCGGTCCGGAATAAAGTTCGGTATAAAAGTCACGCATCCACTGGATGTGTCCAGCATCTTCCTTCGGATCGCTCCAATAGGTAAGGAATTGCAGCTTCATAATGGAAGCTCGCTGTGGGATGGCAGTTTCGGCGATCATCTCTTCGCGATTGACCTTGCCGCCATAGGAGTCAACTGAAACGGTAGATCGGCTGAGATTGACACCCGGAATTGAGCGCGTGAGGTGCTTGAAGTAGCAGGCAATCTCCGCCTCGGTAAAGTTGCGTTTCATGTAGCTGGATTTGTATTTCGCACGCGAGCTGCCGCCCATGCCTCTTGCAGTGGCCTCCAGCCAGAGGTGCTTCGTCGATGGAAATACCTGGCATTTTGGTGGCTCGGCCTGCTTGTTATCGGCACTGCGACGCTGCCGCATTCTCTCGTCCATGCCGGAAACCGGTCCTGCAAAATTGCTCATCATAGGCTCACAGGATTGGAAGAGGCCGAGAAATTCGTTCAACACGCTGAGGTCTTTGCATGTGCCATCGGGATTGCAGAACTGAACTGAAATACCAAAACGTCCTGATGACTGATGTGTCAGGCCAAACAGGGTGAACATTCCCCATGTGTCCGGATCTTTGCCGCGCGTTTCCCAATAGTGGCCATAAGTTGTGAGAATCTTGCCGAACCGCTCAAGAGTCATGCCCTGCCAGGGAAAGGAGATGTAAGCCGTCATGACCTCTTGTGGAGCAGAGGGCAGCTTGTCGAAATAATAGTCGGTAATCACGCCAAAGTTGCCGCCACCGGCTCCGCGGCATGCGCGGAACAGGTCAGGGTCGTGCTGGTGATCGACGCGGCGTTTCACTACTTTTCCATTGGCATCCACGGTCAGAATATCTACGGCGGAGAGCCAATCTACGGTCAGCCCCTGGAGACGTGAGAGCAGGCCATAGCCTCCTCCGCTGATGTGGCCACCGGCTCCGACTGAGCCACAGGAACCGCCGGGCAGCGTCACGTTGTAGCGTTTATAAAGATCGGTATAGGCGGTTCCGAGCGGAGTGCCGGTGCCGATTTTGTATCCCTTGCGCCCGGGCAAAGCAATCGCTTGGCTAAGCAGGCTTACATCCAGAATGGCGCCGTTCGGATTATTGGCGACAAAGTCCTCGTAACAATGACCTCCGCTACGCACGGTGGGGCGTATTCCTGCGCTTACGATCTTCTGAAGAGCCTCAGCTACATCATCTGCATCGTCGCAAAGCACAATGCGTCCTGCCGCATCCGGATCGGAACCAGTAGAAGGCCAGCGAGCGTTTCGGCTCTTGATGAGAGTGTCGTATCGCGCATCTTGTTTCGTAACCGTTTCAACGGACATGTCTTTCCTCTTTTACCGGAGGGTAGTGGAGACGCCAGGGAGCATTCCAGGCTGCGCCAATTCTATTATTCCGGTGGTCTGTCTCTATTATGTGACTGTTTTTTGAATGGGATGACTCTATCGGAGCGTAGATTCCGCTGTCATCGGCCTGTTGCCTTGGATTGAAATAGGCCGATTGACCTATTTGCGTCTTACGCTAATCGAGATATCTGATTTGAGTAAGTTCCTCGCAGACAGTCCACAAATGTGACGATGCGGCCGCATCCTGAGCATGGGACGCGATCTGTGCCGGACCAACTTCGGAGCCGCGCATTTCCTGGAATTCCTGCGGGCCGTAATAGCCACCGCCGGTTGCGTTTGGGCTGGCTGCGGCATAGATGGTGGGGAGTGCTCCGTCTGCATCGGTGTTCAGAAACAAACCGATAAGATGCCCCAATAGTTTGCGAGCCGCGTTTTCCAATGCGGAGCGGTCACCGGTTTGGAAGAGATTGGTGTTGGCAACGCCGGGATGAGCGGCAATGCTGAGTATGTTGACGCCTTTGGCGCGAAGGCGGCGCTCCATCTCGAGCGCAAGCATCAGGTTTGCAAGTTTGGATTGCTGATATGCGCCCATGGGAGAGTAGTTCGTAGTGGACTGAAGATCGCTGAAATTCAGACGTCCGCGCTTATGCGCAATGGATGCAATGGTGACAATACGCGGTGGCTCGGGATGAATCGCGGCAGCGTTCTGAAGCGCAGGTAGAAGAAGTCCGGTAAGCGCGAAGTGTCCAAGAACATTAGTTCCGAATTGAAGCTCGAAGCCGTCAGTAGTCTGTAAGCGTTGAGGAGGCGCCATGACGCCTGCATTATTGATAAGCACGCCAACTGGTTGATTGCGACTTAACTCATGCTCTGCAAAGCTGCGGATTGAGGTAAAAGAAGCAAGGTCAAGAATGGCCATTTCCGCAACAGCGCCAGGGGCTTCCGCCAGAAGGCGATTCAGTGCTGCCTCGCCCTTGCGACGGTCGCGGCAGGCAAGTACGACCTGAGCTCCTTTACGCGCCAGAGCCAGCGCGGCATAGTAGCCGATACCGCTGTTGGCGCCGGTGATGACGATGCGCTTTCCGGTCTGCGACGGAATGGTGGTCAGAAGTTTCGTCAATGGAGAGGAATCGCTCATGATGATTGTGATATTTACCGTGTGAACAATGCATCATTCTTGCGGCTGTCCTTAAGATATTCCTTATGGCATTATCAGACGTGGTTTGCCTGGGTTTTTGCTATCAATCTCTAGCGACATTGCCGGTGCTGCTGTTTACACTGCTGGTCTTTGCCGGTTCGTTCGCGGCGGGACTTCTGGGGGCATTGACTGGCCTGGGCGGCGGCGTTGTATTGGTCCCTCTACTGACCATTGTCTTTCATGTTGACATACGATATGCCATTGGCGCTTCGCTGATCTCGGTGATTGCGACGTCCTCAGGCGCGGCGGCTGCCTATGTGCGTGAAGGATTTTCAAATGTGCGCATCGGGATGTTTCTTGAGATCGCAACCACAATCGGCGCCATCTTCGGAGCGTTTCTCGCTACACGAACACCTACACGCGCGCTTGCAATCATCTTTGGGCTGGTGCTGCTTTATTCGGCATGGCTCTCATGGCGACAGACAAGATGTAAAGAGCACTTGGCAGAAGGAAGCCGATGGTCAGATCGTTTGCAGCTTTCAGGGACATATCCGGATGGGCATGGAGGCAAGCAGTCTTACAGGGTTGATCGTATCGCTGGAGGCTTCGCGACGATGTTTGGCGCGGGAACGCTTTCGGGTTTGTTGGGTATAGGTTCCGGCGCAGTGAAGGTGCTTGCCATGGACCAGATTATGCGCATTCCATTTAAGGTATCGACGACGACCAGTAACTTTATGATCGGGGTGACGGCCGCTGCGAGTGCTGGAATCTATCTGCATCGAGGTTACGTTGAGCCGGGGCTGGCATTCCCCGTGATGCTGGGGGTGCTGGCGGGATCGCTGCTGGGAGCGAAGGTCCTGGTGCGGGCGAAGGTTTCTTTGTTGCGCGGCATCTTTACTGTCGTGATTCTGGCACTCGGGGTGGAGATGATTCTGAACGGGCTGATAGGGAGGATGTGATGGGGCATCGGCCAGCGTTAAGCGATGAGCGCATGGAGTACATCATGGGACGCCTGCTACAGGCTGGTGTGCTTCTGGCCTCGGTAGTAGTGCTTACTGGAGGAATACTATTCGTCTGGTCGCACTTCGGCAAAGTAGCCGATTATAGAAACTTTTCCGGTGCCCCTGCGGAACTTCGCAGTATATCCGGGCTATTGCATCTGCTGCGTATCGGTGATGCTACAGCCATTGTTCAAATCGGTGTATTGTTGCTGATTGCTACGCCGATTGCGCGAGTGGTCTTTGCAGTAGTGGGATTTGCACTGGAGCAAAACAAACTTTACGTTGTGGTGAGTCTGACTGTGCTGGCAGTGCTGATGATCAGTTTGTTTGGCTTTGCCTAAACTCGCGCTCAACGAGGCGCTGCAAGCGCAGCCTCGATACCGCTGTTGACCTCGGCGCGGGCAAACTCGGCAGTAACGCGGATGCCATTCATCACCGCTTTTTCGTTGGAAGATCCGTGACCCACAATACAAACGCCGCGAACGCCGAGCAAGGGCGCTCCTCCATACTCGGAATAGTCGAGGCGTTTTTTGAATTCGCTGAAGGCCTTGCGCGAAAGCAACGCCCCCACCTGCGAAGTAACGGTGGACTTGAGCGATTCACGCAGCGATGCTGTGACTAGCTTGGCAATGCCCTCGCTGGTTTTAAGCGCGACATTGCCAACAAAGCCGTCGCAAACAGCAACATCGTTATTGCCATTGTAGAGATCGCGGCCTTCGACATTGCCGGCAAAGTTGATGCCCGGCAGAGCGCGCAACAGAGGCAGCGTGTCGCGCGTCAGGGAGTTGCCCTTAGAATCTTCTTCGCCGATTGAGAGCAGGCCAGTACGTGGACGGTCGATCCGCAGGACATTTTGCGCATAGATGTGGCCCATGACTGCGAACTGTACGAGGTTCTCCGGATCGCAATCGACGTTGGCACCGACATCGAGCAGAAGCGAGGGATGCCCTGCAGTAGTGGGAAGTACTGCGACCAGAGCAGGACGATCGACTCCGGCAAGCATGCCTAACACCATCTTGGCGGTTGCCATCGCAGCGCCTGTGTTGCCGGCGGTAAAGAAACCGGCAGCACGGCCTTCACGGACCATCTTCAGGCCCACTCGCATCGACGAGTCACGCTTGGAGCGGACCGCCTGCGCCGCCTTGTCGTCCATGGTGATCCACTCGGAGGCCGGAACGATGAAGACAGGCAGGTGCTGACCCCGAAGATGTTGCCGAAGAACTGGACGGAGAATATGTTCCGGACCGACAAGGTGGACCCGCACATCGTATTGACGCGCAGCAAGGATGGCCCCGCGAATCTCCGACTCGGGGGCCTTGTCCGAACCCATTGCGTCTACAACGATATCGATCGGCATCAGCAGGGGACTTGAATTCTGGATGAGAAGAGGCTAGCTGGCTTCCTTGACCGCAAGAACGTCGCGGCCCTTGTAGGTACCGCACTTGCGGCAGACACGGTGGGGCAGCTTACGCTCGTGACAGTTGGGGCACTCGGAGAGGCCGGTGGGGGTAAGGAAGTCGTGGCTGCGGCGCTTGGCAGTCCGCTGTTTGGAGTGGCGCCGTTTCGGATTAGGCATTGCAGTGTCCCTTTCAAAAGGCCGCGGCGGTCAGGCGAAGCGCGCTGGCGACGAAGCAGAACTTTTTCAGTGCTTTAGCTCGAGCTTGGCTGCCAAATCTGCAAGAGCATTCCACCGCGGATCGGAAGATCCATCTCCGCAGGAACATGTTGCAAGATTCAGGTTCTGGCCACAGCGCGGGCAAAGCCCTTTGCAATCCGGCTTGCAGAGCGTTCGACCGGGCAGGGAAAGCAACACCTGTTCGCGCACGACATCTTCAAGCAAAAGACCGCTCTTTTGATAATAACCGATTTCGGTCTCGTCCGGGGTAATTGCGTGTTCTCCGGGCCCGGCATCGGCTTCCTCAGGGCGGAAGATGAGGTCAAAATCCCCGGATAGCGTCAGTGGTACCGGCTCGACGCAGCGGGCACAAGGAATCTCGAAATCGGCGTGGTAAGCGGCTCGAAGACGGATGTCGTCAACCTGAGTGCCGGTGTCGCGATGTTCGACAAGCAAGTCCGCCTTGCCTTGAACCGGTAACGGGCTAATCTGCCGCAGGTCTGTGCCGTAGTCGATAGTTCCGGGAGCGATGGTCTCGTTGATGACAAGAGGCTCATCGACGAGTTGGAGCGGGGTAATAACCACTCTTCAAGCGTATGCAGGTTGATAGGCCAGGTCAAACCCAGGAGGTGCGAAAAAGAAAAAGAGGATATCTGATTGCTTACTATGTATAAGTTACTAAAGAGAATAGCGTGCAAGTACCATCCCGAACCCGTGATTTTCCCATCAAAGAACTCTGATGAATTGCTGTTCAGGAAAAAGATAGAAAGGCTGGGCGCTCGGAATACGACGTAGGATAATTTCCCTTGTAGCCTTTAACCGCGTTCAGAGAGTATCTCGTGAAACTTCAGTTGAGTGAGATGGTGGAACATTCTGATGCCGACCAGGTTCTCAGTGCCCTGGAGCGCCATTTCGGCGATGATGCGCTGGAGGTTGTCCGTAACGGAAACCAGTTGACCGTTTATGGGCTTGGTCCTTCTTATCGGACCATGAACCGCAGCGATAGGACCATAGTTGAAGTCACGCCAAACCATACAGGAACGATTGTTCGGGTTGATTCACAATTTCTGGCCTCGGCACTGATGGGCACGATGGCGCAGGATACGGTGGTCCGCTCAAAGATTGAGCGAGTATTTCAGAGCGTACGGGAACAGCTTCGGACTGAGAGCATTGCGCCGGTAAGGCCGCCTATGGCAGCGAAACCATCGCCGTCCGTAGAGACAGTCAGGCCGATTGCGCCGCCCTCTGAATCGGAGCTTCGGGCGAAAGAGGCTGGGCCGCTATCGGCTCCGCCAGTTGTTACCGAACAGAAGCCGAAATCACTTTATGCTCAGCTCAAAGAGGCTCTGCCGGAGATCCGAACTGTACCGGTTGACACCAGTGCGCCGACCACGCCGCTGGCGACACAATCAGTCAACGAGCAGAACAAAGAATCACTTGGAAAAGCAGCGATGTCGGGTTCCACTGCACTGCCGATAACAAGGCCGCCCTCTGTATCTCCGGAGAAACCGTCATTGACCGAGACGCAGACAAAGCTACCAACACCTGCTCCAACATCTTCGATGACGGCGAAAGAGAAACCGGCTGAAACAGCTCGAGTCGCACCTAAACTCCAGATTACAGATACACCTTCAAATACGACGAGTGTTCCTGTTTCCGACGCTATAAGTAAGCCAGTTCAGGCCGATGCGGAGAGTAAGAAGACTATTCCGCCGCAGGTATCCGTGCCTGTTCACTGGGCAGAGACTGCTAAGCCGGCTGACGAAGCTGTAACATCGGCCGCGACGCCGTCTTTTCTAATTGAGGACGACCAGGTTCCACGCAAGCGATCTATGCTGTTACCGTTTGCGGTTATGATCGTTCTGCTTGTCGCATTGGCCAGTTACTTTGCTTTACGGCATCGTTCTGCGTTGAAAAACTTCTTTATCCCCGGTAGCAGCGAACAGGTTATCTCGGCTTCAAATGCAGGCTCTGTTGCACCTGCAACTCCTGTCACTCCGAACGCTATGTCAACTGCCGAACCGACCGTTACAACGAAGAAGACTTCAACAACAGAGAAAGTAGAACCTTCTGCCAGTGAGAGTTCTCAAGATGTTAAAGAATGGATCAAAGCCTGGGCTGCTGCCATGCGCACTCGCAGTGCCCAGACGCAGGTTTCGTTCTATGCCGATCCCGTTGACCGTTATTTCCTCCGCTCCGCCGTCGATAGAGATCAGCTTTTGAAAGATAAGCAAGCGGAGATTGATAAGAGGCAAGGCACTTGGACAGTAGATGCAGAAAACGTTGTGATTGCCAGTGAAACTGCTTCAGATGCCGTCGTGAGATTGACCAAGCACATTACTCAGGAAGCGCCTCCCGGCATCATCCGGGAGTGGCATATTCGGACGCAATTAAAGCTTAAACGTATCAACGGCAACTGGAAGATTACTGCGGAACAGACGCTGTCCTGAGTTAAATTTTTGCGACCAGCGCCTCGAGTTGGTCTGTACATTGGCCCCAACCCTGGTGAAAGCCCATCTTTTCGTGTGCCTCCCGGTCAGCCGCTGTCCAATGCAAGACTCTGGCGGTGTATCGGGTCTTCCCTGCCTCGTCCTCCAGCGTGATTGTTACAGTTATAAATGGCTTTTCAGAAGGTTCCCAGGCGCGGACATAGGCATCGGTGAAGACGAGACGCCGGTTAGGAACGACTTCAAGATAGACACCGCGATTGGGGAACTCCTGCCCCTCGGGTGAACGCATGACAATCAGATTCGCTCCGCCTGAGCGGATGTCGAGTTCGGCAGTTGGCGTGGTAAATGGCTGCGGCGCAAACCATTGCTTTAGTAACTCCGGTTCAGTCCATGCCCGGAAGATCTTCTCCCGGGGCGCGTCGATGAGGCGGGTAAGGATAAGTTCGCGATCTGCAAGCGAAGCGGTTTCTGTGGTCATAAATCAATGCTCCTCAAAATTCGATCTTAATCAGAGATTCAAAGATTCTGAAAGAGACGAATGCCAGCGACTCCGATGGCGCCAGCTTGTACGCAATCGTTCGCGTTCTCATGGGTCACGCCACCGAGAGCAATTACGGGGACAGGAGCGGCGGCAAGACAGGCAGCGTGCAGAACCTTGAGTCCTTGGCCGGTGGAGATGAGCTGGCCAGTGATGGTTTTCTGAAAGACAGGAGCAAAGAGAATGAAATCTGCACCAAGATTATGGGCCTGTTCCGCTTCAAAGGTGGTATGGCAGGAGACGGAGATAACTGGGGGAGCGAGGCTAGCTTCGGCGTATAGCCAGCGAACATGAGTAGGTGTGAGCGCGTCAGGTTCCGAAGTAAGGTGCACCCCATGCGCGCCGGCAGCAATTGCTACATCGGCACGAGAGTTGATGAGAAGCCGGGTAACTGTTCCATGAATCTTTTCAAGAATGCGGCGAGCCAGAGATGTAAGTATCGCAGCCGAAAGGTCCTTCTCGCGGAGCTGGATGAAATCGATGCCTGCAGCGGCCCAACGTGCTGTTTGGCTCACGAGCGCGGATAATTGCTGCTCCTCTGCGTTGGGAAATAGATGCCGGTCAGTAATAGCGTAGCGGAGCACGAGTGTAGTGTATGGGAGACGTGGTCTGTCCTGGAATCATGCTGAAAACAAAGTGTCAAAGTCGTTCTGCAACAAAACGTGCGACGCTGATGTGATAGTTTAGCCCTTGGTGCTTTTTTGAGGAAGAACGGCCCTTCAGGTCATGGCGAGAGGCCGCAAAACTGGCAACGAAACCACATATGCGGAGCGTGAAACGTTGTCCGCGAGATAAATAGATGTGAGTGATTTGCCGATGAGTTTGGTGATATGAGCAGTGTTTACGATCTGATCGTGATTGGGTCCGGTCCTGCGGGGCAGCGTGCGGCGATCTATGCGGCCAAGATGGGAAAAAAGGTCGCCCTGGTGGAAATGCGCGAGGTGGTAGGCGGTGCCTGTATCAATACGGGCACTATTCCGTCGAAGACGATGCGCGAAGCTGTGCTTCATCTGTCGGGCTATAACTACAAGTCCATCTATGGCATGAATTATCGGGTGAAGGAACGCATTACCATGGCGGACCTTGCCTTCCGTGTTCAGCACGTCATCAAGACCGAGGTGGATGTCACTGAGGCGCAGCTCTCACGCAACAACGTTGAGATGCTGGTGGGTGTGGCGAGCTTTGAAGACGCGACCCACATCAAAGTGACGAACTCACGCGGCTCGACGGTATACGAGACAAAATTCGTCCTTATCGCAACCGGCACCAAGCCTGCGTCATCACCCAAGGTGCCGATCAACGGCCATAGCATCATCAACAGTGACCTGGTGCTGGAGATGGTAGATCTACCGAAGACGTTGATCGTAGTCGGTGGCGGTGTCATTGGAGTGGAATACACCTGCATGTTTGCGACGCTCGGCGTGCGCGTGACTCTGATTGAGCGGCGGCCGAGGCTGCTGGAGTTTGCCGATCAGGAGATTGTCGAGGCGCTGAGCTACCATCTGCGTGATTCGCGGGTGACCATGCGCTTGAACGAAGAGGTCGAATCAGTAGAAGAAATGCCGGACGGCACGGTCGTTGCCAACCTCGAGAGCAAGAAAAAGGTCCAGGGCGACGCTCTGCTCTATGCCGTGGGACGGCAAGGGAATGTGGACGAGTTGAACCTGGATTCTGTCGGCATTGAGGCTGACGCGCGAGGCAGAATCCCAGTAGACAAAGATTTTCGTACAAAGGTTCCAAATATCTTTGCCGGCGGCGATGTGATCGGGTTTCCGTCACTCGCTTCTGTTTCGATGGAACAGGGACGTATCGCGTCGGCACGCGCCTTTGGCGACGATGCTGTGCTGTCGAATCCGGGGCTGTATCCGTATGGCATCTATACGATTCCTGAGATTAGCTTTATCGGAAAGACCGAAGAGCAATTAACTGAAGAAGATGTTCCTTATGAAGTTGGTGTCGCTTATTACCGTGAAATTGCACGTGGGCAGATTCGCGGAGACACAACGGGCCGGTTGAAGATCATCTTCCATCGGCTAGACCATTCGATTCTTGGCGTTCATATCATTGGCGAGGGTGCTAGTGAGCTTCTGCATATCGGTCAGGCAGTGATGGCGCTGGGCGGCAAACTGGATTATTTCGTGGATACGGTGTTCAACTATCCGACCTTGGCGGAGTGTTATAAAGTAGCGGCTTTCAATGGATTGAATCGCGTCAGCAAGTTCGAATAAGACGTGTCGCCGGAGATGAGGCGGTCAGAGCATGGCAAAGACGATTGGGATATCGGTATCGGAGCAACTCTTCGCAGGCCAGGTGGACAATCATAAGCTTGCCGGTGAGTTGCGGCGGTTTCCCGAGCATGAAGATGATAAGTATGCTCTGGTTGAAATGCCGACGGAAGCTCTGGTGCGAACTCTATGCGAACAAGCTGTGCAGGCTGCCGGAAGCGCTAAGGACATTTCTGCAGTCGGAATAGCGCTGCCCGGACTGATTAAGAAGGGCACGGTGGAAGAGTCGCCGAATCTCCCGCAATTGAAGGGTGCACGGATCGAATCTTTGCTGGAGGCGCAACTTCGGCGCCATAACCTGCCGGTTCCGGTAACAGTGATCAATGATGCCGATGCGATGGCAGCAGGTCTCGCGGCAATTCATGGTCGGCTGGATGGTGAAGTACGAGTGTGGACCCTTGGGTGGGGCATTGGCTATGGCCGGTATCCGTTTTTGCCTGGCGTGTGGGAGGGTGGCCATACCGTAGTAACGCTCGATGAGAAAGAGTGCTATTGTGGCTGCGGTGGCCGCGGACACATGGAAGGCATTATGGGCCATCGAGCGATGCGGCTTCGTTTTCTGGATATGGAGCCGGAAGAGGTCTTTGAAGCTGCCAAGAAGGGTGACGCGCGCTGCCTGGAGTTCAAGCGCATGTGGCACAAAGCACTGGCAGCCGCTACGGCATCGTCAATCCATATGGCTGGGCCAGGGCGCTTCTTTCTTACCGGCTTCAATGTGCGATTTCTCGATATGCCAATGCTGCGGGATTACATGCAGCAGATGGTGAAGATGAGCTCGCTGCAGAGTTACAAACTCGAGATCGTACAGGACGATCCTGTGCTGCGGGTATTGGGCGCGGCGATCTCGGCGGAACAGGCGGCGAGCCGGTAGAAGTCTATTTATTTCTGGCAGCGAGGGCAGAAGTGGGTGCCCCTTCCGGCCAATGTAATGCGTTGAATAGGCGTTCCGCAGATAGCGCAGGGCTGGCCGGTACGCATGTAGACACGGTGCTCGAGTTGAAAAAATCCGGCGATACCGTCGGCATCGACGTAATCGGAGACCGAAGAGCCACCGAGCTTGATGGCATGTTTCAAGACATCGATAAGAGCAATGCGCAGACGCAGCAACTCGGCATGAGTAAGCCGCCCAGCCTGGCGGCGAGGACGGATGCCAGCGCGGAAGAGACTTTCGTCGGCGTAGATATTGCCAACACCATGTAACAGCGACTGGTTGAGCAGAGCAGCCTTAATCGGTGTGCGACGATGTCGGAAGAGGGCAATAAATTCCTCTGGCGAGATGGTGAGTGGCTCGCTTCCCGGTCCTTTATATGCTGCTTTAGCGATGGAGAGGCGGCCAAAACGGCGCGGGTCGACAAAGCGAAGCTCTCGGCCGCTACTAAGCATGAGAATGGCGTGGGTGTGCGGGGGGACCGGCGTTTTAGGATCGGAGACCAGCAGACGTCCAGTCATGCCGAGATGAACAAGGAACTGTGCGGAGTTGCGCTTGTGCGTGACGTCGATGACGATGGTTTTACCGACGCGGTGAACGCGCTCGATGCGGCTTCCCGTCAAGGTTTCGGCGATCTGCTCCGGTGTTGACTTGAATGTCTGCGGCTTATTACTCGTCCAGACAGATCGAATTGTCTGGCCGTGGGTACGCTCGTGTACACCGTTGGCTACTGTTTCAACTTCTGGTAACTCAGGCATGGTCTGAAGTATATGGATGCCACCGAGCAATTTAAGTTGCAGCGGCAATTGTGGGCGTTACAGGTAAGGTAATTTCCACGCGCAAGCCACCACCCTTGGGATCGTTGGTCGCCCGTACATGTCCTCCATGAAGCAGAACGATTCTTTGTGTAATCGCCAGGCCCAGACCTGCTCCGCCGCTATCACTATCTTGCGGACTGCTCGCACGATAGAACGGCTTGAAAATTTCGTTGATCTGGTCTTCCGGTACGCCGGGACCGTAATCGCGAATAACGAGCATGACCTCTGCAGCGCTGCTTATCACAAGCGATATTTCAACAGCAGTATTTGGTCGGGTGAAGCGGATCGCATTACGTACAACATTCTCGATTGCGCTCCGCATAAGGCTGGCATCACCCAGAATTGTCACTTCTGTGGTGTGCACAATTTCGACGCGGCTTCCGCGCTCTTTTGCCTCGAAGTCAGCGTCGCCGGCGACGCTTGCTACAAGGCTGGAAAGCTCAATCGGCGCAGGCTTTGCAAGCGTTGAAGTTGCTTCAAGCTTGGCAACGGTTAGAAGGCGTCCAATTAATTCATTCAGGCGATGCAGATCGGTTTCGATGCGGGTAATCGCAGGATCGCCCCCATGGCGACCGCGCAACAGGTCCAAAGCTACATTCATACGTGACAAAGGAGAACGTAGCTCGTGTGAGACATCGTAGAGAAGCTGGCGCTGGCTGGAGATGAGATCCTCCGTGCGATCGGCCATTCGGTTAAAGTCTTTTGCCAGCGAGCCAAGTTCGTCAGTGCGCGACTCTAACTCTGGTCTGGCGCGTACGCTAAGTTGTCCTGCGGTGATTCGCTGGGCAACGGAGCGCAGGCGCAGGATAGGCGTGGTCAAATACAGAGTCAGAAAATAGCAGATGAGCCCTGAGACGATAAGCGCCACAGCAGCGCGCAGCAATACAACTCCGGGATTGATGCCAAAAGCCGCGCGAGGGCCCGCCAACAACTCAGAGGCATAGATATAGGGAGAGCCATAGGGTCTTCGGATGCGGACGGCGATTCGTGCCAGACCATGCCGCATGTCGGAGGTCATCGGCGCGCCATCGATGACGTGCGCTATCATGCCGGCAAACTGTGGACAATGCTCGCCCGCCAGTGGCCTGCCATTGTGATCGAAGAGACAGGCATGGATGTGGGTGTCTTCCAATAGTTGATGCAGATATTTCGCTGCCGCCGGAGCACCACCCTGATCGAATGCATTCGATGCCGCAGTGCCAAAGTAAGTAGCGGTATCCGCGAACCCAGCGTGCCAGCGAGCGGGCACGCTTCGTGGCTGTAATAGAAAGGCGAGGACTAATGAAACCCCGGTAACAATGACGGTAATCCAGAACCAGAGAAATATTTTGAGGAAGAGGCGCGGCATGGTCATGGCTCCCGGTGAGGATGAGGCGCGAGCAGGTAACCGCTGCCGCGAACGGTCTTGATGCGCTCGCCGCTGTGATGTTCATTCAATTTCTTACGGAGATTACTGATGTGGACGTCAATGGTGCGGTCAAATGCTCCAAGCTTTCTTCCCAGGGCCGTGCTTGTAAGGTACTCGCGGCTGAGGGGGCGTCCTGCATCGCGGACCAGAGCTTCAAGCAAAGCCAACTCGATGGTCGTCAGGCGCAATGGATTGCTATTAAGCCAGGCTTCCTGTGATGAGACATCCACAGTGATGTCGCCCACCGTGAAGCGGCCAGAATTGGCCTGTCTCTCGTCGAGTCGGCGCAGAATCGCTTTGATACGAGCAATCAGCTCTCGCGGATGAAACGGCTTTGGCAGATAATCGTCGGCGCCGACTTCCAGGCCAACGATGCGATCAATATCGTCGCCACGCGCTGTCAGCATCAGGACTGGCACGGAGGAGTGTGCGCGCAGTTCTTTGAGCAGGTCTAATCCATTCATGCGCGGCAGCATGACATCGAGAATGACAAGCGAATATTCACCGGAGGATGCCCGCTCCAACCCGGCCCTCCCTTCATGAACC
>DASRSR010000111.1:0-58245 GCA_035656355.1 Edaphobacter sp.
TTCTCATCGACTCCGAAAGCCAATTGCAGGCCGCAGCAGGTTCATTCGTGCCTCCGCCTCCCGGAGCGGGCAATGCTTCACAATCAGCCGCATCTTCAGCAGCACAAATCAATATTGACTTCTCCACTGATCCCAATCCGCCACAGAAAGGCACGAACACTTTCCGCGTGAAGTTGGCGGGACCAGGCAATGCTCCTGTTGCCGGGGCCGATGTGACGGTGACTTTCTACATGGCCGGAATGCCAGCGATGGGAATGGCCGCCATGAATACAACCAGCAAATTGACCGATAGAGGCAATGGAGTTTATGAGGGCACAGGCTCGCTTGGTTCAGGCGGCGCCTGGCAGGTGACTATCACCGCTCAGAAGAGCGGGCAGATCCTCGCTACAAAGCAACTGCGGATCAACGCGACAGGAGGCATGTAAATGCTCTCCTACATCATTGAAGTCTGCGCCCGTAACCGCTTTTTGGTTTTCACGGCAGTCCTGTTGCTGACCCTTGCCGGCATCTGGTCGTTGCAGCATGTTCCGCTGGATGCGCTGCCGGACATCTCCGATGTACAGGTGATTGTGCATACCAACTGGGCAGGCCAGCCGCCCGACGTGATCGAAGATCAGGTCACCTATCCCATCGTCACCAGTATGCTGGCTGCTCCCCATGTGAAGGCGGTGCGCGCGCAGACCATGTTCGGCGATTCCTACGTGTACATCGTCTTTCAGGATGGCACCGACCTCTACTGGGCGCGCTCTCGCGTCATTGAATATTTACAGCAAATCAGCGGGCGCCTGCCGGAAGGAGTGCATCCCGTGATCGGCCCGGATGCGACCGGAGCGGGTTGGGTCTATGAATACGCGATCGTAGACAAGAGCCATCGCCATAGCCTGGCGGATCTGCGCTCGTTGCAGGATTGGCACCTGCGCTATGCGCTTGAGACCGTGCCGGGAGTGGCCGAAGTCGCGAGCATCGGCGGCTATGTAAAGCAGTACCAGGTGCAGCTCGATCCCAATAAACTGCTCGCTTATGGCATCCCGCTTTCTACCGTTATCGACCGTGTAAAGGCCAGCACGAATGAAGTGGGAGGACGGCTGCTCGATTTGAGCGGTGCGGAGTATATGATCCGCGGTCTTGGCTATCTTCGCTCGCTTGACGATCTTGCCTTGGTTGCAGTCGGCAGCAAAAACGGCACACCTGTTTTGTTGCGTGATTTGGGCACAGTCAGCTTCGGACCTGATATCCGCGAAGGCGTCGCCGAATGGAACGGAGAGGGTGAGACCGTCGGCGGCATCATCGTGATGCGCCAGGGCATGAATGCCCTGAACGTCATCAATGGAGTCAAAACAAAGCTCCGTGAAATTGCGCCGTCGCTTCCGCCGGGTGTCGAAATCATGTCCGGCTACGACCGGTCCGGTCTGATTCGCTCCTCGATCCAGACATTGCAACGCGATCTTCTGGAAGAAGCCATCATCGTCAGCCTCGTCATTATTCTCTTTCTGTTTCACTTCCGCTCGGCACTGATTGCCATCCTCGCGTTGCCTATCGCAGTCGTTGTGTCGTTCATCCCCATGTATTTGCTCGGCGTGACGTCGAACATCATGTCGCTGGGAGGCATCGCATTGGCCATCGGTGTATTGGTGGACGCTTCCATCGTCATGGTTGAAAATGGCTATCGCCATCTCTCCGAAAGACAGCAAAACGGTACTCAGGTAAGCGAACCGGAACGCCGCACCATCCTCATCAACGCGGCGAAGCAGGTTGGCCCGGCACTCTTCTTCTCGCTGCTGATTATTGTTGTGTCGTTTCTTCCAGTCTTCCTGCTCGAAGCGCAGGAAGGCCGCATGTTCCGCCCACTCGCCTGGACAAAAACGCTGGCGGTTGGATCGTCTTCTATTCTTGCCATCACCCTGGTCCCAGTCCTGATGGTGATGCTGATTCGCGGACGGCTGCGTCCGGAAAGCGCCAACCCGATCTCGCGCGTGACCCAGGCGATCTATCTGCCGATACTGCGATTCTGCTTGCGCTATCGTTGGCTTACCATCGCCGCCAACGTGCTGTTTCTCGTTATCGTTCTGCCGTTAGGCCTGCATCTCGGCAGTCAATTCATGCCGCCTCTATATGAAGGCTCGACTCTCTATATGCCGACTGCATTGCCCGGCATCTCGATTGGGCAGGCGGAAGTGTTGTTGCAAGAGCAGGACCGTATCCTCCGCAGCTTCCCTGAAGTCGTGAGCGTCTTCGGTACGGTTGGGCGCTCGGACAGCGCGACGGATAACGCGCCGCTCGACATGTACGACACGACCCTGATGCTGAAGCCGCGTGAGCAGTGGCCCGCCGGAATGACCTATGGCAAGCTCATTCAGCAGATGGATGCGAAGCTCCAGTTTCCTGGACTCACGAACACCTGGACCAGCCCGGTCGAAAACCGCCTTGACATGGAGCTGACCGGTATCAAAACTCCGCTCGGTCTCAAAGTCCAGGGCACAAGTGTCGAAGGTATTCAGCAGGTTGCCTCACAGATCGAAACCATTCTCTCCACGCTGCCGCAGGTACGGTCTACGTTTGCTGAAAAAGTTGCCCAGGGCTTTTACGTCAATGTGGAAGTGAACCGTGCGGAGGCTGCCCGTTATGGTCTGACCGTGGCCGATGTCCAGACAGCCGTCTCCTCCGGCATCGGCGGCAAGAACATCGCCGAGAACATCGAAGGGCGAGAGCGCTACCCCATCAATGTTCGCTATCAGCGCGACTTCCGCGACGATGTAGAGCAGATGCGCGGCGTTCTCATTGCGACACCGACCGGCGCACAGATCCCGCTTGGGCAAGTGGCGGCCATCTCTTTCTCCAGAGGCCCAGCCATGATTCGCGATGAAGACGGCGCGCTTACCGGCTATGTTTATATCGACCTGAAGAACGCGAACTATGGAGGTTTCGTCGCAGAAGCCAACAACCAGATCCAACAAAAGCTAAAGCTGCCTGCGGGCTACACCTATCAGTGGTCGGGAGAGTACCAGTTCGAGCAGCGCGCGAAACAACGTCTCAAGCTGATTCTCCCTGTGGTTTTCGCGGTGATCTTTCTGCTTCTCTATCTTGTCTTTCACTCCGTTGCAGAGGCGCTCGTGCTGATCTTCCCCACCATCTACGCCATGACCGGCGGACTACTGCTGCAATGGCTGCTTCATTACAATTTCAGCGTTGCCGTGGCAGTTGGTTACATTGCGCTCTTTGGCATCGCAGTGGAGACTGGCGTCGTGATGGTCGTCTATCTCCACGAAGCATTGGAAAAGCGCATCGAGTCAAACCATCAAATGACGAATGCCGACATCGAAGCAGCAGCCATCGAAGGGGCTGTTCAACGCCTCCGCCCAAAACTGATGACGGTTTGCGCCGTCCTGGCCAGTCTTGCGCCGATCCTTTGGGAGTCCGGCATCGGCTCCGACGTGATGAAGCCGATAGCCGCTCCGATTGTCGGTGGCATGATTACATCAACCATTCACGTCCTTATTCTCGTCCCTGTGTTCTTCGTCATGATGAAGGAGCGGGAACTGAGGCGCGGAACACTTCTCGCTAATCAAGATAATCAAACCACCAGCCATTTATAGCTGCGATCTCATGCTATCGTCAGGGGGCTTCGTTATCGAGTGTGGAGAAGCGTCTCAATATCTCCTTTGATGCGCGTGAGGTCAGAGGCTCCCTGATACCGTGCCCTGATCTTTCCCTGGCGGTCGATCAGGAACGTAACCGGAAGGCCGAGAATGCCGCCGTAAGCAGCTCCCAGATGTTCGTCTCCCATCAACACCGGGTAATTAAGCTTCAACTTGTTGATGGTTGAGATCACTGGCGGAGCTGCGTCGTCCATCGATATTCCGATCACCTGAAATTGATTAGAGCCATACTTGTTCTGCCATTCGTTAAAGGTGGGCACCTCTACAAGGCACGGTCCGCACCAGGTTGCCCAGAAGTTGAGCAGGACGACCTTCCCACGGTATGAAGTTAGTTCAATCTTCTTGTGGCGCAGATCCATACGTGAAAAATTTGGAGCAGCACGATGCGCTTTTGCTCTCGAAGGAACTGTTTGTGCAGCAAGCGGAGAACTTCCGGCAAACAAGGCAATAGACACTAGGAGAAACAGCAACAGCATTCGCGGCATCTCAATTCGAGCGTTTCTTTGCATCGATCGTCCTTTATCGCCCTTTAGCTACTGGATAGCCCTTGCCGGCCCAGTCCGTGCCGAAATTATCAGCCAGATAAAGCGCTTTTACCTGAGTGAAGCCGAGCGCGTGTAATTGCTCGTAAGCCGGCCGGATGTTCGGGCAATGACCCCAGGGACAGCATCCGCAGTAAAGGACGATGAACTGGTCCTTCCTGAGGCTGGAGACCCGTTCGCGGAGTGACTGCAATCCTGCACTCGTGCCTGTGGCCCCCACATACTCTGAACCGGGTATATGCGCTTCAGCGTAAAGAACGTGCGATCCGACCTGTAGTATTAAAGGCTTTTCTGAACCATGCAGCATCCGCACGAGTTCTGCCGGTTGCACAAGTGCCGCGGAGGGAATCGTCGTGTCCGCAACAGCCGAGGACTTCGTTGGGACCTGCTGTGCCTGCATGACAGTGCCAGATAAAGCCAAGATCGCAAGCAGTATCGCGGCGGAGGTTATCTGAAGAAAGCGAAATTTCAAGGGGTGATTCCTTTCTGAGGAGGACTAAAGCTGAACTGGCAATAAAGGAACTGTTGTGTCGTGCCCTTTGGCGTGTGGTGGAGTACGGTTGAACTTCGTATCAGGCGAAACCGTGGTCCCATTTCGCGGCTCAACGATTCTGCATCGTAACGATTTGTATCAAGCCCGCTGCATTTCTGTGGACCCTGCGGCCCAAAGGTTGCCATGACCACCTGCCCTCCAATCTTAAGGGCTGAGGTAGTCTGACGTATATACGCCAATCGCTGTTCGGGATTGGTAAGAAAATGGAAGACCGCCCGGTCATGCCAAATGTTGTACGTGTTGACTGGGAAAGCAATTGTTGTCACATCGCCCACTATCCAATTGACGGATTTTGCTGCTCGTTCGAGGCGATCCTGAGATTTCTTAATTGCCGCGCCCGCCAGATCCAGGACAGTAAGGGCACTGTATCCCCTAACAAGCAAGTCATCTATCAGCGTAGATTCTCCGCCTCCAACGTCGATAATCGAAGCAGAATGGTCCGTGGCCGCATCCGAGATCCAGTCGAGTGAGGTTTGCAAATGAGACTCGTACCAACTCGTCTCATCAGGAGATTTGGTTTCGTAGATCTGTGCCCAGTGCGCCTGTGTGTCCATCGTCTTATGCTAATTCTGCCATCTGCGTTGCGAGGTTCGCGGAAATCAGCTCCAGGAAGTTTGCTGGCCTGCTCTCCAATTTCAGTTTTTGGTCATTCTATGACTCCCAAATTGACTCCCACAGTGGAGAAATTCAGGGACTTCATTTATGTCAATATCATTCCATAGTGGAACTATATTGACGTCACGACATCACCGCAGCATACGCTTGAACTGTGACAACCCGAATGGATCATGGGTTCCTTTGGGCCGATCTTACGGTGCATGAAATCGTTATCCATAGTCATCTCGGGAAGGGCTTCTATCGTCATGGTCAAAGGCACTATCACTCTCTAACGAGCCAATCTGTGGCAATATGAACGTATGGGTCTTTGGTCCAGGGCGCTTCGCCTTACCGCAATCTTTCTCGTGCTGTTTACAGCCGTGGAAGTGTTTGCGTGTGACCTTTTGCCTAATTCGGACTGCTACGTCTCACAATCGCAGAGTCAGCATAAGCACCAAGGCCCAACCTCCGGTGATAACTGCCTGTGCTGCTGCGCACATCTCATTGTAGTAAAGCGAGCCGCACTTGCCCCTCAGGTATTGACTGTTCCGGCTCCCCGCGAAGAAGCCGTTGAGCAGCCATTGCTTGCTCCGTCTTCTATCGACCACCCTCCCCAACTTTCCTAGACATCAGTTGGAACTCAGTTTTCAAAAATAATCTAGGAGTTGTGTATGCGAGGGAGACATATCTTCTCTCTGTGCGCGCTATTGCTTTCAGCTTCATTGCTGGGAGCACAGCAAACGCCGTCAACTGTATCTACGGTAGACGACATTGTGCGAGCAGGGATTGCGAATAATAAGGATTTGGCTGCTGTTCGAGAGCGGATCGCAGAGGCGAAGGGTCTCGCGCGACAAGCTGGAGTGCGGCCAGCGCCAACGCTTGGGCTAAATGGGGCAACTGGGAAGCCGCTCGGCACAGTTGGCGAGGAGCAATACGGCGGAGAGTATTCCCAGCCCATTGAGACGTTCGGAAAGCGCGGGAAGCGCATCCGTGTCGCCGAGTTCTCGGTTGGTCTGGCGGAAGCCGAACTACAGGGGCGAACTGCGGAACTTGCCTATGAGATCAAAGCAGCCTATGCCCAGGTGATCGCGGAGCGCCACAAAGTCAAGCTCCTCAGTGACCTTATTGCCTTCAACCAGGAAACCCTGAGACTCACCGAGGCGCGAGTCAAAGAAGGTGATGTTGCTCCACTCGAAGCGGGGCTGCTCAAGGTTGAAGTCAGTCAAGCCGAAGTCTCGCGGATGAGTGCTCAGAGTCGCCTTACATCTGCCGAATTTGAGCTGCGCCGTCTTGCTGGCTTCAGCAGTGGCACTCTAATTCCGGATGCTATCTTTCCTGCTCCAACACCGCTTCGACTGGATGAACTGCAACAAAAAGCGCTGGAGAATCGGGCAGACCTTAAAACAGCGCGTCTTGAAGAGGAGCAGCAAGCAGCAAGCGTAGAACTTGCAAAGGCGAACGCCAAACCGGACCTGACTTTGTCCGCAGGTTATACCAGGCAGCACAGCCAATTCGATGGACTGTTCGGCTTGACCAGCAGTGGAGCACCAAGCCCTATCCGAGACCAAGTTGATATTCTCAGCTTCGGCGTTTCCATCCCATTGCGAACTAGCCGGAGCGGAGTCGGCAATGTACAGGCGGCAACAGCCCGCACCTCTGGCGCTCGCCTGCACCAGGAATATCTTGAGAAAACTATTCCAATAGAAGTGGAGTCGGCATATCGGCGCTGGCGCACTGCATCCGATTCCTTGCAGATGCTTCAGAGCGGCGTACTAAGTCCGTCAAGCGCCAACCTTTCCGTTATCCGCGAAGCGTATAAACTCGGCCAACTACGGCTTCTGGACGTTCTCAATGAGCAACGCCGTTTGGTCGATACACAGTTGGCTTACATCGACGCGCAAGCTGATGCTGCCCGAAGCAGGGCCGAGATTGAGCGTGCTGTGGGAGGAAACCTACCATGAAGAGCCTAATTTTGTTGTTTCTATGCGGCACATTTGCCATAACCGGTTGCAACAAGCACACCAACGAAGATAAGGAAATATCTTCCTCTCAGGAGCAGTCCACGAGCAAGGCGGATATGGTCGATATGACGATCTCCGCCCAAAACCACATTGGGCTGACTATCTCACCTGCTGAAGTAAAGCAACTCACGCAATATCTGAAGGTCACCGGCACGGTTCAGCCGATTGACAGCCGCGTTGCTTTAGTGAGTCCGTTGGCGCAAGGGCGCATCCTGGAAGTCCGCGCAAAAGTTGGCGACAGGGTTGAAGCAGGACAGATTCTCGCCACCTTCGACAACGTCGAAGCTGGAGAATTGGTTGCACAGGAGCTATCTGCACGCGCTGACTTGGAGCGCATGAAGGCGCAGTTAATTCCAGCCACTCGCCAGGCTGGACGCAGCCGCCGGCTTGCCGATATTGGGGCAGGGGCAGAAAAGGACTATGAATCGAGTAAAGCGTCAGAGAATGAAATTGAAGCCAATATCCGTTCGCAACAGGCTGTCATAGAAGGCATACACCAGAAATTACGCCGCTTTGGGGTGTCGGATAACAAGATCGGTGGAACTCTGCTTACCTCCCTCAAAGCCCCTTTATCTGGTGTGGTCATCAAGGCGCAAGCCTCACCTGGAGATGTTGTGGATGCCGCGCGCCCCGTATTCACGGTCGCCAATCTTTCGCACGTCTGGGTACAAGCTGAAGTGTACGAAAAGGATCTGGGGAAAGTGCGCGTTGGGCAGAACGCTTTCATCACGGTAGACACCTACCCGAATCGTTCCTTTCAGGGTCGAGTCGCTTACATCAGCGATGTGATCGACCCGCAGACCAGGACGGCCCGTGTTCGCTGTGATGTGGCAAACCCTGAGTTTCTATTGAAAACAGATATGTTCGCCAATATCGACCTTCCTACAACATTCAGCAAGCGGGCCATAGCAGTACCAACAAGCGCTCTTCAGGAAGTGGAAGGAAAGAATGTCGTTTTCATCCGCAAAACGCCTACTCAATTTGAAGCGCGCGAGGTGGAAAAAGGGACCACAGTTGGCGACTTGACCGAAATCGTGAGTGGACTTTCCAGTGGCGAACCGGTGGTGACACAAGGAGCGTTTCATCTTAAGTCCATCCTCGCGGGTGGAAGCATGGGGGATAACGACTAATGGATCGTCTTGTTGAAGCCGCCCTTCGTTATCGTGTTCTTGTGCTGTTAGCTACTGTGTTTGTCATCGTGCTTGGCGTCGTTTCGCTTCGTAACCTTCCGATGGACGCCGAGCCAGACATTACGCCGAACCAGGTACTTGTTCTCACGCGTGCTCCCAGTCTGTCTCCACTGGAAGTCGAGCAACTGATTTCATTTCCTGTTGAACTGGCGATGAGCGGGCTGCCTGGAGTCACGCACATTCAGTCAACATCGAAGTACGGATTGTCCTATGTTGCTATCTACTTTAAGGACGGCATGGACACCTACTTTTGCAGGAACCTTGTCAACGAAAGGCTGCCGCAAGCAAAGGAAGCAATTCCAGCCACCGTAGGCGTTCCGGAAATGGGACCCATTTCTACCGGCCTGGGAGAAATCTATCAATTCAACGTGACTGGCTCTGGGCGCAGTCCGATGGAATTGAGAACGATTCTCGATTGGGACATCGCACCGAAGTTGCGTCAGGTGTCAGGCATTGTCGAAGTGAACAGCCAGGGAGGAGAACTCAAGACATATCAGGTGGCAGTCGATAACGACAAGCTCACGGGGTATCACATTCCCCTTCGACGTGTCATTGAAGCTCTCTCCAAAAATAATGCGAACTCAGGAGGTGCCTACATTGAACATTCTGAGCAACAGTCGCTTATCCGCGGAGAGGGACTGATCGGAAGCCTGTCAGATATTGAAAACATTGTGGTGGGCAACTCACCTACCGGGACTCCCATCTTCATACGGAACATTGGCAATGTCCAGTATGCCCCAATGGTCCGTAATGGATTTGCGACTGAGGATGGAAAGGGGGAAATTGTTTTAGGCGTATCCATGATGTTGGTTGGTGACAATTCCCGGGCCGTCGCCATTCGAGTAAAAGACAGTTTGGCTGAGATCCAAAAAACTTTGCCGCCAGGTGTACGCATTGTGCCACTTTATGACCGTACAGATCTCGTTAACCGAACGATTCACACGGTCACTCGAAACCTGATTGAAGGAGGCTTGTTGGTCATCGCGGTCCTGCTTCTGCTGCTCGGTAGCTTCAGGGCCGGCATCATTGTTTCACTTGCGATTCCATTATCCATGCTGGCCGCATTTATTGGCATGGTCCAAGCCAATATCTCCGGTAACCTGATGAGTCTTGGTGCCCTCGACTTCGGACTAATTGTAGATGGTTCGGTCGTTATCATCGAAAATATCCTGCGTCGGCTCCATCACCGCAAACCGGACGAAGATCTGGAAAGTGTCTTTGGTTCTGCCGCGCGTGAAGTGGCAAAGCCCATCTTCTTCGGTGTCCTTATTATTGTTCTGGTTTATGTTCCGATCCTGACACTGAGCGGCGTCGAGGGCAAGATGTTCAAGCCCATGGCGGTAACCGTCCTGTTTGCTCTTTTGGCATCGCTCGTCATCGCGCTTACAGTGATGCCTGTACTCGGCTGGTATGCGCTTCCCAAGCATCCAAAAAAAGAACACACCTGGCTGATGCGGAAGGCAGACCACTTCTACCGGCCAGCTCTCAAGCGGGCATTACGCTCACCCTTTTGGACTGGCGGCATCGCCCTGGGAATCTTTTTGGCTTCATTGTTTGCTATTCCATTTTTGGGTGCTGTGTTTATTCCGTCTCTCGATGAGGGTTCGATACTTGTACAGATGTACAGGGTTCCGGGAATCTCCATCACCGAATCGTTGCATGGCAACCAAATTGTCGAAACGGTACTCCGTGAATTTCCGGAAGTGTCTCACGTCTTTAGTAGGACCGGAAGCCCGGAGGTTGCCACCGATCCAATGGCTATCGACCAGAGCGATGTGTATGTGATGTTGAAGCCGACCGAGCAATGGCCCGTGAAACGCAGCAAAAACGATCTTATTGCTGCGATGAAGAAACGGTTGGGCGAGGAGGCGCCAGGAGCGGTATACAGCTTTTCGCAGCCAATCCAGATGCGAATGCAGGAATTGATGGAAGGCGGTTCGCGCAGTGATATTGCAATCAAGCTGTTCGGAGATAACTTGGACACCTTGCGGCAGAAGGCCGATCAGATCGCGGCAGTTGTCCAGAAAATCCCCGGGGCGGCCGATGTGCGCGCCGAACGGGTTGCAGGTCTGCCTTATTTGCGCCTCCGACTTCGTCGCGATGCACTTGCACGTCACGGCCTGGATGCCTCAGATGTGTTGGACACAATTCAAGCTATTGGAGGCAAAACTGTAGGCGAGATAGTGGAAGGTAATCGACGCTTCGCTTTGCAGGTCCGCTTTCCTGAGCAGCAGCGTGCCACGGATGAAGCAATCGGAAATTTGCGGGTAGGTGACAATGAAGGACATTTCATCCCGCTTGCTCAACTCGCCGACATTCAGGAAGAGGATGGCCCAGCGCAAATCAGCCGCGAGGGTGGTCAGAGACGGATCAGCGTGGAGGTAAATGTTCGCGGACGTGATCTTGCCAGCTTCGTCAGCGCTGCCAAACAGGCAATCGCCACCCAGATCAAAATTCCAAGCGGGTACCAATTGGAATGGAGCGGCCAATTCGAGCAGCTTAAAAGTGCAAGTCAAAGACTAATGATTGTAGTGCCTGCTGCGCTGACGCTCATCTTCGTTTTGCTCTATTTCAATTTTCAAGCTACCTTTCCGGCGTTGCTTATCTTCCTGAACATTCCGCTGGCGGCAACGGGCGGCATTCTAGCCCTGCTTGTGCGCGGATTGCCATTCAGTATTTCCGCAGGGGTCGGATTCATCGCACTGTTTGGCATTGCGGTTCTGAATGGCATTGTTCTTCTGACGTATATCCGCGAGCTGAGGCAGAAAGGTTGTCCTATTGAAGAGGCCGTGGAGCAAGGCGCGCTGACGCGACTACGCCCCGTCCTGATGACAGCACTCGTCGCCAGTCTCGGATTTATCCCGATGGCCGTTTCCCACGGAGCCGGAGCCGAAGTCCAGCGGCCGCTTGCTACCGTCGTGATCGGCGGCCTGGTAACTTCCACGTTGTTGACATTGCTGGTTCTTCCAACGCTTTACAAATGGGTAGAACAACGGCGTGAAGCAAAGGGAGTTCAGGCTTGAACGCCGTTCTCTATTCGCTCTTTCCCGTGGCGGCGGCGCTTGTGGCTGCTGCTTGCGCCGTCTTCTCTCAAAAAAGCGACCGCATTCGCTGCCTCATGCAGCATCTTGCAGCCGGAGTGGTTGTCGCCGCCGTTGCTGTGGAGTTGATTCCCGAGTTGCTGCATAGGCGCTCCCCCATTCCAACTGTGCTGGGATTTTCTTTGGCAGTTATTGTCCTGGTGATACTCAAGCGGACAGAGAGCGGAGGGTCTTCAAAGAACGCCGCCCTAACAATCCCGAAAAGCTATATCGCTGCAACGGGAATTGATCTATTGCTGGACGGGATTGTCATCGCCATAGGATTCGCTGCTGGAAGGAAACAGGGAAAGCTGCTTACTGTTGCCCTGACACTTGAATTGGCTTCCCTTGGATTGGCACTCATCGGAGAGTTGCGAAGTCGCCAGCTTTCACGCTGGAGAGCTTTCACAATTACGGCAGGCGTTTCGTGCTTCTTACTTATTGGTAGTGCTCTCGGGGCCTTCATCCTGGACTATCTTTCAGCGCCTTTCCTCACTGCGGCACTTGGCTTCGGAGTAGCCGCACTCCTTTTCCTGGCGACGGAAGAATTGCTGTTGGAGGCGCATAAGCTGGAAGATACCACCTCCACGACCGCCATTTTCTTTGTGGGATTTTTAAGTATTTTGATTCTCGACATAATCAGTGGTTGATGTAGATGCTTCCAAACTGGATTTGCTTATGACCAGCAAGAAACATGACAAAGATCGTCCGGTAACGATGCCAGCAGCAGTCGTTTGGCTGCAAGGCATTACTATCGTGTGGATGCTGGTTGAAACCGCTGTGTCTCTCTACTCAGCGCAGCAGGCGCATAGCGTAGCTCTTCTGGCCTTTGGTTCCGATAGCCTTGTGGAGCTAATCTCGGCAACTGTTGTACTCCTTTCATTTATGCCGGCGTTCTCTTTCAGCAAAAGACGCGCTGAGAGGTGGGCGGGGATTTTGCTCTTTGTGCTAGCGGCCATTGTTGGCTTCACCGCAGTGGCGTCTCTCATTGGCGGTGTCCATGCGGAGACGAGTTGCCTTGGAATTGGAATCACGATAGCGGCACTCATTATCATGCCAGTGCTTGCCTGGGGTAAACGAAAGGTAGCGCTTTTAAATAACAGCCGAGCTTTAGCAGCGGATGCCATTCAATCAGCAACATGCGCCTATCTCGCGGCACTTACGCTGGCTGGCCTGACGATCAATGCAGTCTTCCACATCCATTGGATAGATTCGGTGGCTGCACTCGCTGCACTGCCCATTCTGCTCATTGAAGGAAGTCGCGCAATGCGTGGTGAGAACTGTTGTTGAGCTAACTAGGATAGACGAGTTCGGGAGTCCTGAGGACTGTCAATATAGTTCCATTATGGAACCATATTGACATTTCGCCCCCCACCGCCGCACACTGTATTTATGCCGCGCACCCGCATGGACGAGCTATACGCACTCGCTGAAGAACATGATGGCCTGCTCACGTCTAAAGAAGCACGCGCCCTGGGAATTCAAGATTCCGTGCTTGCTCGGTTGAGGCAGCGTGGCCGCTTGGAACGAATGAGCCGAGGCGTTTACCGGATTGCCCACTATCCGACAGACCGGCTCGCACAATACCGCGAAGCGGTGCTGTGGGCACAAGCAAGTCATCATGGACCAGAGCGCATTGCTCTGTCTCATGAGACGGCGCTGGCCCTCTATGGCATCTCTGATGTGAATCCTTCGCGGGTGCATCTCACGGTTCCAAAATCCGCCCGTCTCCGCCGGGAACATCCCGAATGGATCATGATTCATCGGGCCGACCTTACAGTGCCGGAGATCAGCCAGCATGAGGGAATGCCTGTCACGACCGTGACGCGCTCTATCATGGACGTCTTATCGACAACGCGCAGGACTGACATCGCCCGGCAGGCCATCACCGATGCGCTCCGAGAAGGGCTACTCAGCACCGCTCAGGCAAATGGCCTTCGCAAGGCCATCAATCGCTCCGCTCACGGCCTTTCATTGTCAATCAAAGGAATCAAGGTAAAAGTACATGACTCCACGGCCAGTTGAACGTCTTGAGAAGACGCTGGCGCGAGTCGCCAGAGAACAGGGCTTGGCACAAGAGCGCCTCCGCCGATGGGTCTCCTTTCTGGCACTCTGCGGAGTGCTGGAGCGGGCAGTGAGTGAGGGCGTCCTGACCAACTACTACCTCAAGGGTGGCGTCGCGATGGAGCTTCGATTTGCTGAAGGTGCTCGCGCAACCAAGGACATCGATATTGGTGTTGCTGGCAAACGCGAGGAAAGACTTCGGGTATTTCAGGATGCAATAGCATTAGGATTCGACGATTTCACGTTTCAGGTAAAGGGCAAGCCATTGAGCATGGACAAAGTGGACGCTGTGCGCTTGGAACTCGCTGTCCGGTTTAAAACCCGTGCGTGGCAAACCATCGAAGTTGATCTCGGCTCATCGGGAGAGGGTGCAGTGGATCTTGTGGAGCCTGCGATTCCCGGGCTTGCCGCAATGGGATTGCGCATACCATCTCCGGTCCGCTGTTTGAATTTGAGTGAGCAAGTTGCCCAAAAACTGCACGCCTGTACGGGACCATATTCGCAAGGCCGTGCCCGCGATGTGCTGGACATCCTGTTGGTTGATTTGTTGGGAAAATTGGATATTACGGCGGTGCGCCTTGCAGCGAAACAGGTTTTCACTCAGCGGGCCACTCACGACTTTCCTCCTTCTAACCAACTTCCGACGGAATGGCAATCCGAACTTGAGGCACTGGCGAATGAGCTTGGCTATCCGGCGACCTCCGCGACAGAGATAGAAGCTAGATTCCGTGCTTTTGTAGACCTGATCGCGGACTGGCCATAAACATTGACCCGGATTTGAGATTCTGGCACTATTAGCAGGTATTAACTGAGTAGCTATGCGCGGAGTTGTCCCTCCCCCATTCCGCATTGCTGCCGGTTTGCTGTTGGCCGTCCTGTTGAGTGTTGTCGGATGCCACGTCCTCCGCCGGAGGAATCCTGCCTCTCCAGAGGCGCTCCTCAAGCGAGCCGACGACATGTCGTGGCTGAACAGCTGGATAGCAGCAGAACCACTGTACCGACAAGCGGAAATCCAGTTTGCACAGAAACACCAACTCTCAAGGGCACTCTATGCGCGGGTCAGTGAGATGCCTGCTCACAGCGAATCTTCAGCGGGAATCCCGGCCCAAATCTCGATACTAATAAAGGATCTGAAATTACCTGAAGCGCGTGATCCTGAAACGCGGCTTCGCGTTCTGACGATCCTTGGAATGCTCGAAGTCAACTACGACTCTGGAATGGCAAGAGAAACGTGGACTCAAGTTGAGAATTTGGCGCTTCGGCGGCACCATTATCTGCTCGCATCCAGAGCGGTCGGTGAGCAAGGAATTGCGGCATTTCTCCTTGGAGACATGGCGACTGCGAAGAAGGATGTGGTCAAGGCATGGATAGTGGCGAAGACGGCTGATCCCGCCGCTCATATTCGATATGCAAGTATGTATGGCACAGGGTTGGTGGAACTTCACAAATACAAAGAAGCTCTTGGCCCTCTGAACGAAGCAATTAACGTCGCCAAAGATACTCCCGGCGCGGCTTATCCAACGATTGCCATAACCGCGAAAATCGGAGCTCTCAGCGGCCTTGGAAAAGGCCAAGAGGCGTTGACGTTGGCGGGGGAGGAGATGGAGCGAGTAGGCAGATACCATCTTGTCGAACATCTCGCCGACGTTTACCAAATCAGAGCTGGAGTCTACGAAGCAATGGGGAATTGGGATCAAGCCGTATCCGACTACAGACAGTCCGCCCAATATGCAAAAAAGGTATCGCATTGGCGCGGCTTGACTCAGGTAGATGGTCTGCTCGCAAAGGCGTATCTACATCAAGGAGCGTTGGAATCAGCATTAGCCGCGATAAATGAAGCTATCGAGGCAAACGAGCGTATCCCCGATGAGCTGTATTTTGTTCCTAAGAATCTCGCCATTAAGGCAGACATTATGGCTAAGAGGGGAAACATCAAATCGTCAAATCAGTTATATGAGAAGAGCGCAGATATGCTTGACGCTCTTCTGAGCAAGGTGCCGACCCCGACTGTCGAACGCCAACTCCTGAGCGATTTGAGCGAGGTGTACTCGGAATATTTCACATCTTTGAGCAATCAAGGCAGGACTGCTGCTGCGTTTCATGTGATCGAACGCGCGCGAGGTCGAGTCGAAGCACAAGCATTAACGCATCACGAGGTGATTGCGCCACACGATCCGAATCTTATGGAGCAGCGCCTGACAAAGCTGAATTTTGCATTGCTCAATACCGATGAACCGACCGCTAGAGGCCACATTCTGGACGCGATTTATCAGGTGGAGCAACAATTGACTCCGAATTCAGCGGAAGTCGATACAGCGCCAGAACCCGTGGATCTCAGGCAACTGCAACGTGATCTTCGCCCTTCTGAACTCTTTGTTGAATATGTCCTCGATAGCCCGCAATCCTATGCTCTCGCCGTGACCCATCAAACTGTCCATCGGTATACGTTGCCATCGAAAGATATATTGGGGCAACAGGTGATGCGATACAGGTCTGAGATATTGCAACAAAAGAACGATCAGGCGCTTGCACAACAGCTTTTCAATGCTCTTCTGGGTGGAATTCAAGAATTCAAAGACAAGCAGACGTTGATAGTAGTACCTGATGGAAAGCTCCACCTCCTACCCTTTTCAGCTCTGGAAAACGGCGGCCACTATATTCTGACCTCACATCTTGTGACCGTGGTTCCATCTGGAACCGTGCTCGACATTCTAAGACACCGCACAAATCAAATGGTGAGAGACGATCTACCGTATCTAGGGGTAGCAGCGTGGACAACCAATTCATCATCCCCGAGCACACTTCTTACAAGCATTCGCAGAGCAGTTTCGGGACCTGACAGAAAGGAACTCGTCGCTCTGCCAGAGAGCCAGCATGAAGTCGAAACGATTGCGTCCGACCTGCCAAAGCCGAACACTGTTTTGTTGGGGTCACGCGCAACAGAGACAAATTTCAAAAGTCTTCCGCTTAGCCACTACAAAGTTGTCCACCTGGCCCTCCACGGATATGTTGACCCCGTGTTCTCGGATCGTTCAGCCCTTATCTTCGCTCCAGAGCCGGGGCTCACCGATGACAGCTTGCTGCAGGTTCGGGAGATCAGGAAACTTCATTTCAATGCCAACCTCGTAACCCTCTCCGCCTGTAACACCAGTGTGGGACAAATCGGCGAGGAAGGGGCTGCGAATATCGTAAACGCATTCATCGAGGCGGGATCTCAAAGTGTGGTGTCCACATTCTGGGAGCTTGAAGATCACGCAACCACACACCTAATGACCGTTTTCTATGAACATCTCGGCCGTCATGAAGAGAAGGCAGAGGCTTTGAGGCAAGCGCAACTTGAAATGCTGAATTCAGGCTCTCCTCCGTACTATTGGGCGGCCTTCGTGCTCAACGGTGAACCGAACGGCAGTTTATTTTCAGCGCCAGATAGCAATCTTTCTTCAAGGAGTATCCAATGACAAAAGATAAATCTGCCCCAGCGGAATCATCTGTCCAGCTTTCCATGCGCGAACGACACACCATTCTTGAGAACGTACTAGCCACTTTGAATAAGCGATTCTATCTCCCGGAAAAACTGAACGATAATTGGCTGAACGCTGTGGAGCGCCACCGGCCATTGATTGAAGGAGCCGACACAGCAGATAGATTTGAACAGTCCATGAGCGATCTCCTGGCGGAGCTTCATACGTCTCATCTGGGATTTTTTCATGGCCGCGCTCAACGAGCTTCGAGCCGAGCCGCATTGAGCGCCACCTACCTAGCCGATGAAACACTGGTCGGAAAGCGTTGGATATTTCAGGATGTCCACTCGGGAGGTGCCGCATCTATCGCCGGAATTGAGCCTGGAGACATTCTTCTAAGCGTGGATGGCCGGGAGATTACCCCGCCGGAGCATCCGGTCTTCCCGATGGGTAAGCAGACCGTTCTGGACATCGTGGGCAAAGACGATCAGCGGCGCACCGTTGCCGTCGATGTGGCGCGACCCAAAGGAAAGAAGCTGCACTTCGTCGAGCCTACGCTCGTTCAATCACGGCATCTCGGAGAGGGGCTGGGCTACCTAAAGGTCGCGATGTTCCCTGGGATGGTCGGAGTCGAAGTTGCAAACGAAATCTCGCGTGCCGTCGATAAATTAGGAAAAATAGACAGTCTCATCATCGACCTTCGCGGGAATACGGGAGGAGGAATTGGAGCGCTTCGTGTTATGAGTCTGCTCACGCCCGGCAGGATTCCGGTAGGGTTCGCACTTCCTAAAAGCCGCGTGACGCCGAATCTGGATTCCGAAAAACAACAGTTTCGTCGCTTCGGCAGCATCCCGACTTCCAAGAAAGCACTCTGGCTGCTGGCATTACAGTTTGCGCCGGCAATGCTCGCCAAAACTCCTATCGTGCTTGAGACGGAGGAATTGGGCCACAAGCAATTTCATGGAGGGACAATTCTTCTAGTAGATCGCCATACCGCGAGCGCCGCCGAAATGATCGTTGCGTTCGCGCGCGAGAACAATCTCGCCAGAATAGTTGGCGAGAAGACCGCTGGAAGGCTGCTTTCCGCCACTTCCGTCAAGGTGGGTCAGGGGTACCGGCTGGCATTGCCGACCGGGGCCTATTACACATGGAAAGGCACCGTTCTTGAAGGAACACCCATCGAACCGGACGAACAAATTCAGTTTGACTGGCGTCAAAGGAGCGCGAGTTTTGATGGTCAACTTGACCGAGCTATTGAAACTGCCCGTGACGTGCAAATTCAACGGGCTAGTTGAACCGACCATTTGATAATGCTTTGAGCCATATTTAATGACTTTCTGTCGAAGCCGGTTGCGATAATAGGCTATCTAATTTGGAGAGAGTAGTAATATGACGCTTGATCCTGCTCATGAGTGGTTGAAAGAAAATAAGATCCGGGTCGAGATTTCCGCAAATCGAGGTAAACCGAGACTTGTTCTCGATCTCCGGAGCCGATTGCCATTGAGCTGGCGTGAGCCAGTATGTCCTGGCCTGCCTGATCACGGGTCACGGCTACATCATATCGCCCCGCTCCGCTATAGCGAGGAAGAATGATTGTCAATTTCACCAGTGCGGCAGGCAACAGAACAGTCTTCAATCGACTAGGTTGATCGCCGCGAAATGTTCCAGCGTTCCAGAGGTTAACGGTTTGAGGAATTGCGGCAACTTCCGCCATCTGATTCTGCGTGCGTGCTCTGCGGCGACCTAGCATGACGAACACGACGGCAACCAATAGGCACGAAGCAACTGCGACCGTGAGAACGAGCCGTCGCCGGCGCGAATGGGTTTCGCGCCGCAATTCCATCAGCCGCGTCATGCAAACGTGACAATTCGCCGCATGGTTAACTCTTGGATCTGATAATTGGATACGTCTGGACTTAGTGGCCAGGCTCTTAAGAAAGGACTCATCGGGACAGGGACCAGCAGAGATTTCCCGCTCTGCGAGCACGTGTTCCTGATGGCGCTGCGCAATCCAGGTCTCAAAGCGATCTTCGGAGCGTGAAAGCCCAGGCAATTTCAGCCACATTGGGAAGAATCTCCAGATTGGGAGAGAGCGTGGAGCAACAACTCCATCTCCCGAAAATAAGCACGTCGCACAGCAGTATGGTCCATGTCGAGGTGCTCAGCGATCTTTCTCCACGAATAACCCAGCCAGCGCCACTCTACGATTGACTGGGCGAACGGTGAAAGTCGCCTGAAAAGTTCCGTCGCATAGACTCTTTGCTCTGCCTCTGACTGACCAACATACACGTATTCCAGATCACGAAGCGACCCATATTGAATTTCTCGACTTTTCTTCTCACCTTGTTGCCGAGCGCGGCGCTTAAGGACGCTCTTTATATGCCATTTGAGCTTATTATCGGGAGATTCAGGATGACGCCCAATGTAATTGGACGCGCTTTGTACAGCATGATCCATGAGGTCATGGGCAGCGGCGTGATCGTTCAGGTATGTCCATGCACATAGGACTGCGTAGGGCCAAGCTGCCTTCGCAGCGGCTTCCACCTTCTGATCAGACGCAGGGTGCCCAGTCGAATAGGCCCAACTCCACGTCAGCTCCTGCCAGATGCGACCTTGTGGCTGCATACGTGAGCGACCGTCTCGAATGGGTTAACCACTTCAACTCCAAAAGTATAGACGAGCGCCGCACGAATATTTTCGCTACCTTGCCCCAAAGACGAAATGAAAGTGCCTTTAACAGATACGGGGCAGAATTGCGAGAGTGTCCCAGCACGCGGAATGAGCCTTCAGGATTGATGGGCGGTGACACATGATTTGGAGTTCGCCAAAGCAGGCTTTTCGTGATTCGACAAACCAAAGTCCGCATTTGCCAAGACGAGCTGACAAAGGCCCACCGAACTATGCCAGTTGCCGACGGGAAAGGCAGGAGAGAGTCGCTAGTCGCACGAAAGTACAGGGAGGAGAAGGATGCTCGGCTCAATTCGCAATCAATCTCATTCAGGGGAAATGGAAGATGCGTATTCTGTCCCGCCTTCAGCATGGACCAGCCCGCTTGAGTGAGTTACGTAGGATGTTTCCCGAGGCATCAAAGAAAATGCTCACCCAGCATCTCCGCGAGTTGGAAAAGGACGGCCTCGTTGTCCGGACTGACCTGAGTGGCCGATTGCCGCACGTGGAATATTCGTTGTCTAATTCACGGGGCCTCGCGGCACTGAGCTTGATCGACACTCTGGCGGAGTGGAGCAGAGAATATCTGTCGCAGCGGTAAAGGTTCAGGAAACTCGACAAGAATGCCCCATCATTTGCGAATGCATATCTGGAGCGCCCCATCTGAGGGATGAGCGGTTATGAACAGACCGCCGTACAATTGATACTCATCTGGAAAATGATTGTGAGCTGGCCCGCCACGACCCAGCCCACGGCCCTGAAGTTTGGTGTCAAATTGGTGTCAAAGTGCGCCGATTAGGCCGATTTTTCCGGTTATGCCGTCTTCTAACCACGCTGCCGTCAACAATTTAGGTTTTTGGCAACTCCATGGCATGGAAGAGGTCATCGGTTCGATCCCGATCAGGTCCACCAAATTTTTCTATTCATTTCAATAAGTTATCCATAGCTTTCAGAGACTCTGAATGCTTTTGCTTGTCTTCCGTACGTCACCCATAAGTAAGAGTTATCGCAAAAACTAACCCGTGCACAGAATCTGTGCACGGGGCAGAAAAAGCAGCTATTTACTATCGACTACTTCTTGGTTGGGACGATTTGATCCTCTTTGGGAGGACGTGGAGGATAGATAGTCCAGTGACTTGCCGTCTGTGGATTGCTTGATGGAGTGATCTGGTTCCAGAGATCCATCGACAAGCCATTCAGGTCATAAACGACCTGGCCTGCCCGAATTGTCATCTGGCAGATGAGTCGTGTATTGCCCATCATCTTGGTATTGTTCATGTCGAGGAAGCCGAAGTTGCCATGCTCCTCGCTAAGAACGGCCACGTCGGCCGGAGCGCCGACGGAAAGGTTGCCGAGTTCCTCATGTCTGATTTCCCGCGCTGGATGCCAGGTCGTATCGGCAACAACCTGTTGCAGTGTAAGTCCCATCGCCATGAACTTACCCATCACGTTCAGCATGCCCTTGGTACTGGAGTTCATGCTGCCGATGTGCAGGTCGGTCGAGAGTGAGTCGGGCAGAAAACCAGCTTTGATCATCGGATAAGCGACACGGAACTGGAAGCTGCCTCCGCCGGTACCCGCATCAAACCAGATGCCGCGCTTACGTCCGACAAGCATTGCCTCGCTGGGCCCAAGGGTCTGCGGGTCTTGCTCTCCACGCAGGCCGGAGTAAGCATGTGTGTAGATGTCGCCGGGCCGAAGATATTTCGACATCAGTCCAAGAAGTGGGCGCTCCGGGCGATTGGCGCCGTAATCGATCATCACAAAGATATTGGCCTCTTGGGCCGCTTTTTCTGCCTCAATATAAGGTGTCCACTCTGGTCCCTCAAAGTGTGCACTTTTGATGCCGACGATAATCCCGGGGTAGCGTTTGGCCATCCAGGCGGTGGGTTCAGCATTCATATCGGCGAGATTCTGCTCGAATCTTCCGCCGCGCATGCCCGCCCCAACGATATTCAAATCCGCCAGAACCCGGGTCCGGGAGCGATCGATGACGTGATCCTTGAAATCCTCAAAGTTTCGCCATCCTGAACTGCCTGCATCGACGGCTGTGGTAACGCCGTTACGGAAGGTAAACCCGTCCGGCCAGATGGAATTATCACCTGCATAAGAGCCGCGTTCACCGGTGCTGGCATACATATGCATATGAATGTCAATGAGGCCGGGAGTGACGAAATAGCCTTTCACGTCAACCGTCTTGGCCGCGTCTTTGGCGTTGAGGTGATCACCAACGGCAGCAATTTTGCCATCTTTAATAGCAACATCGGTTACTTTGTCGATGTTGTTCTTGGCATCGATCACATGGCCGTTCTGCAAGAGGAGATCGTAAGGAAGGGGATTCGGTGCCACTGGTGGCCGGTGGAATTCACGCCGGGGTGCCTGCTGGCCCTGCGCAATACAACCTGCACAACCGGTCGGCGGCGAAGTCTGATATCCCTGCCGCGACTCCATATACGGCCCTGTCTGTTGTTGTCTATCTTGTCTAGAATGCGACTCCTGCTGTGCGTATGCGGGTGCCACAGACAAGAAGACTGCGCTTAGCGTCGCGCTCCAAACCAAAGAACTAAATTTAAGCTTCATTTCGATTCACTCCTCGAACATATCTAATATTTATTCTTCGCAGTACAAAACCGTACCATCTTTATTCGGGAAAGAAGGCAGTCAACTTCAGAGCAATTTATTCTGGAGACATCATTGCCCATCCATGCTAAGTCCGTTTGGGCTCCAAAGGCGTAGGCTATTTATCCTAGATGAGCTTAATTCGAGGAATTTTGTGCTGAATTGATGGGAAATTGGGATCGGATATCAGAATTGGCATATAAAGGATTCGTTCTGTTGCATCTACTCAAATATGATTCGTGTTGGTGTTGATGAAAAACTTGCCCCGGAACTGCTCGCCGATTTTCCGCCAGAGGCGGAGATTGTGCGGATTCCTCGTCATTTGGACGGAACTATTGATATAGATTTCTGGATACTCCCATTTGCGAGAAAAGACGCGGCCGCGACCTATTCGCATCTGCGTGGAGTCAAGGTGGTTCAATCGATGATGGCCGGGGTCGATTGGATCACACCCTGGCTGCCAAAGGATGTGATTCTGTGCGATGGCCGTGGTATCCACGACATTTCTGCATCGGAGTGGGTGATCGCGGCAATTCTGGCGTCGCTGAAACGTTTTCCGCTTTATCACGATCTGCAGTTACGCAGCGAGTGGAAGGGGCAGGCCGCAGTTACTGACGGTTTTCTGAATGAAAATGGAGCACAGGTTGGGCAGTACCGCATTTTGGGAGAAGACCTCGCGAATAAAACCGTGCTGATTGTCGGCTATGGATCGATTGGAGCAGCGATCGAAGCTAGGCTCATACCATTCGGTGTAGACATCCTGCGCATAGCGAGAACTGCCCGTAAGGGGCCAGAGGTCCATTCAATCGCTGATTTGAAAGAATTACTTCCAAAAGCAGACATTGTGGTGCTGATTGTGCCATTGACAGCAGAGACGCGGGGAATCATCGGAGCTGAGGAGATAGCGTTGATGAAGCATGGCGCGCTTCTGGTCAATGCTGCGCGAGGGCCCGTAGTCGTTACGGAAGCATTAGTAGAGGCACTCACCCAGCATAAGATTCGCGCGGCGCTGGATGTCACTGACCCAGAACCGTTGCCTCCAGATCATGCGCTCTGGCATGCGCCAAACTGCTTGATCACGCCGCATGTCGGTGGTTCGACGCCAGAGTTTATCTACCGCGCATTTCGTTTTGGAGCAGAGCAGGTGCGGCGCTTTATTGCCCATGAAGGGCTGCAAAATGTCGTTACAGATACTGGCTACTGACCTGGCTATGATTTGCCACATGACTAATGGAAATGCCAGATGAAATGGCGGATTTCAACTCGCCATTTCATTCCTCATCCTCAACGTCCTCCTCCTCATCTTCGTCTTCGTCATACTCGTCTTCATCTTCAAATTCGTCTTCTTCCTCCGAGATAGAGGTGCCCAGGTTTTCGCTACTGGCGTATTCAGTGGGATTACTTGGGGAGTTATCGAAGGTGGCGGTCGCGTCCGGACCGATCTCAATCGGATCATCTTCGGATAAGGCTTTTTTCAGAGCAGACATGGAACTTTCCTCCTTGAGGCGCATGTAGGGTGTTGGATGCAGCCCATCAAAGAAGGTCATTGTGAAAATTCATTTATTTACACAATGCAATATTGTTACGAAACAGTTTTTTTATACCATTCAGGATTCAGTAAATGGCTGAAGCTGTTGCTCATTTGGCGATGGAGTCATAAGACTTACGACCACCAGCGCCAGGAGTGACGCGATCAAGGCCGGGAAGATCGCGTCCCGTTGAGCAAGCATTGGGGGAAAGTGCGCATGGACAAACGAACTGTCCCAGGCGACAGTCACAAATGTTCCAACAGCAATACTGGCAACTGCCGCGCTTGCTGTGGCACGTTTCCAGAAGAAGGCGGCGAGAATAACTGGAGTTAGTGCTGCTGAGTAGATGGTGTAAGCATACAGTGATTTCTTCAACACAGATTGGACATGCAGAGATTGATAGAGTGACCAGATACCGAGCAGCACGACCATCAGGCGGCTGATTGCCAGGGTTCGTTGATTCGAGGCTTGCGGCGATATATAGCGGATATAGATGTCATTGATCAGATTGGTCGCAGGAGAAAAGAGCCAGTTATTCGCCGTGGACACAATTTTGGCAAAGATTGCCCCGACCAGCAGAGCGCCCATAAGCGGAAGTAAACGAGAGCTTAGCCCATTGCCTGAAGCCGAAAAGCCATGAAGTCCACAGTAAGCGAGAATCTCGCGCGGGCGGCTATGGACTTCTCCCCCAGGGAAGAGAGCGGAACCAGAGACTGCAATGGCGACGATGACCGTTTCGAGAATGACAGTCCCAATAATCCAGCCAATCACAGCATGAGTTGCCGCCTTTTCAGATTTTGCCGAAAAAAACTTTTGATACATCGACTGATTGCCGAGCAAGAGAAGGCACGTAGGAACGAAGAGCTCCATGGCTTGTATAAAGCTCAGGTCCCCAAGCACCTGAAAGTGTGTTGCAGGAAGTGCTGCATGGACGGCTGCCCATCCGCCTGCGCGATGCGTAAGAACAGGTAGAGCGATAAGCAGTGTTGCAGTGGCGAGCAATCCGATCGCCACATCCATGTAGGCGACGGAAGCCATACCCGCAATCGCGGTGAAGACAATGACAAAGGCGGCAAGAATGTACTGCCCCAATATCGGGGTGATTACGGTTGGAAAGATGAGGTGCAGGATATCGCCGCCGCCGACAAACTGATAGCTTGTGACGGCCGTGTAAGTAAAAAGAATGGCTATGACACCAAGCACGCGCGCAGCTTGGTTATAGCGTGCTTCCAGCAGGTCTGGGATGGTGAACTGCGCAAACTTTCTCGCACGAGGCGCAATGAAATAGATAAGGAGAAGGCCCGCCCAGCCGCCACCCGCCTGCCATAGCGCTGCAAAGCCGTGTCGGTAGGCATTTTCCGCGCCACCGAGTAAAGATCCTGAGCCGATCCAACTGCACAATAGCGTGAAGATTAGAACAAAAGCTGGAAGGGAACGACCGGCGACCAGGTAGTCGGCCTTGGTCTTGACGTTACGGAGGCTGCCGAGAGAGACAACAAGCAGCGTAAAAACAATCAGGGCCAGAACGGCAGCGTAAAGATTCATAACGTGGTGCGATTTTATCTTGTGCCCCCTTGTGCGGCTACTTACGCGCAAAGAGTCACGGCTTAGTTTTGATCCATTGTGCTGGATATAGCCTCGGGCTGCACTGTCAGCAGTCGTCTTTCCGCAGCCGCGGCTTCAATCTGGCTGTTAATCTCTGCGCCCAACAACAGCGCGAGACCGGTGATATAAAACCACATCAGTAAGATAATGACAGCGCCTAGTGAGCCGTATGTGATTGAAAAATTATTGAAATAGTGCACATACATGCGAAAGCCAATTGAGGCCAGCAGCCAGACGCTAATCCCAATAGCGCTCCCCGGCGTCAGCCAGCGCCAAGTCTTTCTTTTCATATCAGGCGCCCAGTAGTAAATGACGGCAAAAAACAACGTAATCAAAGCAGTCGCTACTAACCACCCAATACATCGGGTTACAAGTACGGCCAGAGTTGCGAGCATGGGATGGCTAATACGCAAATGGATAAGTCGAGCGAAGAAGTCACTGGCCAGCATGGACGAGAGGATAAACGTAACCAGAACTGCAAGAACGATTGTTACTCCAATGGCAGAAATCCGGGCACGAAAATAGGAACGCGTCTCTTTTACTTTATAGACAGTGTTGAGCGTATCTTGAATCGCTGAGAATCCGACAGAAGCTGACCAGAGCGCCGCAACAATGCCGAAAGTCAGCTTTCCGCTAGTGGCTGCTGCGGTAGTTTCATTGAAAGTTGCCAAGACGGTTCCCATGGCCGCATGTGGAATCACAAGCGCCAAGTAATGCAATAATTTGTCGTAAATAGTAGCAGCCGACCGTGCGGCCAGCCCAAGGATCGAGGACGCGCAGAAGAGGGTAGGAAACAGTGCGAAGAGAAAATAGAAGCCGAGTTCAGCGGCTCGGCCAAGAAGATTGTCTGCCAGAAACCATTTCCAAGTCCGAGCAGCGATAACGCGAACCGGAATACCCTGAAGATTCCACAGCGAACGTAAAGGAGAGAAGGAAACAAGGTCCCAAATACGCTGTTGGCGGGGGTCTGTAGACTTCTCGAGACTGTGGTTGGCGGAAATGATGGCGTTCTCCGACATGCGGCCAAATAGGCCAGATGTATATCGGAATAGATGCCTAACCGCATGTCATTGATAGCTGGTTGCGATAGATCAAAGAAGGCTTCAAAATGGCTTTCAAGCAAAGCAACGGCAGGCACACGCATCTACATTAAGGGTGACCAAATGTTTGATTGGTGGAGAGCACAGCCATTTGTGGTGACAAAGATAAAGCAACTTTGGCAGTTGGTGCGTGAGAGTCACGCCAATCCTATTCAGGGAGAACCACGTCAGGCGGAGATCGTTGGCCAGGGAGAGGCGGGGGTCACCTTTATCGGTCATTCCTCGTTTCTGTTGCAAATCGGCGGTCGCGGCGTTCTGGTCGATCCCGTTTTCGCAAATCGATTGATTTTGCTGCGCCGGCAGAGACGTGCAGGACTGCGCATTAACGAGATGCCAGCTATCGATATTGTGCTCCTGACACATGCGCATATGGATCATTTGAATATTGCCTCTCTGCGGCGAATCATTCGCAGCGCGCAGATGTTAGGAAAAAAGGCACCAGAGGTCGTTGTTCCATGGGGGGTTGAGGACCTGGTTTCCAATCTGGGTTTCTCTCGTATTCACAAAATTAAGTGGTGGGAGCAACTCAAAGTCCGTGGTGTAGATATCACCATGACTCCGTGCAAGCATTGGGGAGCGCGAATGTTCAACGATACCCATCGTGGATACGGTGGCTACGTCCTCAAATCCGGAGAGCACTCAATCTATCACTCTGGCGACACAGCTTATTTTTCTGGATTTTCGGAGATTGGCAAACGTCTCCATCCCCGCATTGCCTTGCTTCCTATTGGAGCTTACTTCCCGGATAGCTATCGAGCGGTGCATACCAGTCCAGAGGAAGCGGTACGTGGATTTCTGGATCTTGGCGCAGAGTGGATGGTTCCGATGCACTACGGCACCTTCAATCTTGGACGCGAACCTATGGATGAGCCTCTGCAACGACTTATGGCTGAGGCAGCACGGGTTGGAATTGGAGCACGTGTAAGGGTTCTGGAAGAAGGCGAGACGATGCGTGTCCATGCCCATCAATCGGGTCGCGTTCCTTCTTTGCAACCTCAGCAGCAGGGCATCTAGCTGCTATGTTTTTGGCGAGCCAAGATCAAGAGAGCTCGAGACAGGAACTGCTCCAGTCTCGCGTTCTGCAATCTTCCAGCCAGGCAGTTCTTGGGATCCAGTAATCAGGCGAGCGCCATTCTTAAATGTGAGGTAAGTCCATGCCCATTGACGAAAGACGGTAAGCCTGTTCCGAAAACCGATTAGAAAATAGATATGGACTACTAGCCATATCATCCATGCCGGAAAACCGCTCCAGTGTGCTTTGAAGGGCCATTGAATGTTGGCTACGGCAGCTTTTCGGCCAATAGTTGCCATATCGCCTTTATCGAAGTAATGGAATGGCTCGTTGACCCCGGTGCCATCGCTGCCGAGTTCGGACGCAACCATCCGGGCAATTCGTTTCGCGGCATAAGTTCCCATTTGCATGGCGGGTTGTGCCACACCGGGAACCTGCTTTCCATCCTGCTCAACGTGGGCCAGGTCTCCGCAGATAAAGATTTCGGGATGATCAGGCGGATTGAGATGCGAATCGACAAGAACACTTCCTTTTTTATCTGTCGGAAAGCCAAGCATCTTCCCCAGCGGCGAGGCTTGCACGCCTGCCGCCCATAGCGTCACCACGGCATTAATACGCTCATCACCAACCATCACATAGCCGGGCTGTACGTCGGAAACATGCGCATTGGTCCGAATTTTGACGCCAAGCGCGTTCAGTTGTTCGCGCGCCTTTACCTGCAAATCTTCCGGATACATCCCCAGAATATGGGGTGACCCTTCAAGAATAAGTACCTGCGCTTCTGATGGATCGATGTGGCGAAAATTGTTCGCCATATAAAGCCGAGTAATGTCGCTAATGGCGCCTGCAAGTTCCACGCCTGTTGGACCGCCTCCGATAATGACGAAGTTGAGAGGCGGATGGCTGCCAGTCTCCTGCATCTGACGCTCTGCCAGTTCAAAGGCAAGAAGAACGCGGCGGCGAATCTCGGTCGCATCTTCGACAGTTTTGAGGCCCGGAGCGAGTTTGGACCACTCATCATGGCCAAAGTAGGAGTGGGTCGAACCGGTGGCAACGATAAGAAAGTCATATTCCAGCGCCGATCCGGTCTTTAGCAGAACGCGTTGCTCGTCGATATGAAAACCGACAACTTCATCCATCAGAACTTCGATATTTGGATATTTGCTCAAAATCGAACGAATGGGCTGAGCAATTTCTGCCGGCGAGAGTACTGCAAGCGCAACCTGATAGAGCAACGGCTGAAAGGTGTGATGGTTTCTGCGATCTACCAGGGTTATATCGAGGGGAAGTTTCGCCAGATTGAAGGCTGCATTAATTCCCGCGAATCCTCCGCCGATGATGACGACGCGTTTCCGTTCCGCGCTGGTGGTTGCAGTTGCCATCGCTGTTCCTCGCTGCCTGAATTTATATATGTGATGCTAAACAAAGGCTTGGAGCAGCAGAATTCCTTTTTTTGTCCTTTTCGAGAATGTTTCTCCAGTTAGAAATCGTGGTGGTGATGAGCCACAGGCACGCTCTTCCCTTCAAAAATGGCATAGACAACAGGTACAAGAACAAGGGTCAGCAGAGTCGAACTTACAAGGCCGCCAATAACCACAATAGCCAGTGGGCGCTGAATCTCGGATCCTGGTCCGGTCGCAAACAGGAACGGTACTAGTCCCAGGGCTGCAACAGTCGCTGTCATCATCACCGGACGGAAGCGAAGACGGGTTCCTTCCTGAATGGCCTCCTGCTGCGGCATACCTTCCTCACGAAGCTTCCGGATATACGAGACGAGCACCACGCCATTCAGCACGGCAATTCCCCATAGAGCGATAAAGCCGACCGATGCTGGAACAGAGAGATACTCTCCGGTAACGAACAAACCGATAACTCCGCCGATGGACGCAAGCGGAAGCACCGTAATAATCAGAGCCGCAAACCGAAGCGACTTGAAGAGTATGAACAGCAGAAAGAAGATCGCTGCAATCGTAATAGGAACGATGATCGTCAGGTGGTGCATCGCCCGCTGCATGTTGTGAAACTGTCCACCCCACTCGATTGTGTAGCCAGGAGGCAGTTGTACCTGCTGCTCTACCTTTTTCTGCAGCTCAGCCACAAATCCACCGAGGTCTCGGTCCTGAACGTTGACACCAACCACAATGCGGCGTTTCCCCATATCGCGATTGATAAGTGCCGGACCCTCGACGATTTTGATGTCAGCTAGATCTTCTAGTGGAATCTTCGGACCGTCCGGTGAGTTAACTTGGAGTTCGCGTATATCGGCCACGCTGTCGCGAAGGTCTTCGGGTAAGCGAACTACTGCCCTGAATCGTCGCTCGCCTTCGTATATCTCCGTTGCTGTCTTTCCTGCGATAGCCGTCTCAATCACATCATTTACGTCGGCTGCATTCAGCCCATAGCGAGCTATTGCTCCGCGAAGGATGCTGATATTGAGATATTGCTGCCCGCCGACGCGATCAACACGCGTATCTTGCGTTCCGCGAATACTATTGGCGACGTTGGCAATCTCTCCTGCCTTTTCTACCAGCAGGTCAAGGTCATCACCATAAAGCATCACTGCCACATCTGCGCGTACACCTGAAACCATCTCATCGACACGATCAGAGATGGGTTGCGACATCACCAGATTGATACCGGGCACCACGGACAAGCCTTTGCGTACCTGCTCGGCAATCGTCTCCTGGGTCATGCCGCGAGGCCGTTCATCATATGGCATCAGCGAGGCCATTACGTCGGCTTCGTTTGGTCCGGCCGGGTCAGCAGGCGATTCACCGCGTCCAATGCGCGAGACGACGCTTTCCACGCCGGGAACCTTGAGGATGATCTTCTGCATCTCCTTTTCCATATTGAGAGACTCGGCCAAAGAGATATTCGGTACGCGATCACCGTTCGGCGAAAGCGTGCCTTCCTGCATCTCTGGAATGAATGATGTCCCGAGGAATGGAAACAGGCACAGCGAAAAAATAAAGAGTGCAATAACAGAGATCGTTGTTACCTTACGATGCGACAAGGCCCAGTGCAGCATTCGGTTGTACGGTCGGCGAAGCCAACGCACAAGCCATGTGTCCTCTTCTGATCCGCCTTTCAGCAGATATGAGGAGAGCACCGGCGAAATAGTCAGAGAAAGTAGCAGAGAGATGCCGAGCGCTATGGCGATGGTATAAGCCAGGGGCGCAAACATCTTACCTTCCATCCCCTCAAGCGTCATCAAGGGGAGAAAGACCAGAATAATAATGGCGACGCCAAAAACTACTGGAGTTCCAACTTCGGCTACTGCTCCGAAGGTTAGTTTTAGCTTGTCTACTACTGTAGTTGCAGGATGACCCGAATGTCGTGCATGGCTGAATTTTGAGAAGACATTTTCGACCACGACAACAGAGCCGTCCACCATCAGACCAATGGCAATTGCAAGGCCTCCCAACGACATCAGGTTCGCCGTCATTCCAAGCTTATTCATCACCAGAAACGTAAGCAGCGGGGTCAAAATCAGGTTTGCGCTTACGATAAGGCTGGAACGTACATCACCAAGAAACAGAAAAAGAACGACAATAACAAAAAGAATCCCTTCGGCCAGAACTTCCGTTACAGTGTGGATCGCCGCATCTACGAGTTGAGACCGATCGTAGTAGGGAACGATGCGAAGGTTGTCAGGAATCATGTGCTTGGAGTTGATCTCGGCGACTCGAGCCTTTACACGACTGACAATCTCTTTTGCGTTACCGCCGGCAGTCATGAGTACGACGCCGCCAGTCGCTTCGGTGTAGCCGTTCTTCACCATCGCACCGTAGCGCACCTCGGTGCCCAAACGCACCTCTGCCACATCACGAACATAGACCGGTGTGCCGCCGGTCTCTTTCAGCACGATATTTCGGATGTCATCGAGGCTGTGAATTAAGCCTACGGAGCGAATCAGATACTGCTCAGCATGATGCGGCAGAATTCCGCCGCCCGCATTGGCGTTGTTACTGGCCAGCGCATTGCGCACATCGTGAATGCTGAGGTTGTAGTAGCGTAGCTTCTGAGGATTGACGAGCGTCTCATATTGCTTGACGTAGCCGCCAGTAGAGTTGATCTCGGCAACACCGGAGATTGAGCGCAGCATGGGACGCACAACCCAATCCTGAATAGTGCGACGCTCAATCAGTTCTTCTTTGGTAAGCGCTCGCTTGCCGTCATTCGGACCTTCCAGGGTGTACTGATAAACCTCACCCAGCGCATTGGCAATAGGCGCAAGAATGGGCGTAACTCCCGCGGGCATCTTCTCGCGCAGCTCGCTGAGCCGCTCCGAAACCATCTGCCGTTCCTGGAACAGGTCCCGCCCATCTTCGAAAACCAGTGTTGTCAGCGAAAGCCCCGGCTTGATGAGCGAACGCATATCGGTCATACCCGGCAGGCCGGTCATCGCAATCTCAACCGGAATCGTAATCGAGCGCTCTACTTCTTCCGGCGACTTGCCAGGAGCTTCCGTCGCTATCTGTACCTGGATATTGGTTACATCCGGAAAGGCGTCAACCGAAAGCTTTTGCGCCGCATGTATGCCGAAGCCGCATAGCACCGCAGCAATTACGACCAGAATCAGGCGGTGTTTCAGGGCTGCGCGGACAATATTATCCAGCATTGGTTACGCGCCTCCCTTGATGGCGTTTTGCTTGCGCTGATTGTTCAGGTGAAATGTTCCGTCAAGTACGATCTTTTCGCCTGGCTTCACTCCGCTCTCAAGAACATATTGATCGCCATACTCTGCCCCGAGAGTGACCTCACGGAGAACGAACCTGTCTGATGCTTCCTGAACAAAGAGGTGGTCTTTATTGTTCTCTCTTACGATTGCAGTGGAAGGTACGGTAAGCCGCCGCTCACTATGATCGACAAAGGTCATGCTGGCCAGCATCGCGGGCTTATAGATACCACGAGGATTCGGCAGGTCCATGCGTACCTGTACCGTGCGCGTTGCCGGGTCAACAACAGGCGAAACATAGGAGAGCTTTCCTTCCACTTTTTCATCCGGTAACGCAGGAATATTGACGATGACATGCATTCCCCTGTGCAATCGGCCTGCGCTTTCTTCGGGAACGTCAGCCACGAGCCACACATTCGACAAGTCTGCGACCAAAAACGCCAACTCTGCCGGCTGCACGATCTGCCCGATAGTCACCTTCCGCTCTAGTACTGTGCCGGAGATAGACGCGACGATGGGGTAGTCTGCATTCAGTTGACGCGTTGTCTCCAGCTTTTTAATAGCGGCATCCGTCATGCCCAGACCGTGCAGTTGCGCGCGAAATGCAGATGCTTCGGCGCTTGCCTGTAGATACTCAGCGCGCCTTTTTTCCAGTTCTGCGCTGCCAATCACATCGGCCTTTACCAGCTCTTCGGCCCTTCGGGTTGCCTGATGCGCAAGGTTCTGTTGAGAGAATGCTTTGATAAACGCAAACTGAGTGTCAGAAAGATCTGTGCTGTGCAGTGTAGCCATGACTGCACCTCTACGAACATTCTGTCCTTCCAAAACGAGAAGCTTGATGATGCGACCGGCAACGGGCGATCCTATGCGTGCGACACGGCTCGCATCGGTTTCGATACGAGCAGCAACCTGTAATGAGTTGGCGACGTCGTGCACCTGTGGTTCGCCTATCTTCAGGCGCGAGGCGAGTGCGGCATCGACCGTAATTTCATTGGGATTGGAGGGTGGCGCACTCTTCTCCGCGTCTGCTTTTGTCTTATTGCAGCCACCAAGACCAATGACCAGCAAAAGGCAGGCAAGCGCTCCGGCAGAGAGACTGGCGGGATAAAGTTTCAAATTTGCAATCTGTTTTTTCATTTAAGGCCTTCCTCCAGGCTGCACCGCACCCAATGTTTCCAAATCGACCAGCGCTGATTGACGCGCAAACTGTGCCGTCAGCAAATCGTCACGAACGCTTTGCAGCACACGCTGCGCATCGAGCACCTCGACAATGCCGCGTTCACCAAAGTGATAAGCGGCCTGTGCGGCATCGACTGCACTCTCGGCCTCATGAAGTGGTCCGGCCTGCAATGCAGCTACTTGTTGATCGGCAAGCTGATATTGTTCGTAAGCGCGTTCCAGAGCAGAAACGACCTGCAACTGCTGCTCATTGCGAGTCGCTGTGGCTTCACGAATCGCCGCTTTGGACTCTGCAATCTGGCCTTTGCGCCTGTCCCACAGAGGCAAAGAAATACTTACACCAGTACGCCAGAAACTGAGGTCGGGCTGATGTTCATACTCGCCGTAGAGCGAAGGCTGCGGCAGCCGCAGCGAGCGCTCATGCTGCAACACTGCCTCTGCATGTTGCACATCGGTACGTGACTGCTGCAATGCGGGATAATTCTGCAGGACGCGATCGCGCAGCTCATGCAATGGCGGAAGATGAATCGCCGGTTCCAGCGTTCCCTGCGGATCGAAGTTCAGATCGGCTGGGGCGGCAATGATGGAACGCAAAATCGCGATCGAGTTCGCCAGCTCAATCTGAGCACTGCGCACAGCAAACCGCGCTCTAGCAGTTTCGGCCTCAGCTCGCGTCAGCTCCAGACGGCCTTTTTCTCCAGTGCGTACTTCCACCTCGACCCGGCGACGCAGGTCTTCGACCAGCTTAAGATTTTCTTGCGCATATTCGATCTTGCCCTTACGCAGCAGTACATCATAGAAGCCTTGCTTTACGTCGGCTTCGAGCAGAAGCTTTACGCTATCCCGCGCAAACCCGCTGCTGGTGCGCACTAATTGGGCAACCTTGAGGCGATTGCGACGCTCGGACGGAATCTCCAGCTTTTGCGAGACAGCATAATGCTGCAAAAGCCCAGGCGGCCCTGGAATCGCAACATCGAGCGCGCTTTGATGCCCGGCATAAAACTGAACGTCAGGGTTGGTGTATGCCTTGGCCGTTTGCGTCGCTGCGCTTGCACGATCGACGCGTGCCGCCGCCGCGTGTAGCCGCGGGCTGTTTTTCTCGGCTAGCGCTAGTGCATCGGCGAGGGTGAGCGGCTGCACGGGGCCATCATTTGCCGGTTTTGTCTCAGGAACTGGTGCGGACGGCAAAGAGGAACCAGAGGCAGGCACTTGATTCTCAGTCTGTGCCGGCAGTGCGAGACACGGCAGCAGCAAAATCAACAATGCGATCAATCGGAATAGCACGATGTTTGAATATGCAATCGAGCAGCCAAAGCAAAGCTATTGATATTGCAGTTGTTCTTGCTGCAGTTGTCCCATTCCGTACACCTGAAAAACAGCGTATGTACGTTATGGGACACGTGCTCGCTCAGTGTCGTTTATTTGCAACCTTCATAAGTGGACATCCGATTGCTTGGATCAAATTAGGTTGTCAATGCATACCTGGTCTTCAACAGTTGCGCCGAACGGTCTTGCGCTTCCAGACAGTCTGGAAGCCGCCAGACTATGTCCAGCATGGGAAAATGAGAGGATGTCATCGCCCTGGACGAATCTTCGAAGTACGCGCTGGAAGTGCGTCATTATCGGTGTGATGATTGTTCTTCTGGCGGTCATCACATGGCTGACACCGCCGCGCGCTGTCGAAGCTCACAATATCCTGCACCATCTCAATTTTCTTCCTCTCATGATGGCTGGAATGCTCTTCGGTTGGCGCGGAGCATTGTGGGCGCTGCTGTTCTCCGCTGTTGTGCAGGCACCGATGATTGTGCGCCATTCCAGCCGCTGGCCGCTCGACGCTCAGGACCAGGTTGTCGAATTAAGTATCTTTGGCGCCGCCGGAGTGATTGCCGGGTTTCTCTCTGACCGTGAGCGTGTACAGAGAAGACGAGTTGAAGCAACTAAGGTTGAGCTGGAGCATGTCTACACCGAGCTGCGGCAGAAGATCGATCAGATGAAGAAGTCCGAACGGCTCTCCGCCGCTGGTCAGCTTGCCGCCAGCCTGGCGCATGAGATACGCAATCCTTTGGCAAGCATCTCGGGGGCAGCCGGAATTCTCAAACGTGGTCACGCATCGGCAGCCAATACGGACGAGTGCCTCGGTATTCTCGATAAAGAGTCACAAAGGCTCAATAAATTATTAACGAACTTTCTGGATTTTGCTCGCCCGCGGCTGCCTCGATATCAGAAGGTCCATCCTGGCGCGCTGATTGAATCGGTAGCTGTTCTTGCCCGTCATGCCGCCGTTCTGCACGATGTAGAGCTTATCCTCGACTTGTCTCCAGCTCTTCCTGATGTGGAGTGCGACGGCGAACAGTTGAAACAGGTGCTATTGAATCTCATCATCAATGCAGTTCAGGCTACTGAAGGCAAGGGAAAGGTCATAGTTCGCGGATCGCGCGTACAGAATCGTTTGCGGATTGATGTCACAGATGAAGGCTGCGGGATTCCGGCAGGAGAGCAGGAAAAAATATTCGATCCGTTCTTTACGACGAAGGAGAACGGAACGGGGCTTGGCCTGGCAATTGCGGCAAACATCATCGAGCAACATGCAGGCGAGCTTGCCAGCTTTCTAAATTCCGATAAAGGTATGACATTCCGCATCGAACTTCCTCTGAAGCGGCCGCTCAGGCCCGGCGAAACTGGCGGTGGTGCATGAGCTTGAGCTCCAATCGTATCCTCGTCGTCGATGACGATAGCAGCCTCCGCAGCATTATGAAGATGCAACTGGAGGAGGCAGGCTATGAGGTCTCGCTTGCCTCTGACGGAGCAGAGGCTTTCGACATGGTGCGCGAGATTAAGCCGCAATTGGTTATCACGGATCTGAAGATGCCGACCAGTGGGCTTGAGCTGTTGCGTCTTCTCTCCGCTGAAGAAATTCCGCCTACCGTAATCGTCATCACCGCATTCGGCACAGTTGAGACGGCAGTGCAAGCCATGAAGATGGGCGCGTACGACTATGTCACCAAGCCGCTCAACTTCGAGGAGCTTGTCCTTGTTGTACAGCGCGCTATCGAGCGGCAGAGCCTCCTCGAAGAGGTACGGAACCTGCGTTCGGCACTGGACCAGCGCTATGGGTTCGAGAGCATCATAGGCCGCTCTAAAAGTTTTCTCCGCGTGCTCGATCAGGCGGCGCGTGTCGCACAACACGATACGACAGTGCTGATTCATGGAGAAACCGGTACAGGTAAGGAGTTGCTGGCCCGCGCGATCCATCATAATAGCCGTCGCAAGAACAAGCCGTTTGTCACCATCAACTGCGGCGCAATTCCGAAGGACCTCGTGGAATCTGAACTTTTTGGCTACACACGCGGGGCCTTCACCGGCGCGCACACCAGCCGTCCCGGCCGCATCGAGCAAGCAGATGGAGGAACGCTCTTCCTTGATGAGATTGGTGAGCTACCGCTGGAAGCACAGGTCAAGTTGCTTCGTGTCCTGCAGCAGGGAGAAATATCCAAGATTGGCGCCTCCGAGACCACTCGGGTTAATGTGCGTGTGCTCACCGCGACACATCGTAATCTTCAGGCAATGATCGAAGACGGAACCTTTCGTGAAGATCTTTACTACCGATTGGCTGTTGTTCCTCTATATCTACCGCCACTGCGCGAGCGTAAAGATGATATTCCCGAGCTGGTCGAATATCTCTTCCAAAAAGCGAAAGACCGTCACAACATTACCGATATTCAATTGACGGCTTCGATCATGCCTCATCTCGTTGCGTATCGTTGGCCCGGCAATGTGCGTGAGCTTGAAAATGTACTGGAACGGCTTCTCGTTCTCGCCTCGCATAAGTCGATAGGAGAAGACGATCTGCCAGAGGAGATTCGCCGCGTCCGAACGGAAGCATCTTCTTTCTGGCTTGACCTTCCAGACGAAGGCATCAGCCTCGAAGGCGTAGAACGCGAGCTGATTCTGCGTGCGCTGGAACGCTTCAAAGGCAACCAGACCCATGCCGCGAAATATCTGGACATCAGCCGTCGGACGCTGATTTATCGCATGGAGAAATACGGTCTGACGCAAGAAGAATAATGCTTAAGGCCGTTTGAGCAGAGATAGTGAGACGAAGCCCTGACTTCCAGTTGCGGCAACGATGTTCGTTATCTCCGCTGCTCCAGGAAGCTGCTCGGGGATTACGGTCACACTGCCATCGACATCCGAAATAGCTGAAGTGATATGCGGTCCGTTATTGGGCGGTATAGGGCAACGCCCGCGTTCGGGGCAGGGCATCTGCCATGCATCAATGGTCTGATGAATTTCGACGGCTGCTCCGGCAAGGGGATGATCGGCGTTATCGACGACGCGTAAAACGATTGGGAGTAGCGAATCGTCATAGCTGACGGACTGTCCTGCTCCGCTTACGATCTCAAGATGCCAGTTATCAGGGCCAACGCCAATAGTAGTAAAGGTCGTACAAATCGAATTCCATGCGCAGGCGGAGGCAGAGGATTGTGCACCAGATGCCAGTGGGCCAATGCTTGCCTGTGCTTGTGCGGCTCCCTGAGCATCGGTTTGGGACTGCGGCGGCGCAAACGTGATTGCTCCTGCATTCGGTTGCCACACGATGGGAATAGAGGCGACAGATGCGGAGTTGTCCGAAAGCATAATTTGTGGCATCCATGTGACGTGAGCGCCAGCGGCAACGTACAGCATTGGAACCACTGCAGTGATTGTCCGAATACGCTCAAGCGCAGAGAATGTGGCATTCACTGTGCCATATTGGCTGGTGGCAGAAAGTTGAACCGTTCCAGCATTGACCGCAACCACGAATGTGGATGCCACGCCGGAAGTATCGGTTCTGACTGTGCAACTGACTAGGCCGCAGGCGCTGAACTTCACTGCCTGGTCCGCTGTGAAGGTGACAGTCTGGTTCGCCATCGGCGTGGTTCCATCGATGGCGAGAACACGAACTGCGAAAGCCGTCGGCGCAGTATCTCCCGCAAAGACTGTTCCCGAAGGGGAACTGATGAGGTTGAGCGATGGCTGCGGCGCTGCATAGTTGAGCGCGCCAGTCATCACCGTTGAGCCACCAGTCGCAGGATCGGTGACAGCGATGCTGGCTGTAGCCGCAGAGGTAAAACCGAGATCATGTGAAGAAGGAATAGTGACAGCGATGGAACTTGCGTCCGAACTCGATACCACAGCCTGCACGTTGTTGACGGTAACGATATCTCCATTACGAAAGCCCATGCCATGGATAACGACGTTTCCGCCGGTCGCCGGAACGTTCGCAGGTGTGACGCTGTCTGCATAGAGGACACGCGCCTTATAAGCGAAGTCTGGCCGGCCATCGCCGCGCTGATCCGCGATAACGAAGCGCAGCGCGGATGGTTGCGTGCTCTGAACCGTCAGTGTCATCAGGCAAGACGGACACACAATATCGGGCGAATGAGATACGCGGAACGTTACAGTTTCCCAACGGTCAGGGAATGCAAGGCGTTAATGTGACCGGACAACGATGGCATCAGGCCTGGGACGTCCCGGAAGCGTGGCAGTCGGTCTCCTCCGTTACCGGATACCTCTTCAAAGGCACAAATGGGAATCCTGTGAGCGGACCGCTTACCTCCACTATTCAGTCTGGTGGTTCGCTCGCTCCGCAATACGAAGGTTTTTACGATCTGCATCGGATTCCGATGCTCGATGGCACATGGCAAAACGTGCTTCTGAACACCGAGCCGGTCAATCCGCTTTACACCGGCGTCTATGCCGTAGGTCCATACGTGGTTAATCAGGTAGCAGTTTCTGGAACCAACGTGCCGTATACATCAGAGGTCAATGGCAGTTACTACAATGTCGTCAATGACCTCAAAACGAATAATGCTGCGAATAACCTAAGCAGAACGATCGACGGCATAGAGGCTTCGCCTGCATCTGTAACTCCGACTGGCTTGTGGAACGGAACTCTCGGCAGCTATGGACATACTGCGTGGTCTGGATTCAATGTAAAAGGTAATCGCAGCTTCACCATTGAAGTAACAGCGCAGGATGAGCAAGGCTTCGCTACCATGACAAAAGCGATGCCTGTCATCGGCGTCTGGCACGCAACCGATGCGCTCGGCTCACTGCCCAGCATTGCTGCCGCACCGGCAGCATTTAATGGAAACTCGATCGGCATGGCAGTGCCTGATTGCGAGGGATGGAATAAAGCATCGCCAGCGCAGAGAGATCGTCGGGCCGCAAGGTAAAAGGCTGCGGAAGGCATTGATAGGTATACGGGCCGCAGATGATGTCGATCGGATGCATAATGGGCCAGTTCAGCGCCTGATAGTACGTTGGCGCGGGAGTGCCGGTAAAGATGTTGTCGTTGGTCTGCGACCAGCCCAGGCCGAGAATGCGTCCGAAGGCACGCACCAACTGATATTGCATCTGAAGCTGCTGCTCAGGCGCAGGGCCAGTGCAGCGTCCGTTCAATATGAGTACAGCATGTTGGATGTAACCAGAAGGAACGATGGAGTCCACGCTCTCAGTTACAGCATTCTGACGGCAACCTGAAGGATCGCTGGCACCATTGCCGAGCAGAAGATCGGTCACTGACCCGTTGGTATCGTAAATAACGGCAATTTGCTTTGCCGAGTAGTTGCTGCTTTGAACGTCGGAGGGAAAGGCGATGCTGTTGGAGTCGAAGGTGACATTGGCGTCGCTGACATGTTCGTTGAGCAAGCCTCCGTAGCTCAGCGTCAGACTCGAGGTTGGCACGTTCCAAACGTTTGCAGCAGCAGCAACGATAGCATCGGCTGCAGTGTGATTGACGTAAATGCTTAGATCGCCGGGATCGGTAAAATACTGCGGCTGGTTAGTGTACCAGGCGACCGGAACTCCGGAGGTGGTGAAGTATGGCGGTCCAGTAACCCAGCGTGGGCCTCCGGCAAAGGCGACTGCTGGAAGCGCAAGGCAGCAGAACGCAACGAGAGCAGAGTGCAGAGGTCCCTGCGGTTTAATGGATGGCATTGGACGATGCCTTCCTCCAGGAGAGCAGCAATTTCATCACGGTATCGACGGATGCCTGCTGCACAGGGACTGAGGCACGGCTAGTGTCAGCGATTGTGCTGATAGGTTCGGCAGCGGAAGCGGGCGACAATTGCTGCGCCAGAGTCAATGGGGCCGGAGATAGCGGAGCATGGAGAGTGAAGCCGCTGGAGCGCTCGACTTCCGCTCCAAGCCAACGGAGATCAGCGATTTCGTTTTGAGCATCTGCCTGACTGCTGGATGATTCTGCGCCTCCGGCGCGGAGGGGAACTGCGCCATTCATGTCATCAACTGGCGAGGTCATTTCGGATGGGCTGGGAGTGTGGAGAAACATTAGCAGATGCTGGCCGACGCGATAGCGGTTTGCGTTCCCCTGCCAAAGGCCGGACCACTCCCGCAAGATATAGGTTCCAGAGTTGCAGCCGCGGATGGGGCGGTTTATCTGGAATTCAACTTCAACATAGCCGGAAGACGATCCCTGCTCGACGTGGGGACGAATGGCAATGACCTGACCGACAAAAATAATGGCGGCGTTGTCAGACATGCGGTGCAGAACGGCTTCAAGGCTTTGGGGCGCGGTCTGAGCGGCTGCAAAAACTCCAGTTGAAAGAAAAAGAAGACACGCCACTGTCGTCCTGTGGATTACTGCCATGTACTCAGTTATCGGCAGTGGCGCACCAAAGTGTAGAGGTAGCCCATTTCAGGACAAGCTGCTTTCCCACCAGAAAACTTCTTATTCAATCATTTAGGGGAATAATTTACGCGTAAGACATTCATAGAAAGTACTTAACTCGAAAATAGTGCGTTTCGAGGGAGATCCAAAAGACAAATGCAGATCCTCCCGGCGGAAGGATGACAGCTAAAAACAGAGGGTCAGATTTCGGGGTAGAAGTCGAAGAAGGCGTCGATGCTCATGCGTAGCTGGGCTTCGATTTGCTCTCGGCTGCCCTCAAGAACATGCATGGTAACGCGGGCTTCGTTGCCGTTGTGAAGAGTGACGGGCGCATCGCCGACTGCCGCGATCTCCTCGGCGGGCAGCAGCCTCATTCCATAGACAAGGGTTAGATTTGCCATGACTTGATTGTTGCACCAAATCGCACTTTGCATCTTTTTGGCTGGCCGCGCATTTACACTAATCAGAGTTCCTATGCCAGAAAATAATATTCACGACACCGTTATTCTCGGTTCGGGCTGCTCCGGACTGACTGCTGCCATTTACGCCGCACGCGCAAACCTGAAGCCGCTGGTGCTGGAAGGCCATGAACCGGGCGGACAGCTCTCGATCACGACGCTGGTTGAGAATTTTCCGGGATGGCCGGAGGGCGTACAGGGGCCGGAACTGATTGAAAATATGAAGAAACAGGCCGTCCGCTTTGGGGCGGAGCTGCGCATGGCCCATCTGGCCTCGGTCGACCTGACCAAGCGGCCCTTTGAACTGAACCTGGGCAGCGAAATTATCAAGACACGGACGCTGATTATCGCTTCGGGCGCCAGCGCTCGCTGGCTGAATCTGCCCTCGGAGCAAGCATTGATTGGCCACGGCGTCAGCTCGTGCGCAACCTGCGATGGCTTCTTCTTTTCGGGCAAGGAGATCGCCGTGATCGGCGGAGGCGACTCGGCTATGGAGGAGGCGCTGTTTCTGACCCGGTTTGCCAGTAAGGTTACGATCATCAATCGCAGCGAGAACTTTCGTGCGTCGAAGATTATGCTCGAGCGCGCGATTGCACACCCCAGCATCAAGTTCCTCAGCAGCACAACGGTGGAAGAGGTACTTGGTGTAGAGGAGAAGGACGTAAAAGGCCTACGATTAAAGAACCGGATTACCGGCGAGGAGTCGGTATTGCCAGTTTCGGCGATGTTTCTTGGCATCGGACACATCCCAAACGCTTCGGCGTTCAAAGGGATGATGGACTTGGACGAGGACGGCTACATCCTGACGCGGAACAATGTATTTACGACACTGAACGGAGAGATCATTCCAGGTGTCTTTGCCTGCGGCGATATTCAGGACAGGCGCTACCGGCAGGCAATTACAGCGGCCGGTTCTGGATGCATGGCGGCACTGGAGGTAGAGAAGTATCTGGAAGAGCACGGGCGGTAAAGCTTATACCCAGGGCGGTCCTGGATGGAAGAGCAGGTTATGTCGATTGCCCAAAATCTGACGCGATTGCAGGAACAGATTGCAGAGGCGTGTTGCAAGAGCGGGCGCAGCGAAGGTGATGTTGTGCTGATGGCGGTGAGTAAGGTGCATCCGGTAGAGGTCATTTTGGAGGCCTACGCTGCTGGACAGCGTCTATTTGGCGAAAACCGCGTGCAGGAGTTTCAGGAGAAGTCGCAGCATCTGAGTGGGCTCGATGGAGCGAAGTTTCACCTGATCGGACCGCTGCAGTCGAATAAAACAAACCGCGCTGCAGAACTTTTTGATGCGATCGATGCGGTGGATTCAATCAAGATTGCACAGCGCCTGAATAGTGCTGCGGACGCCCTGCAGAAGAAGCTTCCCATACTGATTGAGGTGAAGCTGAGCCATGAAGAGTCGAAGCATGGGATTGCTCCGGAAGGGTTACCGGAATTGCTGACGGCGACACACGACCTCGATGCGATTGAGGTTGCTGGGTTGATGACGGTACCCCCATGGTCTGAAGACGCCGAGACGGCCCGACCCTACTTCCGCGAGCTGCGACGTCTGCGGGATGAGGTGCAGAAGAAATATCCGAAGGTAACGCAGCTTTCGATGGGAATGTCCAACGATTTTATTGTTGCCATTGAAGAAGGCAGCACATGCGTGCGGGTCGGAACGGCGTTGTTCGGTAAACGGGTTTATGCGGATAAGGCATGATCGAGGATTTTTGCAGCTTCGCTGAAGATATTGAAGATGATTGTCTGCTGGCGGTGCGGGTGCATCCGGGAGCGCGAAAGAACGACGTTACCGGGATTCATGCGGGAGCGGTGAAGATCTCACTCACTGCGCCGCCGGCAGACAATAAGGCGAATGAAGCTCTTGTTGAGTTCCTTGCGGAGCGGCTGTGCATATCGCGGTCAAAGATTGCCCTTGTAAGCGGAAGAACAAGCTATTTGAAGCGGTTGCGCATTACTGCAATGAGCGCAGCAGAGGTGCAGGCAGCGCTGTTTCCTGTGGAGTTCGCTTGAAGCCCGGAATTGGGAGGTTGCAACCTGCCTTCTGCTCCCCTAAACTCCAGGATAGTGTTGAATCTACCGTGTCTGTATTGATGAAACCTTCCTCACCGTCTTTTCTCCAGCCCTTTCGGTTGTGCATGAAGTATCTGCGCGTTGCTACGGTTCTTAGCCTTTGCATGGCGATAGCTGCCAGTGCCCAGGCGCAGACGGGGAGCAGCAGCAGTAATCCGGAAAATCCTGCGCAGGATTCCAGCAGCGCGCCTGCGCCGCGAATCGCTCAGCCGGAGGCTGGCGGTTCAGCCATTACGCTGGAGACCAGCGAACCGCTTTTCGATGTGGCGGTTGCGTTGAACGTCTGCGGATATGACGCCGATCTTGATGCATCCGCTCCGGTACGACGCGCCATTCGCGATGAGATTAATGCTCAGCTTGCCACCTCGGCGGCAGCCCGCACGAGCCGCGATGCATTGTGCAAGTATGTTCGCGAGCATACCCTTGCCGACAGTAGTCTCAATTTGGCCCAGTACGTTTCGCTGGCGCTTTATCTCTCGCAGCCGCCACAACTGAGCCCTACGGTGGACGAGACGCAGCTTCCGCCCGATGCCACGCAAGTGGTCAATATTCTTCCTCTGATTCGTCAATTCAGCGAGGACATTCGTCTTCACCTGATCTGGATTGAGCACAGACCGGAGTATGAGGCGCTTCGCCAACGGATTCACGACCCGCTGACGAAGATGATTTTAGATACTGATATTTATCTGCATGTTCCTGTCAGCAGTTACGATGGCCGTCGTTTCCTTGTTCTAATGGAGCCGATGCTTGCCCCCTCAGCTACGAATGCGCGTGTTTATGGCAGCGACTACATTGTCGTGATCTCTCCGGCAGGGGAGCCACTGGGGGCGGTCCATATGGATGAGATCCGCCATACCTATCTGCACTACGAGGTGGAACCGCTGATCTACTCGCGTGGAACTGCCATCAAACGGCTGGTTCCATTGTTGAAGGCGGTCCAGGATGCGCCGGTAGATTTCGCATATAAGTCCGACATCTCAGCGCTGATTACGGAATGCCTTATCAAAGCGATTGAGATTCAAACGATGGATGTAGGGATTCCCAAGCCGGTCCGCCCTACATCGACTACCGACCGTACTGCCTTTATCAGATACACCGATGCGATGACGGCTTATGATCGCAAGGCCGAGATTATACGGCGACAGCGCGTCGACCTCACCATGCGGCAGGGATGGACGCTGACGGAGTACTTCTACAACAAGGTCGGCCAAATGCAGAAGGACGGTGTGAGTTTAAAGGAAGACATTGCCGAGATGGTTTACGGCATGGATGTCTACCGTGAACTGCACCATGACGAGCAGATCAACTTCCTTCCGCAGGGAACACATGAGTTGGTACGCCGTGCTCCTCGCCAATTGGCTGGGTTGGAACTGGCAGAGATGAAGTTGATGAAGGGCGACCTTGGCGGCGCTGCCGCGATTGCCAAAGGCGTGCTCAGCGACCCGAAGGGGGACCAGGGACAGGCGCACTATGTTTTGGCTCGGGTTGATCTTATGCAGAGTCAGCCGGAAGCGGCGATCAGCAATTTTCAGGCGACGCTGCAGATGTCAAAGGACCCGCGCACTCTGGCCTGGTCGCATATCTATCTTGGACGACTCTACGACGTGATGCCCGACCGGCAAAAGGCGCTTGCGGAGTACCATGCCGCCCTGACGGTCCGTGACAGCCAGCCAGACACCAAGGCCGCCGCGGAGGCGGGCCTGAAGCAGGCATTTACCGCTCCTGGGATGCGTCAGTCTGCAGAACCGGACGATGATGCTCCATTAGACCCCAGCGGAAAGGCGGAGAAGGAAGCATATCGCCCTCCGCCAACGAAGTAGCGGATCCGTCTCTTATAAAGCACTTCGCTTTCCTGTCGTCCGCCAATTCGTCATACAGTTATCCACTCCAGTAAAGTAGAGCGCAGGGGGCTTCACCACCCAGCTAGCAAGCTGACAGGGGGACCCCGCTTGCAGGGAGTTACATGACGACGCGCCGCAAAAAGGCAGAGCGGCCGGCACCCGAAACTGCAGTGTCGAGCCTCTTCGGCTATCACTTCCGACAACCCAGCTTGTTGACCTGGGCGCTCACCCATCGTTCGCTCGCATACGAAACCAACCCTTTAACTTCGCCGGATCCTGCGTCCGACAACGAACAACTTGAGTTTGTTGGAGATGCTGTTCTCGGACTTGCAGTAGCAGAATCGCTTTTTCGCCGCTTTCCCCATTCACGCGAAGGAGAATTAACGCGGCTCCGCGCCTCGCTGGTCAGCCGTCGTCACCTCGGGGAGGTCGCTGCGCGCATTCATCTCGGCGAGATGTTGCGGCTGGGTCGAGGTGAGGAACAGAGCGGCGGACGTAATAAGCCCGCTTTGCTGGCGAATGCAATTGAAGCCGTAATTGCAGCACTTTATCTCGATGGGGGACTGGATGCCGCAAGGTCCTTTATTGAAAAGCACATTATCGAACCCGCTCTTCCTGAACTGCATCTTGCTCTAAAGGCAGGGGATACATTTAGTGGGGCAATTGGCGACCATAAATCTGCGCTGCAGGAGTATCTTCAGGCGATGGGGGCAGGGCAGCCACAATACGTCCTTACGGCACAGAGCGGGCCGGATCATCAGAAGCGCTTTCGGGTTGAAGTGCGCATCGAAGATAGTGAAGGCGTCGTCACTGCTCTTGCCGAATCGGAGGGCACGACCAAAAAGCAGGCGCAGCAGGAAGCGGCGCGCATCGCTTTCGAGCGACTGCTCTCGAAAAAGCACTCCAGCCATGTCGATCTGGAGGAGGCATCCAGGTGAGTCAGCCGACTGCAATCTCCAATCCGCCGCGGTCTCCTGATGCTCCTGCATCGACGACGAAGCGCCCTGGCGAGCCATACCCGGCTTCTCTCCGAATGCCGGGGACAAGGCAGCACCATCTGGCAAAGGCAGGAGTGCTGTGTGACCTTCAATCACTGCTGTACATCATCGTCATCGCAATCTTTATCATCACCTTCTGTATCCAGCCGTTTCGTATCCCTTCGGCATCGATGGAAAATACTCTGCTGGTAGGCGATTTCCTTCTGGTCAACAAGCAGGACACTGCGCCAAAAGAAACTGGCTGGCTGCTGCCCTCGACCCGCATTCATCGGGGCGAGATCGTCGTCTTTCACTATCCGGTGGAACCGTCTACCCATCTGATTAAACGAGTCATTGGACTACCCGGCGATCATCTTCGGCTTCGCGACGGCCACGTCTATATCAACGACCAGCCGCTCTCCGAGCCATACGCTTTCTATCGTCCTTCAGGCGTTGATTACTACCGTGACAACTTTCCACGGTTGCAAAGCGCTGATCCAGCGGTTAATTCCAAGTGGTGGATCCAGATGCACAAACTGGTTGAAGACGGCGAACTCACGATCCCTGCTGGCAATTACTTTGTGATGGGAGACAATCGCAACGACAGCGAAGACAGCCGCTACTGGGGTTTTGTGCCGCGAGACGCAATTGTTGGCCAGCCCTTGATTATCTATTTCTCGCTCAATCAGCAAGACGACGCCACACTGCCTGTATTCAGAGCGTCCAACTCTGCCATTCCACTTCATCGTCGCTCGGGCATTCTTGACTCTATCGCAGGCTTTGCCCGCTGGGACCGCACCCTTCAGGTCGTGAAGTAAGGCCATTTTGCTGGAGTTAAAACGGTAAACTTAGATATGGAAGTTCTGTACGGTCTTCATCCAGTCGAGGAGGCCATCCGTTCCGGTTCCCGCCAGCTTGATCGCGTCAGTGTCGCTCGCGAACGTCGCGACGAACGTCTTGAGCGGCTGATTCAGCTTAGCCGTGCTGCTGGTATTCGCGTATCGCTTGAGCCCCGGGACCAGCTCACCCGTCTGGCCCGCACGGATGCTCATCAGGGCGTGCTGGCGATTGTGCGCGAACGCCAGTTCCTGACGATTGAAGATCTGCTTGCTTTCCAAAAAAACGGCGAACCGCGGTTTTTTCTTGCTCTCGACGGCATAGAAGATCCTCATAATCTGGGAGCGCTTCTCCGTACTGCCGATGGCGCGGGCGTCGATGGTGTGATTGTGCCTGAGCGTCGCTCTGCTCCAGTAACGGCGACCGTGGCCAAGACCTCGGCTGGAGCTTCGGAACATGTACGCATCGCCCGCGTCACGAATCTTGTTCGTGCGCTGGAACAAATGAAGAAAAAGAACATCTGGGTGCTGGGACTCGATGAACGCGGCACTCCGGACTATACCGAATTTGATTTCAAAATTGACTGCGTTCTCGTTCTTGGCCGCGAAGGCGCCGGGCTGCATGATCTGGTCAAAAAGACCTGTGATCATCTTTTGCGTATTCCGATGGCTGGCCAGGTCTCTTCGCTCAATGTCTCTGTTGCCGGTGCGGTTGTGATGTATGAGGCCATGCGCCAGAGGCGGCAGCCAGCAATACAGCAACCGGCGGCGAAGCCAGTAAAAGTGCGCAAGGGGCTTGGATCTTGAATCGAAAGTGGATGCCTATTTTGACCTTGCGCAGCGTTTGCCTGTTGGCATTCACCCTGACGATTGCCGGTCTTTCTGTGGCGCAGAATGCACCGCCACAGGGCAGCAGGACCGAGTCTGACAAGACGGTCCTTTTCAACAGCGATAAACCGCCCGCTCAGTCTGAAACGAAGAATCCCAAGTCGTTCGAAACCGTAACCGACGAAGAGCGGAGTGCGCTTGCCTTTACCAGCTACGATCTGGACGTTCACCTTGTACCGGCCAAATCGCAGATCTCCGTGCGGGCGAAACTGACGGTGCGAAATACGGGACAACAGCCGCTCTCCCGTCTTTCTTTTCAGTTATCCTCTTCGCTGAACTGGGAGAGTTTTGGCGTGCAGAGCGCCAGCGGCACGCGCGCACTTTCTTTTGGGCAACATCTGGTCGACACCGATACAGATCACACCGGTCAGGTTAAAGAAGCCATTGTGATCCTGCCGCAACCGCTGCAGCCAAACGCAACCATCGATCTCGATACGTTCTACTCGGGCACGATACAGCAATCGGCAAAACGTCTGGAGCGCATTGGCGCGCCGCCGGGTCAGGCGGATCTGGCCGATTGGGACAAGATCGCTTCGGATGCGACTGCACTACGCGGCTTTGGCAATGTGTTGTGGTATCCCACAGCTTCAGCACCGGTATTTCTTGGCGATGGAGCGAAACTATTTCAGCTTGTGGGCCGGACAAAGCTTCGGCAGTCGGATGCTACGATTCATCTGCGGCTTACGGTTGAGTACACCGGCCACTCTCCAGACGCGGCTTTCTTTTGCGGTCATAAGCAACCGCTGAAATCTACAAGCGAAAACATGGATGCAGCCGCGCCGGCGGATGTGCCTGGGATTGCGACTGCGGACTTCCCAAGCCAGCGGTTAGGATTTCGCACGCCAAGCCTTTTTGTTACCGGAGGCGCAGCGACAACCACGGACGATCATCTGATTGCTGCGGTAACAGAGCACTATGACACTCTACCTACCTATGCCGCTACCGCTGATAAAGTTCAGCCGTTGCTGAAAGAGTGGCTGGGACCGGCTGCGTTGATGCCGCTCAACATCATTGATCACAAAGGCCAGCCGTTCGAGGATGATGCTCTGCTGGTTGCGCCGATGCGGGCAGTCGATTCCGATGCCCTTGCAGCCTCGCTGGTCCACTCACTGGCACATGCTTGGTTTCACTCTTCGCGCATATGGCTTGATGAAGGCGTGCCGGAATTTATGTCGCTCCTTTGGCTTGAGCATAGTCAGGGACGCGATGCGGCGCTCGGGCAATTGCAAGAGCAGGTCAACACGCTTGCTCTCGCTGAGCCTGACCTGTCGCAGCCCGCTAACGCAGCGCATGAAGGGCAGAGCCTGATTGATGCAAGCGACGAGATATATTACCGGACCAAGGCCGCCGCGGTGCTTTGGATGCTGCGATCGGTTGCCGGAAACGACGGACTTAAACAAGCGCTTCAGATATATCGTCAGCATGGCGAGCAGGACAATGATCCAAAGGAGTTTCAACGCATCCTGGAGAAATGCGCACACAAGGACTTGGGTTGGTTCTTCGATGATTGGGTCTATCGCGACCGCGGACTTCCTGATCTGACGATTGTGAGCGTAACGCCGCGGCAGTTGCCTGCAAAGGGACCGAAAGGTTCAAGCTGGCTGGTTGCCGTTGACGTTCGCAACGATGGCGATGCGGTTGCCGAAGTGCCTGTAACGGTGCGCTCCGGCCAGTTGACCGCGACGGAGCGCCTGCGTATCGCCGGGCGTTCCAGTGCATCGACCCGTATCGTTTTTGAGAGCACGCCTGAAGAGGTGATCGTCAACGATGGCAGCGTGCCCGAGATGGGCGTTTCCGTTCATCGCAAGCAGATCATCATGCACTAAGTGCTATCTACGCTTTGCGTGGTGTGGATGATGCGGCGCAGCAGGGGAAGCTCCTGCCCATACCTGGGTGCCCGACCATGGGCGTGCTGCTGTCAGATCGACATGGAAAGGCGCTGTTGCGTGGTTGTCCGGCAGGGCCTTTGCCAGACCATCGCCAAAAGAAGGCAGGGCCTCTCCCAGCGCCAGCAAGCGCGAGGACGTGACCATTCCGGTCAGGTGCAGGGTATATCCGTTTTCGTCGAGTTGTCCTTCGAGGGTAGCAGGGTCTTTGCCGCCGAGGTTCAGATGTACAGGCCCCAGAGCAAAGGCATCGCCTGTTGACGGTGGTGCTGGCGCTGCATTTTTCTTTCGGCTATGCGGAGGAATGGGCTCCGGTGTGATTGATCGCAGCGCAATGTTGCCGCTGACGAACGACTGCGAATCGGCTTTGTCACTTACCAGCTTGCTGCCCGTCATCAGCAGCTCTCCGTTCCAATGTGTGGGAGTCGCTCCGGGGCGATAGAAGAGGCTTCCGGTCAGCGTACCTCCCATTGACACATCGTTCGGAATGCGTTCATTCAGGACATGCAGCCAGTCCAGAATTGTATCGGCCGGTATGCCGGGCACCGATATATCGGCGGTGGCCATGCGAGGCTGGCGAATGTCGGCCATCGAGCCGGAGAGAAGGAGCATCTGCGCGCCAAAGGAACTGGACGGTGGCCATGTGCAACGGACATTGTTGAATGTATGGAAGAGGTTTGTGGCGGACCCCAGGCACTCTACTTCAACGTTCAATGTTCGTCGAGGAACAAAGCTGGCCCGTCGTGCATCGCTTGCGCTCAATCTTGCTTCCACGGCGCTGTCGCCTACCGTTCCCTGTACGTTGACGGAGAGTGTCGCGTTACCGCGCCATCCTGCATCCCGTCCGAGCAGCACCCAACTTGCGCCGCCCAGGGGGGCATCGCGCCACTCTCCGTGAAGGTGGATTGGCACCTGAGCCAATGATGCAGCGCGTCCCAGAGTTCCTTCCACTCGGATGGACCCGGTGCTGCCCAGGTTGGCGTCGGTCCGTGTGGGATTGGCTTCGAGCCGCAGACGCCATTGCTGCGGACTGGGAAGCCAGAGCGCAAAATCGGCATTTGTAAATGAAAGTGGAATCTTCTCCTGGTCAAGCTTAAAGTTCAACCGCGCTCCCGTTGCTTCAATGTAAGGGAAGCGCGGCGCAGGCCCGGCCCGTCTCTGAGCGGTCGGCGCAGCCTGAATATGCGAGGCCTGCAGCAGAATGCTTTCCAGGTTCCATTTGCCGTTAGCCAGATGCACCAGGTTGACGCTGGGATCGGTGAAGCTGATGGTTGAAAACTCAATCCGCCGCGTCCACAAAGAGCTGAGGCGAAGCGTCACACGGACGGAGTTCGCGCGGATAATCGGTTCGGAACCGAAAGCGGGATCTTCATCGACGACGAGATTGGTTAATGTGAATCCCGGCAGAGGCAGCAGGTTGAGATTTACCCGGTCGAGGTGGACCGGGCGTCCGAGACTCTGGCTGATGCTGGTAGCGATGCGGCGCTGGTAGCGGTTGACGCTAATTAGCGGCGGCACGATGGCCAGCAGCGCCAGCACAAGGAGTGCAAGCCATAAAAAACGATAACGCCGGAAGAAGCCGGGTCGCGGCGATTCCGTGTTTTCGCCTTGCGCGTGAATTGAATCCGTTTCCTGCATGAACAGTGTCCGCGTGTGCTCAGCTTTACCGAATGACGTGGAAGGTGCGTTTCCAGCGCGTCTGATCAAAGAAGTGGACGAAGATATGGCCCATGAAGCTGAGACGATCACTAAGGCTGGTCTTATACATCTGATCTTCCGGTGTCTCGAACGACCAGTAGACGAACAAAGGCCGTCCCAGAATGTTCTGTCTGGGCACAAAGCCCCAATACCGTCCGTCGAGACTCTCCGTCCGGTTATCTCCCATGGCGAAGATCTTTCCCGGGGGAACAACTAGATCGCCGTTTTGAATGTGGTTGGGGAGATCAAGCGCCCAACTTGCCGTTACCTCATCCATCGGTCCGGGCGGTACGGCAGGGAAGTCGTCGCGATAGGGATTATAGGCGTGTTGAGGATTGCCGTCGTCTGCGGGCTTACCGGCTTCCGGTTCGTTCTGAGCGACGCCGTTCAGATAGACGATGCCGTTGCGCAGATGAATATGGTCGCCGGGAAGGCCGATTGCACGTTTGACGAGGATCAGATCTTGCGTCTCGGGGTTCGGCTTATAGAAAACAATGATGTCTCCGCGGCGAATGTCGCGGTAATGCACAAAGGGAGCCCATTTCGTGGGAGGAGAAAATGAAGTCCGGTCAACCATGACGTGATCGCCGATCAGCAGCGTTTTGACCATGGAAGCTGATGGAATCTCGTAGTTCTGGAAGACAAATGTCATCACAAAGAGACCGATCGCCAGAATGAAGCAGATGGATGCCAATGATTCTAAAGGGGTTTCCGTCTGGTCCGTCTGGTCCGCCGAGGTCTCTTTCGATTCCGATTCCATTGTGTTCATTTGCAAGTTCATCTCCCAGGATGCAAGTGACAGTGTATCGCCGAATGTGCGCTTTTGACGCTATGGAATCACAAGGTCAGGAAGGGAATTGCACCCGAAAGCTGTAAATTTGGGCAGTCCTCGGCCAAAATGCTATGGCGGAATCTCTGGCGACCCTGTATATCAAGAAGACATCCTTATTTTATGTGTTTATCAGTTTCTTTCAGGGCTGGACGCCCTGCAAAGAAAATTGTCTCAAAAGTCTTCGCATCTTTTTGCGGACGGTTGGTTTTAAGCGGGTACCAAAGCTTCTTTGAAATGAAGACAGCCTGGAATCCTGAGGAACGGACAAAACAGTTGCCGGATGGTAAGGCGCTTCAGGCAACTTCGATCATTTTTATGCGTAAGTTGAGTTCAAATCGAGTCTTTTTTCAGTCTGGCAACGTCACAGAGAATGTGAAAGATAGCGCAAGCACGCTGGCAGTTGCCGCTCTCGACGCTCAGGTACGGAGCGAGAATGCGGCCATTGCTCAGGGGCTGAAAAAGCAGGACCCCGAGCTGCTCGATCAACTGATCGAGCTCTACCAGCATCGTCTTATGCGCTATCTGTTGTTTCTCACCGGAAAGCGTGAGGTGGCAGAGGACCTTTTCCAGGAAACCTGGATGCGCGTTTTATTGCGCGGCGCGCAGTACAACGGCAAGGCGCGTTTTGATACCTGGTTGTTTACCATCGCGCGCAATCTGGTTATCGATTTGTCGCGCAAGCGCACCATGTCCAGCATCGACGAGTTAACGCGGGATGATGAGCGGCCTTTTGAGATTGCAATGGACGGTCCTTCTCCGCTGGAGCAGTTTCAGGCGCGTGAAAACTGTGCCGAGATTGGCGAAGTGCTGCTGACGTTGGAGCCGAGCTATCGGGAAGTGCTGGTGCTGCGGTTCTATGAGGAGCTTTCGCTGGAAGAGATCGCGGGAATGACTCGCGTTCCGCTGTCTACTGTCAAATCGAGGTTGTACCGCGGCCTGGCGTCGTTAAAACCGGAGATGGAGCAGCTTCGCAAATCGCGTCCTCAGGGGGTGGCAACCATATGAATGGGGCTTTCGATGAGCAGATGCATAGCGAACGGCGCAACTTTGCGCGGCGAGATCTATCGCCGCTGAATGCGTCGGCGCGTGCAGAGACGGTCAACCGGACACACCGCATCGTACGAGAAAAAGCAAGGCGACTTGAGGCGCAGCGCAATCGTGTCCGTGGCCTATGGATTCCGCTGACGATCTGCTCGGCAATGCTCCTCATCATTTGCTCTGCCGTATGGACCGTGTTGGACGGATACGAATTGAATCCAACGTGGATTCCGAGTTCAACGAACCAGTTCCTGATTTTGCTTCTGTGGTTCCTTCCGGTCTCCATGGCGCTCCTCGTAATGGTATGGTTCCGGCATTCCCGGAAGCAGCATGGTAATGAGGCTGTAAGATGAGTATGTTGCAAAAGAAATCCGGCAGCCATCAGGAAGCGTCGACTGGCGAAGACCAGTTGAGTCTGATTCCGGCCTGGTCGGTCATATTGGCGATTATCGTCTTTGTGGCAATCCAGTATTTGTTTCAAGGGGTAATGCCGCACCATCGCCGCGAGATGCTGCCCATGCGGATTCTGATGGGCTACTCGTGGGGAACTGCATTTGCTACCTATGTCCTGTTGATTGGCTATGTCAGCCGCGATGTAAAGCGGCGCAACATGCCAGCCGGTCTGTGGATGCTGGTGGTGATCGTCATGCCGGGCGGAATCGGCGCAGTTGTCTACTTTCTTTTGCGACAGCCAATCGTTTCCCGTTGCCCGCATTGCAATACCGAGATTGCTTCGGACATCCACTTCTGTCCGCAATGCCAGTTCCAGTTAGCGCCCGTCTGCGGACGCTGCTTCCGCGGCGTACAGATTACCGATGTCTACTGCTCGCAGTGTGGACATGATCTTGCCGAAGATCAGGCGCCGTCGCGATTGCGTGTTTACAGCGACTAGTGAGATGTAACTTGATTCGCAGCGTCCCCATACAAAACCTGTAAACTCTCCTTATGCCATTGAGCGCGCTCATCATTGATGACGAACCGCTGGCGCGGCAGGAGCTTCAGTATCTGCTGGAGCATGTCGGCGGTGTGGATGTTCTGGCGCAAGGAACCAACGGGATTGAAGCGGTGGAGCTTATCCGCGAGCATCAGCCCGATGTTGTGTTTCTCGATGTCCAGATGCCAGGCCTGGATGGATTCGCTGTTCTGAAGAAGCTTCTGGACCGCAAGGTAAAGCTGCCGCAGGTGGTGTTTGCTACGGCGTTCAATCAGTATGCTGTGCGAGCATTTGAGGTCAACGCGGTCGATTATCTGCTGAAGCCTTTCGATCAGAAGCGCGTGATGCAGACGATTGAGAAGGCTGCCGCTCGTCTGGCCGCTCCTGCGGAATCTGCCAGCGATGCCAAGCTCGATGCCTTATTGCGATTGATGGAAGAGCAGTCGCACGGGAACAAAGCTAACTCCGGTAAGGTGATTGTTCGGGCGCAGAGCAAGCTGTTGCTGGTGAACCAGAAAGAGATATGTTTTGCCACCATTGACGATGGCACAATCACTGTTGTGACCCCTACTGTAGAAGGGCACTCAAACTGCCGGACGCTCGAGGAGCTGATGGACCAGCTTGACCCCGAGGCGTTCTGGCGCGCACATCGCTCGTTTGTAGTGAATATTCAGCACATCCGCGAGGTTGTGCCGTGGTTCAAATCGAGCTACCAATTGCGCATGGACGATCCCAAGAAGACAGAGATTCCCGTGAGCCGCGCCCAGACGAAACGTCTGCGAGAGTTGTTTAATCTTTAGCCGCTTCCATGCTTATGAGACAAAAATAGACGCTCTTGAAGAGCGTCTATTTTTTTGAAAGCTGCTACTTTGATTCACGTTTGGGCGGTGCGCCTGCAATGACTAATTGATTGTCTACCTTGAAAGCCCCTGGTGCAGAGTTGGCCTGCATGGTGGCAATATCCGCATCGCTTTTGTTATTCACAACTCCGAAGAGCGTGACGTTACCGTTCTTCACGATGATGTGAATCGCATGATAGCCAAGAGGCGGATCGGCTGTGATGCCGCCAGCCATAGCGGCTACGCTGGGCCCAGGCCCCATCGCACGTCCGAGGCTTCCGGCGTTGGCGTTGTATCTGCGCAGCGCCGAGGCGGTATAGATGCGGTTATAGACGGCAGCTCGAACCCGATCATCATTTGGTGAGTTCGGGAGGACTTCGATCTGGTTATCAACCTTATCCACGCCCTTGATGCTTTTGACGACCCGTCCGGCTTCGTCTTTCAGGACGGGGCGCGATGCGTAGCCTTTGAGGACGACGGTTTGGCCGTGGACGTCGAAGGTTATCCAGTCGAAGACTGCATAATCGGGCAGACTGCCAATCTTCTTCTGGACCTGGCTAATGATGTTTTGTGCATCCTCTTGTGAAGAGGAGGCAGACTGGGTATTTTGAGCAGACGCTGGAATTGCGGCAGCCGACAGGCTAAGAAGCACTGCGGCTGCGATGGTAAGACACCGAATCCGTGCCATTATGTTCTCTCCCCTAAGGCAAAAAGTGATTTGCAGTCCGGACAAAAAGATACCGCCAATCTGCCGGGCAAGTCCATGAAATTAGATGCAGGGCCAAGGTTAGGCGGTTTGAGATAGAGACACTTATTGGCCGTTCTTTGCCGTTGAGCCGAGCCAATCGACGGAATCTTCAAACAGATTGTTCTGGGTGGCGCTGTCGAAGATATGGCTTCCATGGCCCATATTGATGTAGATCATCCGATAGCGGGTATTCGTCCAGACGACAGGAACATCGCCGCCAACAAGTATGTCCTTGAACCCCAACGGATAATTAGCAGGGGAAAGAGTCAGAAGGACTTTGACATCTTTATTGAGACGCGGACTGGGCTTCCAGATGTACCATTCGTTCGCCGGGGACACAAAGGTTGAAGGCAACCGCCGCGTCGCGGGATGCGTGTTGTCGTCCACAATCAGAGTTGCCGGCAGCGGAGGCCAGTTGTTGCCGTAGAAGACGCCGCCGCCAAGGAAGTCCACAAACCAGGGCCAATGCGTGTCGCGATCGTTGTAGGCCGCGATATGGAAGCCGAGCCAGCCTCCGCCGTGATTCATGTACTGCTCAAAGGCCGTGCGTTGCGCTGCGGTGTGAGGAAAGTCATCGAGCCAGAGAACGACCTGGTAACGCGCGAGCGTTGTGGCGTTCATATCGTCCCAATTGGTAGTTGTAGTAAAGCTGAAATGGTCGCGCTGCGCCGCGGAGGTGAAAAAGCGAATGGCCTGCTCGGCAAAGTCAACGTGGTCATGCTCAACCGTGGTGGAATAGAAGGCGAGCACGCGAAAGCGCGGTTGTTGCTGTTGCTGTGCACGCGGCGCTCGCAGCGCAAAGGTAGCGATACAAGCGAGAAGAAGGAAGAGCGAGCGACGCTTCATCAATTTGGCCATCCACAAAATTTGATTGACTGATATGGTAATTGCGAGGCGTTGGATAAGCTATGGATTCTTCAGAGTTTCGGCGACAAACCCCTTCATGGTGTGTGGTACTGATTTTGTTGCTGAGTGCGGCTTCATTGAAAGCGCAGCAGGGCGCTGAGCCAGCAACGACGCTGATCAACCGTCATGCCGTTGTCTACTGCGCCGTCACCGGCAAGGTCTATGCGGTGGACAAGACACACAACGCAGTCTGGATTATTGGCCCGAGCGGCGAGGCAAAGAGCGTCAAAGTTGGTGCAGGTCCTGAAGCGATCGCGGCCAATACGGTGACTGGCATAGCTTATGTGGCGAGTTCCACGGCTGCAAACGTCAGCGTACTGGATGGCAAGACCGATGCAGTTGTTGCGACGGTCGCTACCGCGGCGCGACCGTATGCGATTGCGGTCGATGTGTTGGCAAATAAGGTGTATGTTTCCAATACGTTCAGCAGCATGTTGACTGTGATTGATGGCGCGACGGACAAGGTTACGAACGTCAAGACCGGTTCGGCAGACGCTATCGTTATCGATGCCGAGGCAGGCAAAGTTTATCTGTTGGGTTATGAGACCGACGCGCTTACCATGCTGGATACGAGCAGCGGCGCGCTCAGCAAGGTTCCAGCAGGAGCGATGCATCTGTGGGGCCTGGCGCTGAATCGGGCCGCAGGAAAGTTGTATGTGACGCACGTCAACGATGGTAGCCTCGGTGTGATTGATCTGAAGACGCAGCATGAGACGACTGTTCCCGCGGGTGCGATTCCGTCGGCTGTGGCTGTGAATGCAGCGGATGGCCGCGTTTATGTTACGAACTACGGTAGCGGAACAGTCACCGTGATTGGGCCAGACGATAGGGTCGATACAATTGTGAAGGTTGGCAATCATCCACAGGCCGTTGCTGTCGATCGCCGCAGAAATCTTATTGCAGTCGCCAATACGGCGGACAACACCTTAAGCCTGATCGATGGCAAGACCCAGCGAGTATGGAAGACGATGCCTGCGGGCGAGCATCCATACGCGATTGCGATCAACGAGGAGACACAGCGGATTTACGTGGCGAACCTGGGGAAGAATCCCGGCGAAAA
>DASRSR010000112.1:0-21075 GCA_035656355.1 Edaphobacter sp.
GTACCGGCATAGCTTGATATTAACCGGAATGTTCCACGTGGAACGCTAAACAACATCTGTCGGATAGTGTTCCACGTGGAACATTTTAGCTAGCGGTCAATCGCCTTCAGTGCAGGAGCGGCATAGCGTTCTCCGGCAATCTCATTTTCAGGAACGGCAGCTTCAAGCTCGGCGACTTCTTCTGCGCTCAGCTTGATTGATGCAGCGGCTGCATTCTCTTCCAGATACTTCCGTCGCTTGGTTCCGGGGATAGGCACAACGTCTTGGCCCTTAGCCATCACCCATGCAAGCGCCAGTTGGCCCGGTTTTACTCCTTTGCGGTCGGCTATGGCGCGAACGCGGCTAACCAGCACCTGGTTCTTGTCGAAGGCATCGCCGGCAAACCGCGGATAACGCTCGGCACGATAATCACCAGCGCCGAGATCGCTGAGTTTGTTGATCGTTCCGGTCAGGAATCCGCGGCCGAGTGGGCTGTAGGCGACAAAGCCGATGCCAAGCTCCCGCACGGTCGGAAGAATTTCAGCCTCAACGTGGCGTTCCCACAGCGAATACTCGGTCTGGAGAGCAGTGATGGGATGGACCTTATGGGCGCGGCGAATGGTCGCGGGCGATGCCTCGGACAATCCCAGGTACCGCACCTTTCCGGCCTTTACCAGCTCGGCCATAGCGCCTACGGTGTCTTCGATAGGTGTCTCCGGATCGACGCGGTGCTGATAGTAGAGGTCGATGTGATCGACACCGAGTCGCTTCAGCGATGCATCGCAGGCGGCACGAACATATTCGGGCTTGCCGCTGATGTGCCACCTGGTCGGGTCTGCCTTGGTGCGGACGTTGGCAAATTTTGTAGCGAGAAAGACCTCATCGCGGCGACTGGCGATGGTTTTTCCGACGAGTTCCTCGTTATCTCCGATTCCGTAGACATCGGCTGTATCGAGGAAGTTAACTCCGAGATCGAGTGCGCGAAGGATGGTCGCAGCGGACTCTTCGTCGTTGCGCTCTCCGTAGAACTCGCTCATTCCCATACAACCGAGTCCCATGCGAGAGACGATTGCGCCTTGTGAACCTAGCTTTACTTTTTCCATGCTCATGGCGTTTTAGACGCTGGCATGAAAAGGTACGTTCCAAAGATTTGGTGTCAGGCGACGGAAGTATGCACAGCGCGCGGCGTCCAGGCGGAGGCTTCGGCGATAAACCGATGAAAGAGGGCACGAGAGGCGGAGCTGATGTCGTAGCTGCGTTCCGGATGCCATTGAACCGCGAGCACAAAGTGCGGCTTGTCGCCGGGAGCTTCGGTGGCCGGTTGGCCGCCTTCGACTGCTTCGATGACGCCATCCTGCGGGCAACGAGCAGAGACGCGGAGACCGTCGCCAGGAATGCCGATAGCCTGATGATGGCTTGAGTTCACCGGAAGGCAAAGGAAGCCATCTTTTTCCGGGGCTTCGTTGAGGGGAACAATCGTACCGAGCATGGAATCCGGCGCGATCGCCGCGGTATGGGCAACGGCAACTGCTTTTCCAGCGGGATGATTGACCGGCATTGGATTCAGGTGCTGGACCAGCGTGCCTCCGCGCCAGACATTGAGCGACTGCGCGCCGAAACAGATAGCGAGAATGGGTTTGTGCAGATTGTGCGCGTCCTGAATGAGCAGCTCGTCTGCATTCTCGCGCGCAGGGTCGGCTGGATTGCATTCGGGGATTGGCTCATTGCCATATTTATGAGGATTGACATCGGCGGGGCTGCCGGGAAGGAGCACAGCCTGACAGGTGTTAATCAAATTGGTAATAGCCGCAGGGGTTCCAGTGAGAGGAATTTCAACCGGATGGCCTCCGGCTTTTTCAACCGCTTCGGCGTAGACGGGCCAGGAGCGGCGATTGTATTCCTCATTGGTGCTGGTGGGAACCGGAATGGCGATGCGCGGCTTCATTGCTTTTTTATGATACGTCTTTCGTGTGAAGGAGATAAGACTGACCACGGATTGGCGCGGATTAAAAGCAACTGCAGGTTTTTCGCTACGTTGAGTTTGCTGAGAATGACGGGTAATCAATAAATACAGGGATCTCTCCACTTCGCTTCGGTCGAGATGGCGTGGGTTGAGGTTTATTCGTCCTACTCTTCGCTCTATCAGCTCTGCGGATGAGTCGGGCTTTCAGCCCTCTGGCCTTGTTACGTCGTTTCCCTGGGGCTTCGCCCCAGGCTGGTATTAGTCGCGCCGTTGGCGCTTTTTGATTGAAGTAAGGTGAAGTTTGTTCATGCCACTCAATGCGCGATGAGACTGCGATATGAATAGAGGCACCCGGGCGTTTGTGCAGATCGAACAGTTCAAAAGTCAAAATCAGCTCCTCCTGCCTGCGGCAGAAGGATGACAATGCAAAAAATACAGGGATCTCTCCACTGTGCCTTCGCTTCGCTCCGGCTTCGGTCGAGATGACGTGGGTCTGGGTGACTTGTGTTCCGGGGAGATGGTGTGGGTTGGGATAGTGCCTCCCCTAAATATTTTTCTGTTCCCTGTTTCCTGTTCGCTGTTCGCTTATGTAGGTTTCGGTGATGATGGACTGGACACGCTGGGTGAGGGTGTCGGCGTCGCGGGTTGTGAGGCCGGTGGTGGGGAGGGGGTCGCCGATGATGATCTTGAGCGGGCGCGGCGTCAGGTGATAGGTGTGGATGGGCAGTAGCTCGTAAGTTCCGACGAGGGTGATGGGAACAATGGGAACCTGCGCCTTGATGGCCATGTAAGCCGCGCCGGAGACAAAAGATTGCGTGTTGCCGGTGGGGGTACGGCCGCCTTCGGGAAAGATGACCAGCGGCAGGCCCGATTTGAGAGTGGCAACGCCGCGGTTGAGGCTGGCGATGGCGCTGCGGGCGCTGGTTTGATCGACCGGGACCTGGCCGGAGCGGTGCAGATACCAGCCGATGAAGGGAATCTTCCAAAGCGACTGCTTGGCGAGAATGCGGAACTGGAAGGGGAGCTTGGCGAAGAGGACCGGGGTGTCGTAGTAGCTGAGATGGTTGGCGACGTAGACGGCGGTTTCGTGCAGGTGGAGCTTTTCTGCACCTTCAAGGGTGACAGGAGAAAGGCTGAAGACAAGCAGCACGCGGGCCCAGGCATGGGCGATGGCGTGTTGTTGTCGGCCTGATTTGTCCCACAGGCCAGCGATGAGCGAGATGCAGCCGAAGCCGGTTGTGGCCAGCGCGATGAGCGGCATCAGCAGGAGGTAGGTGAGCCAGGGGAGGAGGCGGGGCTTACGGGTGGATGCGTGCGGCGATTCGGAAGGAAAAACAGTGGTCTCTCCGCTTCGGCCCTGCGGGCCTCCGGTCGAGATGACGGGGGTTGTTGATATGCCCTCAGGGGCTAAAGCCCCTGTTGTTTCTTCAGCTGCTGGCGGCACGGATAAATCCGTGCTCTTAACTTCAAAGGTCTCAGGATTGAGAGGTGAGGCACCCGCACCCGAGTTTGGCAACCGCAGGTCTTTTCCTTCGACTTCGCTCAGGGCAGGCTCTCTGGCTGCGCTTCGCTCGGGATGACAGTTTTCAGGAAAAGCCTTTGCAGGGTAGCGATCTTCGGTCATGCGCCTCCCTGAGCGAGGGCGAGGTTGCGGATTTCGCCGACAAGGTAGACGGAGCCGGTGGCGATCATGATGCCGTCTTTTGGCGTGACGGCGCGCGCTTCGGTGAGGGCCGCGGCGAGAGTGGGCGCAGCGAGTGCCGGAATATCGAGAGCGTGGGCGGCGGCGAGCAGATCGTCGAGCGCTGCGGCGCGCGGGTTGACGATAGGCGCGAGAATGATGTGGTCGCGGGCACGCTCGGGGTCGCCGCTGGAGGAGTCGAAGAGCGGCAGCAGAATCTGCGACATCTCTTTGAGAGACTTATCGCGCAGGCAGGAAAAGATCAGGGTTCGCGGCTGTGCGCTGGACAGATCGGCGATGGCAGCGCGGAGCGTCCAGGCCCCGGCGGGATTGTGGGCGACATCGAGCAAAAGCGGTGGCTCGCCGGGAATAAGTTCGAGCCGGCCAGGCCAGCGGGTGTTGCGGATGCCGGTTTCGATGGCGGAATTAGGTATTTTGTAACTGCTATGGTTGCTTGATAAGGCTGATTTGTAGCTTTCAAAGTTACGTAATACGTTGGCGGCAGCGATGGCAAGGGCGATGTTGCGCTGCTGGTGCTGGCCGAGGAGCGGAGAAGCGACTTTGAGGGGTTGGTTGTCGAGGGTGAGGGTGTAGCGGTTGGGTGAGAGGAGTTCGTTGCTGCTTCCACCCACCTTAGCGACGATAAAGCCGTCGCGAAGATGGGGCACCCGGCTTTGTGAGGTGGGGGGGATGAAGGGGGCGGCGCTGATGGCGGTGAGGTTGAGGTTGGCGGCGGCTTCGCCGATGGCCTGGTTGGCTTCAGGATGCTGGGGCAAGGTGATGAGGATGCCGTTGGGGCGGAGGATGCCGGCCTTTTCGCGGGTGATGGCGGCGATGGTGTTACCGAGGTAGTCCTGATGGTCGAGGGAGATGTCGGTGATGATGGAGACGAGCGGCTCGACGATGTTGGTGGCGTCGAGGCGGCCGCCGAGGCCGACTTCAAGGACGGCGATGTCGACGGCACGTGGACCCACCTTAGTCTCGCGCTGACTTTCGTCAGCCTGAGCCGAGGATGGGGCACCCGGCGCCTTCGCCGCAAAACCCTCTGTCCAACCAGCGAAATACAGAAAGCCGATGGCGGTGAGGACTTCGAAGAAGCTGGGGTGGTGGGGTAGGGTTCCGTCGACGACGAGGCGATTGGCGGCGTCATCGACGTGGAAATAAAGGCGGGCGAAGACGTCGTCGGAGATCTGGGTGCCGTCGATCTGGATGCGCTCGTTGACGCGGATGAGGTGCGGCGAGGTATAGAGGGCGGTGCGGTAGCCGGCGGCGGTGAGAATGCTGGCGAGGGTGGCGGCGGTTGATCCTTTACCGTTGGTTCCGGCGATGAGGACGGAAGGGAAGCTCTTTTGCGGATCGCCGAGTGCGGCCATGAGGGCGCGCATGTGAGCGAGGTCGAACTTACGGCGCGGGGCTGCCGGGTTCAGCTCATGGCCTAAAGCGTACAGGCTGTCGACCGCGGAGATGTAGGACATGGGGGTATTTTAGATGGTTGTTCGTCGCTGGTCGCCAGTTGTTTGTTTCATGAGGCCTACCGCCGGTTATGGAACGACTCATGAATTTGAAGGCAGATGCCGGGTCCTTTCGCTTCGCTCAGGATGGAGGCAGGTTGTGGGTGAGTTCGAGAGAAAGCAGGTTGCTTCGACCACGGATGGCGCGGATTAGTGCGGATTTAAAGACAAATACAGGGGTCTCTCCACTCGCCTTCGGCTTGGTCGAGATGATGTGGGTTGAGGGCGAAGTAAAAATGCGGGGTTCTTCGCTTCGCTCAGAATGACGGGAGAGAGATGATGTCCTGCGTTGTGATTTTACGCATCCGGAGGGTGTGCAATACATCTGATCCATATAGGGCAAAAGCCCCAGGGTATTTCAAAAGTCATATATTTTTTGCAATAAATCGGCAGAACGCGATATATTTGCAGAGTTTTGCATAGATAATAGAAGTGGAGCCGTTTGCCATATTTTGAGATTCATTGGAACGCTTAAATGAATGATGGCTTTGGCTTTTTGTGACGGTATTAAGTTGAGAGAGAAGGCTTTTAGCCGATGCATCGGCAAATTTTTGCGTATTGATGTTTTCAGGGGCAGTGATTCAGGAGTTTTCATGCGAATTAAAAATCTTGTAGTAGCGTTTGTTGTTTTGTTTTTTGTGATGGGCGGCGTTGGATTGGCGCAGACCGGTAGTGTGACCGGACAGGTATTTGATCCGGGCGGAGCGGTGATTCCCAATGCGACGGTGACGGTGACGTCGAACTCGACAGGGCTGTCGCGCACGACGACAACGACCTCGGCGGGTATTTATAGCTTTCCAGCTCTGACGCCAGCTACATATACGGTGAGCGTGGATGCTGAGGGTTTTGCGCCGCAGGTGAACAAGAACGTTGTTCTGAATGTCGGCGGAACGCTTCCGGTGAACTTTCACATGGCGGTTGCGGGCGCGGTGGCCTCGGTTGAGGTACAGGGCGTGAACTCCACCGCAGTGGAGACGGGCAGCGCACAATTGTCGACGGTGATCGACTCGAAGCAGATCAGCAATCTGCCGCTGGTGCTGCGCGATCCTTATCAGTTAGTGCTGCTATCGCCCGGTACAGTGACGGCTACGAATAATGATGGTGGATTTGCGGTGAACGGCGCGCGCGACCGCAATAATAACTTCATGCTGGACGGCGCGGATAACAACGACACCTCAGTGCCGGGAATTCCGGGCGGCATCTCGTCGGCGAACCCGGATTCGACACAGGAGTTTCGCGTTATCACAAACAACTTCGATGCAGAGTATGGCCGCAACACCGGCGCTATCATCGATGTGGTAACGCGCGGCGGCGGCAACCAGTTCCATGGGGACGCGTATGAGTATGGTCGCTATAGCGCGCTCGGCGCACGCGACTTCTTTAATAGAAAAGAAGACGGCAAACAAGACTCGTATGTCCGGAACCTCTTTGGAGCATCATTGGGCGGCCCGCTGTGGAAAGACCATACCTTCTTTTTCCTGAATGCCGAGATACAGCGCTTCCGCACGACGCGTACTGCTGTACAAACAACACCGACGGCAGCCTATAAGAGTGGAAAGTTTACCTATGTTGATCCGACCGATGGCAGCCAGACTAATGTAGATTTGACGCAGCCTAACACGAACAATATATCCGGGTTCCTGCAGGACCCGACGGTGAGCAAAATCCTTTCCTCGATGCCGGTGGGGCAAATTGATAACGGCGATGGCGTTACCACGTCGTACTTCTTTCCGTCGCCTGATCCGAACGATGCGTATACGCTGACCGGCCGATTTGACCAAAAGCTAACGGACAAGCATCAACTGACAGTGCGCTATATCTATGGCCACTCGAAGGATGCTGATCCGTTCCACGATGAGATTCTGCCAGGGATTGCAAATACAGCATCCATTCAGACCAGCCACAATGGCGTAATTACGCTGAACTCAGCGCTGTCGGCGAGCATGACGAACCAGCTTCGAGCAGGCTACAACCAAGCCAACTCCGGGTTCTTCTGCACGAACCATGAAGCGATCGACGCGCTGACCGGAGTGGATGGATTTGGCAATGGACGCGACATTGATCTGCCTGGGTTTTTCACCTTCGGCTGCTCTCCGCTTGGAGACAGCAATTCGCAGGCGCGGCTGAGCTCGACGTTGCTATTCGGCGATACCTTCAGCGTTACAAAGGGAGCGCACACGTGGAAGTTTGGCGGCGTATTCCGCAGCGTGAAGGACAATAGCTACACGAACTTCAATTCGCGCAATACGCTGACGTTCGATAACTATACGAACTTCGTCTACTCAGCATATAACTTCAATGGCAATCCTGATTCCCCGAGCGTGAGAACGTTTGAAGACATGGTATGGGGAGCGCAGGGCGTGGTGTCCAACACGAGTGAGAGCCAATTCTTTACCCGCGAAGGAGTACGTCGAGCCAAAGATCTGGGACGATATCGCCAGCACGAGTGGGCAGCCTTTGCTCAGGACACCTGGAAGGTGACGCCGAAGTTTACGGCGATTCTCGGCATTCGCTATGCGTTCAACGGCGTGCCGTATGAGAAGGATGGCAATCTGTCGAACTTCTACGGCGATGCTTCGGCGCCGCTGCCAGCAATTGGCTACTTTGCCTTTACGCCGGTGGGACCGGGAACGGGCAAGCAACTCTATGCCAATAGCTGGAAGATGATCGAGCCCCGTGTCGGCTTTGCCTATGACCTGAACGGCGATGGCAAGACAGCGATTCGCGGCGGCTTTGGTATCTTCCACGATCGTATCTTCGACAACCTGTTTGGCAATGCACGGTCGAACCCACCGTTCCAGGCGACGTTGAATGCTTATCCATTCACGGGCGACTCGACTTCGCCTACGTTGACGGACATTGGCATTCCGGGACAGCTTACGCCGGAGCAGGGACCGACTGACGGCGATTTTCTGACGCCTGTAGTGATCGATCCGAATCTGAAGATGCCGACCAGCTTGAGCTACAACATTGGCATCCAGCATCAGATTCGCAACGGCCTGACGGTGGAGTTGAACTATGTTGGCAACCACAACACGCATGGCCTGCGCGAGATTGACGGCGCGCCACCACAACCGGCGCTGGTACAGCAGCTGCTAGCTTCAGGTGTGCCACCCGATGTGTTGCAGACCAATAATCTCTATCTCGGAGGCACCTACGGTCCTGATGACACACCGTACGATCCAGCAGTCAACAATCAGGCGTTTTTGCACTCGTTGTTCCAGACAGCAGTGGTGAGCGGCAACTACAACTCACTGCAGGCGAGTGTGCGTGGCCAGTTTGGCGGTCTGACGCTGACCGGCAGCTACACCTATGCGCACTCACTGGACAACGGCTCCGACCCAATTGTTCCAGGCGCGGGTGGTTCGGGCCTGCCGCGTAATAGCTTTGACCTGTTGTCAGAGTATGGCAACTCGGACTTCGATGTTCGTCATCGTGGCACAGCGGCGGCCACCTATCAACTGCCAATCGGATTGCATACCGCCCACCTGAACAGCGGCTTCCTGGGCCATGTGCTTGAGGGAATCCAAATTTCGGGTATTGAGCAGGTACAGACTGGTTTGCCATTCGATCTGCGCGGTACGCGTGACAATCTGCACACTGGCGTGACCAACCGGCCGGAGATGATCGGCGCACCGTATCCTTCGCATCGTGGAGAGATCGTGGCACAGGGCAAGATCACTGGTCCGGCGCGTGCAGCGTTCGCAAATGCACCGTTCGGCCAGAGTGTCTCGATTCGTCGCAACAAGTTCTACGGGCCGGGTTACATCGATACCGATGTCTCCTTCCAGAAGACGCAGACCCTGCATGAGCAGGTGAAGCTGGTCTTCCGTGCGGAGAGCTACAACGTGTTGAACCATCCCAATCTGGCGTCGCCTGGGTCGCTGTCGATAAGCTCATCGACGTTCGGCATCTCGCAGTCGCAGATTGGACAGAATGACGGCACGACTGGCGCACGGCAGATTCAGGGTGCGTTGAAGGTTGTGTTCTAACGTAAGTGATGTAGGAACGGCCCGCCCAGAGATCTGGGCGGGCTTTTTTATGGCTGTTGATAGGTGTTCCTCTTTAAGGGAAGACGCCGATCTAATGTGTTTAAATATCGACTGCGGATTGCCAGAATTCAAAGATAATGCGGGGTTCTTCGCTTCGCTCAGAATGACGGCGGCCTGGAGTGTTCTACTACGTTTTGGCGAGCTGAGCAAAGCGAAGATTCCCTTCGGGGATGAACGAGTTTCAGAGAGCCGTCTCGAAACAGGCTTGCTTGCGATAAGGCAAAACGAAAAAGCGCGGAAGAGAGGGCGGCTGCGGCTGGACTCGCACTCAGAAGAACGCGCCTTCTGCAGCATTATCGAGCGCAGCTTTATCTCAAAGAACGTGCTACGTCAGCGTTGACGCGCTATCCAAACAGATAATCGCGGCGATTCATAGGTCAATTGCCCGATGACGAACTTCTGTTCTCGTAATGTGATTGCTTCGCCTGAAAAAACAGTTTTTCACTGTTTTCGTTCTCCCCACGAAGGACAAAGGCACGCAGCACCATCATTCGAGGTTACTGGCCGCGTCCATTGCACGAAGGCGAGTTGCAGTTGCGGCCCGTGTTGCAGTCAGTCAGCAATCAGACTTAGCGATGAAATGAATTAAAGACCTACTCAGGGAGCCATCGAGATGCGGCAATCTATGCGGTTATCCGTTTTCCTGCTCGTGTTTTTATTTCTTACTTCCGCCGCCTATGCGGCCATCACCGGTGTCATCTCCGGCACAGTCACAGATTCAACCGGCGCTGTCGTTCCCAACGTCACCATCGTTGCGCTGGACGTGCAAACCGGGGTCAAACACACCACCACCACCGACAGTAAAGGCTTCTACAGCTTTCCGGCCCTCGATGTCGGCACCTACACCATCAGCACATCCAATCCAGGCTTCCAGTCGTTTCAGGCTACGGGCATCAAGATCAATGCGAACTCCTCCATTCGCACCGACATCATGCTGAAGATCGGCAGCGTGGCCCAGACTGAGACCGTAAACAGCAACCCAGTCCAGGTAGAGACGCAGACCACGCAGCTAGGCGAGGTCATCGAAAGCCAGAAGATGACAGCCGTTCCGCTGAACGGGCGCTCCTTCACTGATCTGCTTGCTCTGCAGCCCGGCGTCTCGCCATACTCGGGCACCGAAGCAGGGGACACGCCCGCCCCTTCCGGTAGCTTGAATGGCGGCAATATGTCCATCAATGGCGGCCGCGGCGCCTCGAATGGATTCATGGTCAACGGCGGCAATGTGAATGACGGCGTTGAAAATGCCACCGCCATCGTGCCGAACCTCGATTCCATCTCAGAGTTCCGCATCATCACCAGCAACTTCGATGCGGAGTACGGCAACTACAGCGGCGGCCAGGTGAACGTCGTCACCAAGAACGGCACTAACAACTGGCATGGTTCGGCATTTGAGTTCCTGCGCAACACCGTCTTCAACGCCCGCGGTTACAGCTTCGAGTATCCTGCGCCACCACGCGGCTCCTACAACCAGAACATCTACGGCGGCACCTTCGGCGGTCCCATCAAGAAAGACAAGGCATTTTTCTTCCTCGATTTTCAGGGAACCAACCAGACTATCGGCACCTCCAATGCAGTCACGGTGGTCTCCGATGCCGACCGCACCGGCGATGTCTCAGACTGGGCTCCTGCATTGCAGGACTTCGGCGGCACAGTGCAGGGTGCAGGATGGGCCGGCGTTCTCAGCAATCGGCTTGGATATACCGTAACCGACGGCGAGCCGTACTACACTGACGAGACTTGCACGTCCGCGCCCTCCGCCAATCAGTGCGTCTTTCCCCATGCCTTCATTCCCAAGGCCGCGTGGTCACCGGCATCATCAGCCTTGATGAAGTACATCCCTGAACCCAACAGCACCATCCAGAACAATGGCTTTGTCGGCGGACAGGCGCCGCGCTATGTTACCAATGCCGCAAATAATACGCTGCGGGACGACAAAGAGGCGGCACGCGTCGATGTCAATACGCGTTACGGCACGCTCTTCGGCTACTACTTCCTCGACGACGCCACCACTGGCGATCCATATGGCGGCGGCAACAATGGAGGGTTCCCCACCGCGACGCTGCAACGCGCGCAGATGGGCAACATCGGACTCACCACCACCTTCAGCAACAACTCCGTAAATACCTTCCGCTTTACCTACATGCGCAGCGCCGCACACCTTGGCAACCCGACCTATAAAACACCGGGGCCGTCGCTGGCCTCACTCGGCTTCGTCACTCCGTGGGGACCCTCCGGTGGCATCGGCAATATCAATCCTGGGCTCGCCGGCGTTCCCTCCATCTCCATCGACGAAGGCGGCAGCTTCGGTACACCGGTCGAAACCCAGGGCCGCTTCGTCAACACCTTCCAGTGGCTCGATAACTATATGAAGGTCATCGGCACGCACACCATTCAGTTCGGCCTGAACTATCACTACGACCAGATCAACGAGCGCAACTTCTACGACGTCAACGGCGGCTTCAACTTCGGCGACGGCAACGAGACCGGCCTTGGATTTGCCGACTTCCTGCTTGGCGCAGAAGACGGCAGCTTCACCCAGGCCAGTCCCCAGATTCTCGATTCGCGCAGCCATTATGCGGCGGGCTATCTCGAAGACTCGTGGAGAACCTATTCGAACCTGACCATGAACTACGGCATCCGCTATGAAGTCTCCACGCCGTGGTACGACACCCAGAACAAACTGGAAACCATCGTTCCCGGCCAACAGTCGCAGGTCTTTCCTGGCGCACCGCTGGGTTGGGTCTTCCCCGGCGATAAAGGCGTTCCTCGAACGCTGGCCCACATCCGCTGGAATAAATTCGCACCGCGCTTTGGATTCGTCTACTCACCCTCGGCCAGCTCCGACAGTTGGATGTCGAAGATCACCGGCGGCCCGGGCATGTTCAGCATTCGCGGCGGCTTCGGAATCTTCTACTCCAACTTCCAGGACGAGTCCGGCTTCGTGGAAATCGGCGACGCGCCTTATGGTCTCTACTATCAGGCCGCCGTGCCCACGATGCTCGAATCTCCTTATGTCGATCGCGCGAGCCAGAATGTTGAGCTGCAGAAGTTTCCTTTCAAGTTCCCGCCGACAAACGTCTCGCCCTCGAACCCGGACAACAGCGTTCCCTGGGACAACTATCTTCCTCTCAGCTCGGCCTATGCGGTCAGCCCAAACAATACGCTTCCATATCTGGAGAACTACTTCCTCGGCGTACAGCGCGGCATCGGCAGAGATACCGTCCTGACCATCAACTATGTGGGCAATCAGGGACGTCATCTCGCCAACTCGGTTGAGGCAAACCCCGGCGATGCGGCGCTTTGCCTCTCGCTAAGCGACCCCTCGCAGGTAGCGCCGGGCTCGCCGACCTGCGGTCCGCATAACGAATCGCAGCTCTTCACACGCGCAGACGGCAAAGTCTTTCAGGGCACTCGGCCTCTGGGCCAGCCAAACGGCCTTGCCTTCGGGCAGAATCCATACCTGCTGACGCAGGCGCGTTCCAATTACAACTCGCTGCAGGCAAACCTCAAGCACACCAGCAGGCTCTGGGACGTTCTCGTGGGATACACCTTCGGGCGCGCCTTTGACGACTCTTCTGCGCTAACCGACTACACTAACCCCTTCAACTCCAGAAGGACCTACGGCCTCTCGTCCTACGATGTAACGCATTATCTGGTGGTGAGCTACAACGTTCATCTGCCCTTCGATGCGTTGACCGACAATCGAGCTGTGAAACTGATCGTTGGCGGATGGGCCATCTCCGGCATTACCAAGATGGCGACCGGAACCCCGATCACCATGTCGGACAACGAAGACTACTCGCTTGTCGGCGCAAGCGGCGTCGATTTCCCCTTCTACACTCCGGGAGATCTCGCTGCCGGAGGCAAGCTGGGAGATCACAATCCAAGGAATCAGAATCCGTGGTTCAATACCTCTCTCTTCATGTCGGAAAAGAAACATGCTCAACTGACAAACTCAGGCTATGGATTCGCCGGCAACTCACACCGCCGGTTCTTCCACGGCCCCGGCATCAACCACACCGACCTTGCCGTTCTGCGCGAGTTCCATATTCATAGCGAACACGTCGTGCAGTTCCGGCTGGAAGGCTTCAACGTCTTCAACCATGCCGAGTTCAACAACCCCTCGGGCAGCGTTACCAGTTCGAGCTTCGGCCTGATTACTTCATCGAAAAACCCCCGCGTCCTTCAGGTCGCGGTGAAGTACCACTTCTAACCTCAGCTCAATTCGGGCACCCCATTCATCGCAACAGGCTCATCGTTGCGATGGATGGGCGCGAATATAGAAACAAATACAGGGATCTCTCCGCTACGGTCCCTTCGGGCCTTCGGTCGAGATGACGTGGATTGAGGGAAGTACGAAATGGGGGTTCTTCGTTTTGCTCAGAATGACAGGGATGGAGATTGTGCGTCCCACCCATCGCGATAAAGCTGCGATGGATGGGCATCCGGCGATGAAGTACCACTTCTAAGATGAACGATTTTGAACCTTATTCCTCGGGTGCCGAAGCATCACTCCCTACTGCCGCAGCTCCACAACCGTCGCGCCCTGACCGCCTTCGTTTTGCGGCGGCTCCGTAATCGACGTCACATGCGGATGCCCGCGCAGGAACTCGCGCAGCGTTCGCCGCAACACGCCCATGCCTGTGCCATGCACAATGCGAATGCGCGGCAGCCCGGCCAGAAATGCGCGGTCGAGGAAACGTTCCACTTCGTCGTGGGCCTCATCGGCGGTGCGACCAATCACGTTGATCTCGCTTGGCATGTAGTCCGGATCTTCGTTTGTGGCAACAGTAATGCCTCCGCGCCGACGTGCAGACTGTAATGGCGTTACAGCACGCACAGACTCGATGCCCGCAATATCGTCAATCGCGGCACGCATCTTCATCGGACCAATGGAAACCTCAAACGTCCTTGCCTCTCCGTCTGCGCTAGTCTCAAGGATGCGCTCGACCTTCGCCTGCCTGCCCAACGACTTCAGCTTCACCAGATCGCCCGTCTTGATGCTGCGCATCGTGTTCGCTTCCGGTCGCGGCTGCATGCTGGTATCGCTTTTATCCGCTCCTGTATTGTGAGCGACAATCGTATTGCGAAACTGATCGGAGAACTCGCGCCGCAGCCGCGCCAGCCGTGCCGCCGAAGCCCGCGCAATCTTCTGTGCGACGGCCTTGTCGTCGATCTCCTTGACTGTCTCGCGCATCTGCACGGCAAAATCTTCCATCAGCAGATTGAGCTTGCCTTCGAGCTCTTTCGTCCGCGCCTTCTGCTCTGCACGGCCTTCCAGATCGAGTCGCGTCTTCTCGCGCATCAGTTCGCGCTCGCGCTGCTGTAATGTCTCGCGCTCTGCCGCCGCGGCAGTGAGCTGGTCGTGGAGCTGATCCAGAAACGCGCCGATGTCCGCAGTCTGCGTGCTCATCTGCGCGCGCGCCGCTCGAATAATCTCCGGCGAAAGCCCAAGCCGCGACGCAATATTCAGTCCCGCCGACGCTCCGGGAACTCCCAGGCGAAGTTCATAAGTCGGCGTAAGCGTCTGCTGATCGAAGCCGACCGCGGCATTCAGCACGCCTTCGTGACTTGCTGCGTAAACCTTCAGCGAAGTCAGGTGCGTTGTAATGCAGCACCACACTCCGGCAGCCAGAAAGTGCTCTGCCACTGCAACTGCCAGCGCCGCGCCCTCCTCAGGATCAGTAGCCGACCCCAGCTCATCCAGCAATACCAGCGAAGAAGCATCGGCCTGCCGCGAGATGCGGTCCAGGTTCACCACATGCGCCGAAAAGCTCGAAAGGTTGCGCTCAATCGACTGCGCATCGCCAATATCCGCATAGATGGCCGTGAACAGCGGCAGTCGCGCCTCCATCGCCGGAACCGGAACGCCCGCCTGCGCCATCAGCGCCACCAGCCCAAGCGTCTTCAGCGAAACTGTCTTGCCGCCGGTATTCGGTCCGCTGATGATCAACTGCTTCGTTCCCTCCGGAAGCGCAATCGTCAGCGGCACAGGCGATGGAGCCTCTTCTTTGCCTGCCGCACCCGCCTCGGCCTTCATGCGGAGTTCCAGCAGAGGATGCCGTGCTGCGGTAAGCGCAAGCTCACCCGTAAAGATGGGGCGCGTGCAATTAAGGCCATTGGCGAAGCGAGCACGCGCCATGTGCGACTCTACTTCGGCCAGAATGCATGCACCTGTATGAATCGCTTCCGCGCTCTCGCCCAACGCTCGCGTCATGGCAACCAGAATGCGGTGAATCTCTGCCTGCTCTTCATCCAGCAGCCGCACCAGCTCGTTATTCTGCTCAATCGTCTCCAGCGGCTCAATAAACACCGTTTGCCCTGAAGACGACGAACCGTGAATCACGCCCGGCACCTTGCGCTTGAACTCGGCTTTCACCGGAATCACAAAGCGCTCGCCGCGCACTGTAATCAGATCTTCCTGTGTGCTTCCACCCTCGGTCAGCGAGCGTAGCGACCGCCGCAGGCTCTCTTCAATCGCGCGATGTTGCCGCTCCAGCGCGCGTCGAATGCGCCGCAGCTCAGGTGAAGCATCGTCATTCAGCGATCCATCCGGCTCAATCTTGCCGCGCAGCAGTCGCAGCAGTGGATCGAGATTCTGTTGCAGCAGCGGAGCAGAGAGCGCCGCAATTCCGGGCCACTCAAAACGCGCCGCACCCGCAGGAGGATCAATCAGCCTGCGCCACGCCGCAATCCGTTCGACGACGGTAAGCAGCCGGTTAATTTCGACACCCTCAAGCGCTGCTCCTTCGATGCGCGTCTGGTCAAGCAGAACAGTTGGATCGAAGAGTCCATGAAAGTCAAAGCTGCCGCCCGCGCCCAGCATGGCGCGTATCTCCGCAGTGCGCTGTTGTTGCTGTTCAATCCACGACAGCGAAGCAGAAGGCTCCAGCGTCAGCACCCACGCCCGTCCCAGCGGCGAAAACGTGCGCCCTGCAATTGCCTCGCGCAGACGCGGCCACTCCAGCGCGGCAGCGCTTGTCTCGCCCAGCGGCATGGGAACCTTCGGCAGCAGATCGTGTGAGGTCACAAAGCTATGTTAAATGCGACCGCAGCGTTGCAGGTTGTTGGTTGTTGTTCGTTGGTGAGATAGAAAAAGCAGATTTCCTGGCTATGCTGCGGGATGGAGATACAGGGATCTCTCCACTACGGCCCTTCGGGCCTCCGGTCGAGATGACGTGGGTTGGAGGGTGTACATCCCACCCATCGCAACGATGAAACTGTCGCGATGAATGGGCCACCCGAGCGGTTATGCGGGTGAGAGATTAAAACAAAAGCAGGTCCTCCCGCCTGAGGGCAGAGGGATGACAACTACCGTTTGAAATGTCGCTTTCCAAACCCATCTCCAGGGAACATAATTATTCCGGCACCGAGCTTCATGGAACTGCTGACGCAAAACCTGCGTAACCACGGCAGGAAGCAGGGAGGTGTGGAATGATATGCCAGTCATGCGGAACGCCAATCGCAATCGGAAGCCGATTCTGTCCGAAGTGCGGCGCGCAGGTGGCCGCTCCTGTTCCACCGCCACAGCCGATGTATCCGATGTATCCGCCGCGTCCTCCACGCGTGTTGCGTAACCTGCAGATCCTCGGCATCCTGTGGTGCATCTTCGGTGCCTATCGCATCGTCGCTGGCCTTATCGCGATCACCGTTCTCCGTATGAGTTCGTGGAGCCACTACCACTATGGATTCTGGGGATGGCACAGCAACGTCTTCTTCTGGCCGCCGTGGATGGATGGTCTTCTTCCACTCGTCTTTCTCATCTCCGGGGCCACGGCGGTTCTCGCCTTTATTGCCGGATTCGGCCTGCTCTCGCGGCGCTCCTGGGCCCGCGTGCTCGCTATCGTGCTGGCAATTCTCGCGCTGTTGAAGTTTCCCTTGGGCACAGCACTCGGAATTTACACACTGTGGGTGCTTGCACCCGCTCAGTCGCGCGCGGAATACGACTCCATCGCGGAGCCGTAGCGCAGATCGAGTTCAAGTTAGCGGTTAAAACAGGGATCTCTCCGCTCGCCTTCGGTTCGGTCGAGATGACGTGAGGTAAGGATGGGCTGCGCGCTTCGGTCGAGATGACGTGATTGGAGGTTGTACATCCCACCCATCGCGATAAAGCTGCGATGGATGGGGCACCGAACGATTGTTGCGGGTGAGAAATTGAAAAAATAAAAGCAGGTCCTCTCGCCTATGGCGGAAGGATGACAACTAAAAGAAGCGGATGGATCATTCGAGCCAAGCAGATTCCTTTCCCCTGCGGCTGCGCTCAGGGTACAGAATGACAAAACGAAAAAGGGCGGAATGGAAATGCAGAAGGATAAAGCTTAATCCGCAGTCGTTGTTGAAGTCTTTTGCGCGAAGCGTCGCCGTAATGAGCGGTTCCACCACATAATCAACCCGCTCACCAGCAGTACCGCCGGCATCAGCCCCAGCAGAAACCACAGCACACGTGACGCCAGCCCGGCAAAGTTGCCGAAGTGCACCGCATACACATACAGCACAGCGCGCATGGCCAACGGCAGCGTTCGCGAATCGAGCCGCTCAATCGGCTCGGCGGTAAATGGATTGATGTAGACCTGCAACGGCTGTGCGTATGGCGCCGTGTGGTCGTAGTAAGCAATGCCTTCGTATGCTGCGCCCGGCTCCGCGGGCAAAGCAAAGTATCCGACGTGAGCGTTCTCAGGCAGAGCCGCGGCCGCGGCCGTCCATGCCGCCTGCGCTGTCACCGGCTTTGCACCCGCAGACGCGGTAACATTGCCCGGCCCGCTGTACCACTGGCGGATGACCGAAGGATCGGTATGTGTCAGCCATGCAAATCCGCGCAGCATCGGCTGCGGAAAGATGAAGAAGATGCCCGTCACAATAATTGCAATCAGCGCCGGGTTTGACCAGAAGCCTCCGGTCGAGTGCAGGTCCCAGTTGAGGCGTTTCCAGTTGCGATGGCCATGATGATAATGTCCGCGCCACAGCCCATGAATCTTCAACCCGCCAACCACACGCCGAATGCCGGGCCACCACAGCACCCATCCCGTCAACGCTAGTCCCAGAAATGCAACTCCAAGAATGCCGTTGACGATATACCCGCGTTGTCCTGCCAGCAGATAGTAGTGAAAGTTCTCCGCCAGACCCAACACGCCTGCATAGCGCGATCGCGCACCAAGCAGCGCTCCGGTACGCGGGTCCAAATAGACCAGCAACTGGTCCGGTGTAAACGAGTGCGGCGCAGAGATCTCGCGCCCGGGCTGCGCCATCATATAGAGCACCACCGGCTGCGTCGGCACAGCCCCGGGCCCTGCCGGAAGCTGATCGAAGCCCATCGGCTTCCACTCCGGAAACGCTTTGGCCGCCGTGTGGAGCATCTCATCGAGCGTCGCCTGCTGCACTGGCTGCGATAGAGGTTGCAGAGCATACAACGCCGGACGCATTGCGCTCTCCAGCTCCGGCCGAAAGACCAGCGCCGAACCGCTCAGTCCAATCAGCGCCACATAAAGCCCCACAATTACGCCGCACCACAGATGGAACTGAAACATCACCCGCCGCGCCAGCGTCTGGCGAGGCGTATGCAGCAGCCGATGCCACAGTCGCATCATGCCACTCCCACAGAGATCGCTATCTCTTTGCTGTACAAATCATTCCTCTAGGACTAAGTTGGTCGTATATAGATATACGACATCTTCAGTCCTAGATTCAATAGCTGCCTCCGTATTTATATAAAGGCAAATACAGGGATCTCTCCGCTGCGCCCCTTCGGGCCTCCGGTCGAGATGACGTGGGTTGGAGGGTGGGCGTCCCGAGCGGTTGTGCGGTGAGAGATTGAAAAAATAAAAGCAGGTCCTCCCGCCTGACGGCGGAAGGATGACAACTAAAAGGAAGCAGATGGATCATTCGGACCCGGCAGATTCTTTCCCCTTCGGCTGCGCTCTGGGTGCGGAATGGAAATGCAGAAAGCAAAATACAGAGATCTCTCCGCTGCGGCCCTTCGGGCCTCCGGTCGAGATGACGTCGTAAGGATTGGCTGCGCGCCGTGGTCGGGATTACGTGGATTAAGGCAAGCAAGCTTTGGTCGGGATGAGTAGGTTGGCGCGAAGTAATCCGCGCGCCCATCCGCGTTAATCCGTGGTCGCTCTTTGAGTCGCCGATCAATAAAACGATTAGCTGAACGCTGCGGTCGTCGCTACGCTCACAATCAGAATCAGCACCCACCAACCGATCACCACAGCCGCCGCTTTGCCTCGGCTGACACGGGCCACGATTGCTGTTCCAATAATCAGCAGGATCAGCGACCAGATTGAAAACACATCAAAGAAGCTAAGCCCTTCTTTCAGCCACGCCGGCGCATCGCCAAGGTAGTAGCCAATGTTTGTTCCCACCGGATGCTTCAGGTCGAACCCCTCCGCACTTCCGCCGACAAAGAGGGTCAGAATCGTCAGCAGCCCAATCAACAGCTTCGGTAGCGAACAATACATCCACAGGCAGAACATCTCGCCAAAGGTGCTGCGCGCGCCCAGGCCAAAGTTGAAGGTCAGCCACAATCCAAGCGCAGCGATTGCAGAAAAGATCAGGATCAGCACAGGAAACAGATACGACGTTACCTTATATCCCGCAGCCATGGCATGTATCCGGCCTGCGCGCTGCTCCGGAGTCAGGTTGTCGAGCGCTGCCGCCTGCTTCGAGCTGGACTGGACCTGCGTCTCCACGACATGTTCCCAGCCAACCTGTTTTGTAACCGAAAATGTTACACATAGCGATACAATCGCCGTCAGCACAAAGGGGAGCCACCAGCTTTGGTTGCGCAAAATATCGTGGAACGTCTTGCTCGGCGCGATGAAAGTATCGACTACACGTTCCACCTGGCTCAGTCCTGGTCCAACTTCCTGTCCGTTCACCGCAACCACGCTATCGCTCATGCAACACTCTCCACAACACTGAGATTAGGGCGTCATGGAATTGTAGACCGGAGCGTGCGCTCTTTACGCAAGAATTTATCGACAATTATCGAAGCCGGAAACCCCAGCTCTACTCCACTATTACCAGCATCTCACCCGCGCCGACCGCATCGCCTGCGGCCACCGCCACGCGCACAACCCTACCAGCCTTCGGAGACTTCAGCTCATTCTGCATCTTCATCGCTTCGATCACGATGACGCCCTGATGTTCGGCCACTTCCTGCCCCGCCTCCGCCAGAATGCGCACCACGCGTCCCGGCATTGGAGCCTTTACTGCGCGCGGACCTGCTGCATCTGCTCCCGTTCCGCGCCGTCCGCGCAACGACCGGGGATCGCTCACCGCAAAAGCAACCCGCTGGCCATCGATCGTCACCACGTCGCCATCGAGAACGCAGCGATACTGCCGTCCCTCGACCAGCAGCGACAGCATACCCGGCTGCAAAATCCGGGCATCGACTGTCACCGTGCGGCCATCGACGCTGCACTCCATTACGCCCGAAACCCCGGCGGGAAGCTCCACCCGGCGTTGTGCGCCCACAATCTCCAGCCACACTGTCATTGCCGCAGACCCTCCCGCCGGCCCACCGCCGCCCACTTACTCATCGGCTCAGCGACCACAGAAGCCGCCGTCTCCCGCGACGAAGAAGTCAGTAGCGCCGCCGCAATTGCTGCAATCTCTGCCGGTACAGCCTTCTCCCGCGCAGGCTCGCTTTGCGCGAGCAGCCGTTCCAGGTATCCAGTGTCGATACGCGCCGCGCGAAAGTCTGCATCCATCAGAATGCGCCGGAACAGCCCTATATTGGTCTTGATGCCGCCCACCGTGTACTCATCCAAAGCGCGCAGCATCCGGTCAATCGCCATCTCCCGCGTCTCGGCAAACGCCACCAGCTTCGACAACATCGGATCGTAATCGAGCGGCACCGTCCAGCCCGCATATACGCCGCAGTCT
>DASRSR010000113.1:0-2062 GCA_035656355.1 Edaphobacter sp.
TGATCCCGATATATATGCCGAACGACAGGAAGCGATCCATACTCGGCCAACGCTGACAAGTGCATCCTGAAGAGCGTAGTTCGACTCCTTTTTCATCGCAGATTTGCAAACATGAAATTTCTTTATCGCAGCAGGAAGGCGAAATGACGACACACACTACAGATGTGCTGATTATCGGTTCAGGGCACGCTGGCGGAATGGCGGCCAAGATTTTGACGGAAAAGGGTATTTCTTGCCTGATGCTAAACGCGGGGCCGGTGGCTGATGTGACACGTCAGGCGGAACGCAAGTCGGCTTATGAGCTTCCGTTTCGTGGCTTTAAGCCACCGGGGAAAGTGCCGCACGTCTTCCAGGCCAATGAGTTCAATGCCAATGTCTGGGTCGATGAGACCGTGGTTCCGTATACTTTTGACCCTGGCGATCCTTATAACTGGGTGCGTGTGCGGTTGTTTGGCGGTCGATCGCTGTTTTGGTCGAGACAGTCATTCCGGTTGAGTGACTACGAACTGAAAGGCAAGTCACATGATGGCTTCGGCGAAGACTGGCCCCTGGACCTTGCGGAGCTTTCACCTTACTACTCACGCGTGGAAGAAATCTTTCGTGTATCCGGTGCAAATGACGGTCCTCCTCAGTTGCCCAATGGAAACTTCATTCTCGATGAAAGGCCTTGGAGCAAATCGATGCTGCGCTTTATTGCTGCGGCAAAGCCGAAGGGTATTTCGGTATGCAAGCAACGTCGAGCGATGGGCAGAGATGGCCTTGCCAGTTCTGTAAACCTGCTGCTGCCGGATGCAGAGAAGACTGGCAAGCTGACATCGATCCAGGATGCCGTTGTGCGCGAGATCACGATCGACAAAAACACGGGGCAGCCGAACGGATGCAAGTTTATTGACCGTTGCTCGCATCGGGAATTAGCAGTGAAGGCGCGCGTCGTCGTTGTGGCTGCCGGAACGCTGGAAAGCACCCGGCTGCTGTTGAATTCGGGGCTTGCTAATTCCAGCGGCGTGATGGGGCATTATCTCCACGACCAGACCTACGGTGTTGGGCTGGTGTGCAGTGTGCCGGAGGCCCGTGGCGGCAAGGCAACGGACAATCTAATGGGCGGCAGCGCAATTATTCCACGCTTTCGCAATATCACCAGCAGATCAGATAAGTTCCTAAGGGGATATGCCTTTAACGTGACCAGCGCTACCGGGTCGATGGGAGCAAGCAACTTTGCGGAATACGGAGAAGCATTGGACCGCAAGATGGAGCAGTATGCTGGAAGCGGCTTTCACATGACGATCATGGGCGAGGTGCTTCCGCGATACGAGAATCATGTCCGCATCAATAAGCAGAAGACCGATGCATGGGGCATTCCTGTGCTGCACATTGAGACAAAGTACACCGACAATGAATACAACATGGCCGCGGATGCAGTTGATACGATGTCCGAGGTTGCACACAATGCCGGATTTGAGGTGCTTGTTTCAAACAAGGTCCCCAATCCGCCCGGGTATTCGATTCACGAGGTGGGCACCTGTCGCATGGGCAACGACCCGAAGACGAGTGTGCTCAACCGCTGGTCGCAGAGTCACGACCATAAAAACCTCTGGGTCGTGGACGGTGCAGGATTTGTCAGCGCGGGATGGCAGAATCCTACAATGACCATTCTGGCGCTTTCCATGCGGGCTTCGGAACGCCTTGCAGATGAGATGAAGAAGGGAAACATTTAGGAGGCTGTGTGAAGCTGAATCGTCGAGAATTTGTTGCCGGAGCGGCTGCTTTGACGTGTACCGCTCGCTATGCGTTTTCCAATGCTCTCGGATTGCCTTTGGCCATCCAGCTTTATTCTGTGCGACAGCAGATGGCGCAGGACCTGGACATGGCATTTTCCGGCGTGGCTGCGGCGGGATTCACCGTAGTAGAGTCCGCGGCGCTGCCGGCAAAGAGCGCCAAAGAGATTCGCGCGGCGCTCGACAAAGCAGGCTTGCACTGTGTGAGTTCTCACCACGGGTACAACGATCTCGCGCAGCGGTTTGATGAAGTGGTGGCATTTGATACCGAACTAGGTTCGAAGTAC
>DASRSR010000114.1:0-3373 GCA_035656355.1 Edaphobacter sp.
CCTATTGAAGTTCTCATCCGTTCAGGATGAGGTTCCAACAACTAGCAACTCCCTACTCCACCGCTGCAATCATCGCTGCCAGCAGCGCCGTTCGCGGAACCAGATGCTCCACCACAACATGCTCATGCGCTGCATGAGCGCCCGCACCCACCGCGCCCATACCATCCAGCGTCGGAACCCCCAGTGCTGCGGTGAAGTTGCCATCCGAACCGCCGCCGGTCGCCGCTTCTTCCAAGGCAAAGCCAAGCTCCGCCGCCAGCGACCGCGCTTTCTTGAACAGTGCAATCGTCCCTGCTTTGCGTTCCATCGGCGGACGGTTGATGCCTCCCGTAATCTCCAGCTTGCAGTGCCTATCCGTCGGCTTCAGCTTGCGAAACAGCCTGTCCACTACCGCTGCATCGCTCGTCTTCGCAATTCGCACATCCACCTCGGCATGCGCACTTGCGGCGACAACGTTTGACCGCGTTCCTCCTGCAATTACGCCGCAGTTCACCGTCCTCTGCCGCTTCAGATCGGTAAAGCCCGAGATCGTCTGCACCAGCCTCGCCAACTCGAGCACCGCCGAGTGCCCACGCTCAAAGTCCACACCGGCATGAGAACCCACCCCGGTGACGCGCACGTCATAGTTGCCAATGCCCTTGCGCGCTGTCTTATATGCCAGCCCCTGCGCCGGCTCCAGCACAAATACCGCTGCCGACTCCAGCGCCAGCCGCTCCGTTATCTCTCTCGAAACCGGACTGCCCACCTCTTCTTCGCTGTTCAGCAGCAGCACCGCCGGACGCTCCAGCCTCTGTTCGCGCAGAATTCCCAGTGCCGTCAGCGCCATCACCACCCCGGCCTTCATGTCCAGCACACCGGGACCCCAGAAGCAGCCCTTCTCTTCGCGCCACGGCATCTTTGCCAGGGTTCCCAAGGGCCACACTGTATCCAGATGGGCCAACAGCAATACCGGCTTCTGCTTCGACCGCACCGGCCCGAACCGCAACTCCACCACATCGCCAAACGTCTTTTGCCTGTGCCGCTTTACTCGCCCACCCAGTGGAGCGGCCAGACCCGCAGCAATCTCCATCGCCGCATTAACTGAACCTCTGTCCTCACTTGGCGACTCCTGCTCCACCAGCGTCCGCAGACTCTTCCGAATCCATCCCTGCCGTGCTTCCGCCGCAGTTTGTATCGCTTTTACGTCCATGCACGGATGTTATAGCACCTACATGGCTTAGCAAAAGCCGTATCGATGTTCCCCAGTGGTTACCCCTTGCACAAAGTGTGGCTTTTTTACCACATCGACAGATGTTGATCTCTCTGTAACCTTGATGAGAGGCTAGAACGGTTTCCACAGGTGCAGTTTTGTTTTCAGGGCCGAAGGCCCGTTCCATACTAGCCTGGGGCGATAGCCCCAGGATTTCGTTGATACAAAGGCTCAAGCGCTGAAGGCGCGTCACATCGAGAGCTGCACCTGGAACGAAACCGGTCTAAAGAGCAACACCCGAGGATGCCATTTCGTGAGACTCGAAGCTCATCTTGAGCGCACCATTCGGTCTGAGATCGCCTTCAGCGGCGTCGGCCTGCATAGCGGAGCACCCGTCTCCATGCGCCTGGTTCCCGCGCCCGCCGGCTCCGGCATCGTCTTTCGCCGCACCGACCTCGACAACTTCGAGATTCCCGCCATCGGCCGCAACGTCGCCAAAGTCAGCTACGCCACCAGCCTGATGCGCGGCAGCGTGCTCATCTCCACCACCGAACATCTGCTCTCCGCCTTCATCGGCTTCGGCGTCGATAACGTCATCGTTGAGATGGACAACCTCGAAGTCCCCATTCTTGACGGCAGCGCCCAGCCCTACGTGCAGGCCTTCCAGTCCGTCGGACTGAAGCAGCAGCGCCGCAAACGCGAATACATCCGCATCCTTAAAGAGGTTGAGGTGCGCGACGGCTCAAAGTTCATCGGCGTTTATCCCGGTTCCGGCTACGGTATCGACTACACCATCGACTTTCCTCAACCCATCGGCTACGAAAAGTTCACCGGAGACCTCGCCACAGGCGATTACGCCAACCACATCGCTCCGGCGCGCACCTTCGGCTTCAAGGAAGACGAGGCCCGGCTACGCGATATGGGCCTCATCCGCGGCGTCTCCGACGAAAGTGCCATCATTCTCTCGCGCGAACGGGTTGAAAACGGCCCGCTCCGCTTCCACGATGAGTTTGTGCGCCACAAGGTGCTCGACCTCATCGGCGACCTCGCGCTCGCGGGCCGCCGCATCCAGGGCCGCGTCGTCGCCGAACGCGCCGGCCACGCCATGCACACCGCTCTGGTGCAGCGACTTATGCGCGACCGCTCCGCATGGGAGTTCGCTCACGGATACGACGAGACCGCGGCAGAAGAGAGGCCATCCCTGGTCCTTGAACACGCCTCCGCCTGAAGCGATACGTGACTCTCCACCAAACCCCAATCATTACGACCGAAAGCCCGCAATCTTCTATCTCACGTCATCTCGACCGAAGGCTGCAATCCTCTATCTCACGTCATCTCGACCCGGGGCTCAGCCCACCCTTACCGCACGTCATCTCGACCGAAGGCCCGAAGGGCCGCAGTGGAGAGATCCCTGTATTTCTTTTAAAGTTGTCATCCTTCTGCCGTAAGGCGGGAGGACTTGCTTTTGCTTTTGAACTGTTCCTCCCGCACAATGCCCGGGTGCATCCATGCCGCAGTCTTATCGCGCATTGAGTGGTATGGACAAACTTCACCTTACCTCAATCAAAAAGCGCCAAAGGCGCGACCTAATACCAGCCTGGGGCGAAGCCCCAGGGAAACGACGCAACCAGGCCAGAGGGCTGAAAGCCCGACTCATCCGCAGAGCTGATAGAGCAAAGAGTAGGGCGAATAAACCTCAACCCACGTCATCTCGACCGGAGGCCCGAAGGGCCGCAGTGGAGAGATCCCTGTATTTGCCTTAAATCCGCGCCCATCCGTGGTCGCTTTTTAAATCACAAGCCCCGAACCAATTTGTAACCAATAAAGCTACAAATCTACTCCACCCCGCCCAGCGCGGTCAGAATCGCATCGAAATCCTCCAGCCCAGAGTACGCAATCACCACGCGCCCCTTGCCGTTCTTGTCTTCGATCTGCACCTTCAGCCCCAGCCGCCGCCGCAACCGGTCTTCCGCCTCACGCACATTCGGATCGACCTCCGGCTGCACCCGTTCCGCCTTCTTTGCTCGCGACTCGGGATTCAACAGTCCCTGAATATAGGTCTCCGTCTGCCGCACCGAAAGCGACAATGCCAGCACCTTCTGTGCCGCCGAGGCCATCGCCTCCTGCGACTCCAGCGAAAGAATCGCCCGCGCATGGCCGAAGCTCAGTTCGCCCGATTCCACC
>DASRSR010000115.1:0-8266 GCA_035656355.1 Edaphobacter sp.
CGTGCGCGGACTCTACTTCGCCTTCCGCATTCTCACCGGGCTGCGCACCACCCAGCTTCCTGACCACGCCACGGCGCTGCAACAGGTCAGCATGCAGCGCATCGCCCATCATCATTCACTCGGCGGCCTGCTCACCACGGAACTCTGGCAACTCTGAATCACACTCACCCACAACACGTCATCTCGACCGAAGGCCCACAGGGCCGAAGCGGAGACCCCTGTATTTGTTTTTTTCGTCATTCTGAGCGAAGCGAAGAACCCCCGGCATTGCTCTTCTCGCTTGAACAAAAATCCTTGTCAAGCCCTAAACCCCACAAATCAAACAAAACAAAAGGCATACATCTGGCGTACTTTATACTCTGATCTGCTATCCTTAAAGAGATAGAGAACAGAGAAAGGCCCGGTCTCATACCGGGTCTTTGGTACTTAAGGCATTGCAAGTACCCTCTCACACCCTTTGTTTTGAAGACTTTGGTACTTAAGTACGGGGCAGGGGTACTCCCAGATTTGTGGCTCTGATATGCAGAAGAAAGTTGCGACGTATCACTAGGAAGACATGGAAAATTGCCTGGACCATTTCTGAGTACGCCAGGACTGTAGCCCCGACTCAGGCCAGCGCAGCGCAATCCGTGCTCATTCGTAGTCGTCTTTTAGCCGAATCAGCAACACAGTACAGAAACAGAATGACCATGTAAACTACCCAGAACGGCGTTTGCAGGAAAATGCGAAAGTGGCGAAATTGGCAGACGCACCAGACTTAGGATCTGGCGGAGAAATCCGTGGGGGTTCAAGTCCCCCCTTTCGCACCAACCCTCAACCGACCCTACGCAATTTCGGAAAGTGATTCATGAGTCAGCCTAACCAGCCATCCCACTCTCCCGCCGTCAAGCTCATCAACACCGAAGAATACCGCGAGGGCTACGCCAACAGCGTGCAGGTACGCATGAGCGTCTGGGACTTCTTCCTCGTCTTCGGCACCCTGAGCCAGGAAACTCCCGACGAGGTCCAGGTCAAGAACTTCCAGGGCATCTATCTCAGCCCGCAGCAGGCCAAGGCGCTCTGGAACGTCCTCGGACACAATCTCGCTCAGTACGAGCAGGCCTTCGGCCAGATCACCCTCGAACAGGTACCTCCGCAACCCAATGGGCCTGTTCACTAAGAGCGTGCGCACGCGAATCAGTTCTGAACACTCCGCACCGCGCGGCGTCCCGCTCTGGATGCTCTTTCCGCTCTTCTTCGCCGTCATCTATCTGTCGCATCTGACTCTTCTTCGCCTTCCCTACTTCTGGGACGAGGCCGGATATTACATTCCCGCCGCATGGGACTTCTTTCGCACCGGAAGTCTCATTCCACAATCGACGATCACCAACGCTCATCCGCCGCTGCCCTCCATTCTGCTTGCCGCGTGGTGGCATCTCTCCGGATTCGTCGTTAGCGGCACTCGAACACTTGTCTGTTTCGTCAGCGCCTTTGCCCTGCTTGGCGTCTTCAAACTCGTCCGCAATCTGGCCAGTCTGGCAGTTGCCGCGACCGTCACCGCTCTTACTGCTGTCTATCCCATCTGGTTTACGCAAAGCACGCTGGCTCACGCAGACATCTTCGCCGCTGCGTTCACGCTTTGGGGTCTCGCCTTCTACTTCCAGCGCGAGGACTCGGGCCAAAGCCCGGTCAGAACCCAGGTTCTCGCCGCCATTATGTTCTCGCTCTCCGTACTCAGCAAAGAGACGGCAATCATTACGCCCATTGCTTTGGGTCTGTGGGAACTCGCCGCTTTTCTTCAGGACACCCGCAAATCGCAGACTCTCGGCTGGATAACAGCGCTTTTCTTCCCTGTTCTTCCTCTCGCTGCCTGGTATGCTTATCACTTTCATCGCACTGGATTCATCTTCGGGAATCCGGAGTTCCTTCGCTACAACGCCACCGCAAACCTTAGCGTCTATCGCATCGGTCTCTGCCTCTGGCATCGCTTCCTTCATCTGACAGTTCACATGAACATGTTTGTTCCTGTGGTGGCGGCAATTGCTGTTACGCTGATTCCTCCGCGCCCCTCTGCTCCGCCCAACCTCAGCAAGACCGTTGTGCGCCCGGTTGTGATCGTACTTATCGCGAACTGGATCGCCTTCTCCATCCTCGGCGGAGCGCTGCTCACTCGCTATCTGCTTCCGATGTATCCTCTGGTGCTGCTGCTTTGCGTTGCGCTTTGGCGTCATCATCTGCGTCATTGGTGGCCGATCGCTCTACTGAGCGGCGCTGCCTTTCTCTCCGCCTTGTGGATTAATCCTCCTTACGCCTTTGCGCCCGAAGATAACCTCACCTACCGCGACATGATTCTGCTGCATCAGCAGGCTGTCCATCTCATCGAGCACAACTGGCCTCAAGCAATCGTCCTTACCGCCTGGCCTGCTACGTCCGAGCTCTCCCGTCCCGAGATCGGCTACACGCGCCATCCCATCAAAACTGTCGCCATCCAGAACTTCTCCTTCGGGCAACTGGAAAAGGCCGCAGCCGATCCAGGGGCTTATGACACCGCTCTCATCTTTTCCACCAAATGGGAACCTCCTTCCGGCTCAGTCAATCTTGGCAAGCCAAACGAGTCCCAGGACATCAAATACTTTGATTTTCACTACGACCTTCATCCTGCCGCGGCCGCTGCGCTCCTGCATGGTGACATCGTCTGGCAGGCTCACCGCAAAGGCGAATGGGCTGCTGTCCTGCGCTTCCCCCGCAGCGTTAACGCATCTCTCGACCTGCCTCGGCACTGACCCTCTCACACTCTATACTCGTAGCTGTGCCAAGATTCATCATTCTGCGCCTCTCTCTTGCCATCGCCCTGTGCCTTCTGCTGGGCCTCCCCAGTCGTGCGCAAACCCCCTCCAACGATGCTCAGCCGGAAGCCATCGGCCGCGTTGTTCTGGTTCTGCCTTTCGACAATCATTCCGGCCAGTCGAATGTCGACTGGATCGGCGACTCGTTTCCTGACACGCTGAATCAACGCCTTAATTCTGCTGGCTTTCTTACTCTCTCTCGCGATGATCGCCAGTATGCGCTCGACCATCTCGGCCTTCCTGTGGACTTTAAGCCCACGCGCGCGACCACTATCCGCATTGCTCAGACTCTTAACGCCAACTTCGTAATCCTGGGCAGCTACACCGTCAAACAGGGACATATTAACGTCCAGGCACAGGTTCTGAACGTTGATAAACTCACGCTTTCCAAACCCATTCCAGACTCCAACGAGCTCTCCCATCTCTTCGATGTAGAAAACTCCATCGCCTGGAAGGTAGCCCGCGATATCGATCCAAACTTCAACGTCGCTCAGCAGACCTTCCTTTCCGCCTCTGGCGTTCCCCTCAGCGCCTTTGAGAATTACATTCGCGGCGTTACCGCTCCGACTGCGGAGGAAAAGATCAAGCGCCTGCAAACTGCGGTCGCTATGGTCCCAAACTATTCGGCAGCGCTACTTGCCCTGGGGAAAGCAGAGTTCGCACAGGGAGAATTCGACCGCGCGGCTGCAGCCTTCACCAAAATTCCACATACAGACCGCCGCGCGCTTGAGGCTGGCTTCTATCTGGGGCTTTCCCGCTTCAACTCCGCCAAATACGCTGATGCCGAGGCGGCCTTTGCCTTCGTCGCCAGCCGTCTTCCTCTACCTGAGGTCGTCAATAATGAAGGTGTGGCTGCGGCCCGGCAGGGACGCAATGCTGTCCCGCTCTTTCAGCGCGCCTCAAACGCCGATCCAAACGACCCTGATTATCACTACAACCTTGCCGTCTCTCTGCTCCGTCAAGGCAATTTTGCCGCTGCCCAGCGAGAAGTCGATCAAACACTCAAGCTGCGTCCCGCCGATAGCGAAGCCAGGATGTTGAAGGCGCGTATCTCTTCTGGCAGGAGCCTCAAAACTCCAGCAGCTTCGGCAAAAACCACTGCTTCGCCGCAGGCATCTGCTGCCGCCGCCAACGACCCCGACTTCGATCCCATCGAGCGCATCCGCCGAACTTACTCCGAAGCATCCTTTCGTCAGGCCGCCTTCCAGCTCGACCAGATGCGCGCCATGCGTCTCGCCACACTGCCACCGGCAAAGCGAGCAGATGAGTACATCCGGTCCGGAAAGGAGTATCTTGCGCAGGGGTTAATTCCTGAAGCCGAACAGGAGTTCCAGGCTGCAATCACCGCAGATTCGTCAAGCGGCGCCGCTCATGCCGGTCTCGCCGAGGTGCGCGAACACACAGGAAATACCGATGAAGCGCGGAAGGAGGCGCAAACCTCGCTTAAGCTCCAGCCCAACGTTGACGCTTATCTGGTTCTCGCCAAGATCGAGCTTCAAGCAAAACAGCTCGATGCGTCCGCTGCCGACGTGAATAACGCACTCAAACTCGAACCAAGGAACGCGGCGGCCCTTGCCATGAAGCAAGCCCTGCAATCCCGCGTGCAGCATATGCCATGAAGCTCTATTTGAAATTCGCCTCAGTGCTTTTCATCGCGCTTAGCTGCGCGCTCTCCTGTGGTATTCGCGCACAGTCGGCCAAACCGGGACCGGTTGTCCGTCTCGTCATTCACGATACTGTTCAGCCGATTACTGCCGACTATCTCCAGCGCGGCCTCGATGACGCAGCGCATATGCACGCCAGCCTGGTCCTTGTCTCACTTGGCACTCCCGGCGGTTTACTCGAATCGACTCGCGTCATGGTTGAAGCTATCGAGCGGTCGCCCGTTCCGGTTGTTATCTATATTTCGCCCAGTGGCAGCCGTGCCGGTTCGGCTGGCTTCTTTCTCCTCGAAGCCGCCGATATTGCCGCCATGGCACCTGGCACCAACGCCGGAGCTTCGCATCCTGTTAGCGAAGGACGCAAGCTCGACCCCATCCTCAAACAAAAGATCGAAAACGATACCGCAGCATTCCTCCGCTCCTTCGTCTCTCGCCGCGGACGCAACGTTCCGGCTGCCGAAGATGCAGTGCGCAATTCAAAATCCTATAGTGACCAGGAAGCTCTCGATCTCCATCTGATTGACCTGATCTCGCCCAGTGACCAGGCATTGCTTGATACGCTCGATGGCCGCACGATCAAACGCTTCGACGGCAGTTCTCAAACTCTGCACCTTCATGGAGCAACGCTCATCGAGATTGCGCCTTCCCTGCGTGAGCGGCTTCTCTCTCGCCTCACCGATCCCAACCTCGCTGTGCTTATCCTTGTTCTTGGCGGCCTGCTCATCTATCTTGAGTTCAATGTGCCGGGCACGATCGTTCCCGGGACTCTCGGCACTCTGCTGGTTCTGCTTAGCCTTTTTGGCTTGAATCTTCTCCCCATCCGCCACACTGCGATCCTTTTGCTGATCGCGGCATTCGTGCTCATGATGCTTGAGATGAAGTTTGCCAGCCACGGTATCCTCGCGCTGGCCGGAACTGTTTGCCTCATCTTTGGACTCGCCACGCTGGTTAATGGTCCAATCCCCGAGATGCGGGTCCATACCGGCACGGCGCTCGGTGCCGGTATCGGCTTCGGCACAATCTCTTTTGGACTCGCCTGGCTTGCGCTTCGTGCCCGTCGCGGTAAAGTCCTTACGGGACCGAAAGCCATGCTCGGGGCCATCGCTATTGCGCAGACGCCGCTTGCTCCCAGCGGTCAGGTCGAGATTCGCGGTGAGCTCTGGCGCGCCTCTCTGCGAGGACAAGCGTCTCTTCCCATCGGCGCTTCCGTGCGTGTCCGCGACATTGATGGACTTACCCTCATCGTCGAACCGGCGCCCGATTCTTCGCCTTCCTGAGACCGACTGCCCTCCAAAACAGGTAAACTGAAACCAGCATTGAAACCGTATCAATCGAACCACCAAGGGAGTTTCGTCCTGATGTTGAATGTGCCGCGTCTGTCCTGTGTCTGGAGTGTTCTCATTTGCCTGTTTGCAGTCCTCATGGCTCCGGCCGCTAAGGCGCAGTCCACGGCACTTACCAACCAGCTCTCACGAGTCGATCTCAGCGTCGATGCTCTTGCCGTGATTAATGGCAGCGGTAGTGGCGTCCCGCCGAGCGGTCCCGTGAACCAAACGGTGAAGCTTACCACCAGCAGCACAGTTGGAGTCCTCGTTACAGCCCGCTACACCAAATCTGCCTGGCTGGGATTTGAAGGCAACTATAGCTATGCCCGCTACACCGAAAACTTCGCTCCCTTTGGAGATCCCAACACAGGCGGTCTGGATAAAGGAGGCATCCAGACCAACGCCTCCGAATACACCCTCGGATACGTGGCCCACATCCCCACCCATTACAGCTTCCAGCCGTTTGTCTCAGCGGGGGCCGGCACCATTGCCTTTCGCCCTACCAATCTTGGAGGCCAGCAGCTCAACACCCAGGCCCGCATGGCTTACTACTACTCCATCGGAGCGGAAAAATCGGTTCTCTCGCCTCATTTTGGCCTGCGCGCTCAGCTACGGCAGATCTTCTTCAAGGCACCGGATTTCGGTCAGAACTATCTGACCATCAATCACCGTACCTCAAGCCTGGAGCCCGGTTTCGGTTTCTATCTTCGCTTCTAAACTTTTCGCTCTTTAGAAGAAGTGAGTGCCCATACTCAGCGTTGGCCCGGAATTTCCGGGCCAGTTTTCTAGGCTTTCCTTTCGCTTCACGCTACAAACGACAATCTTCCCTTCGCCATGACAGAGTGCCGCGCTACCTCATCGTGCTTCGGGAAATCGTTCCTATAGTGCGCGCCTCGACTCTCCTGCCGTCCAAGCGCAGAGGCCACAATCAACCCCGCCACTGTATGGAGATTGCGTGCCTCCAAGGCCCGCCGGAAGATCCCCCTGGGCATAGTTACCGCAAGCGCGTCCAATCCTCGCTGAGCTTCGTGCAATCCGTTTGCATCCCGCAGCAGCCCGGCGTATTTCCACATCAGAGCGCGTAATTCGGCAATCCATCGCTCTGTCGCCGCTTCGCTGGTATTTCCTCCCGCAACGGAACCCACCGCCTGCTCAGTTTCTTCGGTTTCTTGTTCCCTGCTCCCTGTTCTCTGTCCCCTGCTATCAGCAATCATTGCTTCAGCCGCCAACACCCCAAATACCAGCCCTTCCAGCAGGGAGTTACTCGCCAGTCGGTTCGCTCCGTGGACTCCCGTGCAGGCCACCTCTCCTGCCGCATACAAGCCGGGTAATGATGTCCGCCCATGAACATCCGTCCTCACACCTCCCATCAGGTAATGAGCGGCCGGGCGCACCGGAATTAGATCTCTGCCAAGCTCCAGCCGATATTTCGCCAGAAACTTTGAAATCCCCGGAAACCTGGACTGCAAGTCTTTCTTTACATGCCGCATGTCCAGATAGATGTTGCCATCCATTCCTTCACGCGTAATCGCACGCGCCACTACATCTCTGGGGGCCAGTTCCAGCAGTGGATGATACCGCTGCATGAACCGCTCTCCTTTTTCATTGACCAGATACGCCCCTTCGCCACGCAGAGCCTCGCTCATCAAAAAGCGCGGAGCACCCGACTCACTGAAGGCCGTCGGATGGAACTGATAAAACTCCATGTCGCTTACCTCTGCTCCCGCGCGGTAAGCCATTGCAATTCCATCGCCAGTCGCCACCGCAGGATTCGTGGTATCGCTGTAAACCTGGCCTGCTCCACCGCTAGCCAACAGTACCGCGCGCGCATGAATCACTCGGATGCCGCCCTCTCCGTCCAGCAGCGTCGCTCCAGTCACACGTCCTTTGTCCATCAACAGATCGATGCCTGTGGTCCATTCCATCAATTCAATGGAATCCATCTCACGTACGTGCCGCAACAGCGATACAGCAATCTCTTTCCCTGTTGCGTCGCCATTCGCATGAAGTATCCGCGAGCGACTATGGGCGCCTTCGCGCGTTCGCATCAGCTCGCCGTTTTCGCGGTCGAACTTCGTGCCCCACTTCAGCAGTTCCTCGACCCGCCGTGGTCCCTGTTCCACCAGCACCGCCGCAGCATCGTGATTTACCAGTCCGTCGCCGGCCTCCATTGTGTCTTGTAAATGCAGAGCGACATCTTCTTCCCCACCCATCGCTACTGCGATGCCACCCTGCGCGTAAGCGGTGTTCGACTCTGCCAGCTCTTCCTTGGTAACCACCATCACCCGGCCATGCTCTGCCAGATGGATCGCCGCACTCAGACCCGCAATGCCTGCACCTATTACAAGAAAATCAACTTGCTCCATGCTTCGATGCTACTAGGAATGGGTTGTTGGCTGTTAGTTGATAGTTACTAGTGGATATTTGTATGCTCCAACTACCATCCCCTCTTCCT
>DASRSR010000116.1:0-3888 GCA_035656355.1 Edaphobacter sp.
GGCTGCGTGTGCAGAACATCACAGTTGCTGGCGGTATGATCGGCGCAGGAGTTGAAGAGATGCGCTGGACCCTTCCGGTGCGCCCCGGTGACACGATTCATACCGAAATTGAGGTAGTCGGCGTGCGTCACTCCAATTCGCGCAAAGACTACGGCGTGGTCCGCACCCGCACCCTGGCCTACAACCAGAACAATGAAGTTGTCCTGCGCAGTACGGTCAATTTTCTCGCACCGCTGCGAAATAAGGTTTAGATCTCCTATCGACCGCGGATCAACACAGAAAAACACGGATTTAACCTTGCGTATGGGTTTATCCGTGTCTCTCCGTGTGAATCCGTGGTCGCGCTCCTCCAGAAGACCACGAACCATCTTCGGCACATCTGCCGCAAAACTCACAGCAGTCTGGCGTATCGTAGACGAATGATGCGGATGACAGTGCTCGCCTCCGGTTCCAAGGGCAATTGCACTGTCATCTCCAGTTCACGGACGCGTGTACTCGTGGATGCCGGTCTCTCGTGCCGGGAGATCCTCAAACGCATGGCGCTGGCTGGGGAAGACCCAGCAACGCTTGATGCCATTCTCATCACGCACGAGCATATTGATCACGTCTCCGGCCTTTCGGTGCTTGCCCGCCGGCTTGGCGTCCCGGTTTACTTTACCGAGCCGACCCATCGCGCATGGGTGCGCATGGTGACGCCGCGCACCACGATGAGCTATGCACAGTGGCTCGACCAAGTGCAGAAGGAAAAAGAAGCTCGCGCCGCTGCTGAAGGCAGCGAATACGTTGTCGAAAGCATCGCTGCGGAAGCAGCCGTGGCTGAACCTAAGGCTTCCACCAAACCTGATCCATCGTATCTGCCAGCGGTTGAGTACTTCCATGCCGGTGCGGCGTTCTCTATCGGCGATCTCGACATCACGCCTTTTACTATTCCCCACGATGCCGCCGATCCCTGTGGCTTTGTCTTTACTGCCGAAGGGATTCGCATGGCCTTTGCCACCGACCTTGGCTATATGCCGCCGAACGTTAAGGCAGCCCTGAAGGGCGTGGATGTCATGCTGCTGGAATCCAACCACGATCTGGAGATGTTGCGCGACGGCCCATATCCATGGTCGGTAAAGCAGAGGGTTCTCTCTCGCGTTGGCCATCTCTCCAACCATGCCATGGCCGAGTTTCTTTCGACCGATTACGATGGCGGCGCGGCGTATATTGTGTTGGGACATCTATCGGAGTCGAATAACGCGCCTGAGCTGGCTCGTCTTTCCGCAGAGCAGGCGTTGGTGAATCATCCGGCGCTATTGGGCAACCGTGTTCTACTAGCCAGCCAGTCAACACCGCTTGAACCGATTATGCTTTAATTTTCGCCTTCCATTTGCCTTCCAGCGGTTCCAATTCGATTACCCCTTTGTAAATCTTTGCGGGTCTATTTGCTATCTAACAAGTTAGAATGAAGTTGATAAGCAAAATGGAAAAACCGGCTAAAACATTTCCTGCCAACCGCCGCCTGCATCCGTCCTCCTGCACAGATCAGGTCGTGGGAGATATTCTCTCCGGCTGGCGCTATGACATCTCCGGCCTTTCCCCGGCCATGCGAACCGAATATGAGCAGCACTTTATTGAGTGCGCCCACTGCCGCCGCCGCCAGGCCATCTCCCGCGCTATTGACGTGCTGTTAATCATGGTGAGCACGTTGTCAATCGTTGCTTTTCTGCTGGCAGCGGTCGTCATCCATCGAGTTGAGCTGGTTACGCACATTTTTTCGTTGCACGTGCGGCTAACCCAGACCCATGCGGTCGCCATTTCGCTGGAGGCTGTTGCCGTAGCGGGCATGGTCTTCTCGACCCTGATCTGGATTCTGGTAGCGATTGCAACTCCGTTGCCCGGTTTTCTCGGCGGCATTGTGCAGAAACATATTCCTGAAGACATTCGCGAGCGCTTTCATAAGAACGCCGCATAAGTCCAGGATTATCACGCTATCCTGTTGAAGGATGCCCCATCATTCACAAGAAGAACGCTGGATGCAGCATGCGCTGGAGCTTGCCTCGGCGACAACGGCGCTGGTCAGCCCTAATCCCCAGGTCGGCTGCGTCCTGGTCAAAGATGACAAGGTCATCGGCGAAGGCGCGCACCTTTACGACAATCGCGACCACGCCGAGATTATTGCGCTGAAGGACGCTGCCAGGAATGGTTTCGATACCGCTGGCGCAACGGCTTATGTGACCCTTGAGCCTTGTTCGCACCATGGCAGGACCGGCCCTTGTGCCGATGCTCTGATCGCTGCTCGTGTTGCGCGGGTCGTTGTAGCGACGGTCGATCCCAATCCTCAGGTCAGCGGCCAGGGCATTGCCCGTTTGCGTAATGCTGGGATCGATGTAACGGTTGGTGTGCTCGAGCAGCAGGCTCGCGATCTTAACGATGCCTTCTGTAGTTTTATCGTGCGCGGCACGCCGCTGGTGACTCTTAAGGCGGCGCTCTCGGCCGACGGTTGCCTTGCCCCGCCGACTTCGTCCCGCGCGGCCAGTCAGCCTCAGCCTTACTGGATTACCGGACGCGAGGCGCGAACGGAGGTGCAGCGGTTGCGTCATGCTTCCGATGCGGTGCTTACGGGCATTGATACCGTTCTGGCGGACGATCCGCTGCTGACCGACCGCAGTGGATTGCCTCGCAGGCAGCCGCTGATGCGGGTAATCCTCGATACGCATCTGCGCATTCCGGCTGGTTCGCAGCTTGTGCGCACGGCAAACCGCGATCTGCTGGTGCTCTGCGGCCCAACTGCGGATACCTCGATACGCGAGGCGCTGCGTGCAAAGGGAGCAGAGGTGCGAAATATTCCTGAGCGCGACGGTCGTCTAAATCTATCGGCGGTTTTGGAGGCGCTTGCGGAGCGCAAGATTCTGAGCGTGCTGCTTGAATGTGGCTCTAAGCTGAACGGAGCATTTCTTCGCGAGAATCTGGTGGATAAAGTGATCCTGTTTTACGCAAAGACTGCATTGGGCGCTCACGCGCTCCCATTTGCCGAGGGAATCGCCTCGCCCCACGATTTAGAGCAGAAACTGCGGCGCATGACACAGAGAGAGTTTGGCCCGGACATCTGCATAAGCGGTATGCTGCGCGATCCGTGGCCTGAGACCTGATTTCGGATAGTCTGGAACTATGTTTACCGGCCTGATTGAGACAACCGGAATCGTCCTTGCGGTTACGCCGACTGCTGGAGTGACGCGCATCACCGTTGCTGCTCCTGCGACGTTGGTGGAACGCTTGAACACGGGCGACAGCGTCGCCGTCAGCGGCGTGTGCCTGACTGCATTGAATATCGAGCCCAGAGCTTTTCCACCGCGCTTCTCCGCCGATCTGGCGGTTGAGACCATTGAGCGGACCACGCTCTCACATCTGCGGCCGGATTCGGTCGTGAATCTGGAACTGCCAACGCCAGCGGGCTCGCCGCTGGGCGGTCATGTGGTGCAGGGACACGTCGATGGAACGGCAACTCTGGTGGCGCTCGATCCGATTACTGCGGATACGGAGCTGACGGACTATCGACTGCGGTTGAACCTTCCGGAGGCGCTGACTCGCTACGTGGTCGAGAAAGGCTCGATCACGGTTGAGGGCATCAGCCTGACGGTGGCGTCGATCAAAGGCAATGCGGTTGAGATTGCGATTATTCCGCATACCTACGCTGCAACCAGTCTTCGGACGTTACAGCCAGGGAGTCCGCTGAATATTGAGGTCGATGTGCTGGCTCGCTATGCAGAGCGTCAGCGGAAGGACGAGAAAGACTTCGTGCTGAGTGAAGCCTATCTACTTGCGAACGGCTATTAGATTTTTAGGGAACAGGGAACAGGGAACAGGGAACAGGGAACAGGGAACAGGGAACAGGGAACAGGGAACAGG
>DASRSR010000117.1:0-29261 GCA_035656355.1 Edaphobacter sp.
TAGGAAAACTTACCCAGCTTCTCCTAGATTGTCAAGGAGAGAATTCGGAAAAAGGTTTTTGTCCGTCTGCGCCTACCTCTACGACTGTTCGAAAATGGACAGCCTTTTCTGCTTATGGACAGTTCCGTAGCGAAATAGAACTGCAAATACCTGAAAACACATATCTAAGGTTGGTCTGTAATGTGCTCTTTCTATTGCCGCAATGGACATCTCAAGGCCAGATATTAAGCGGAAGAAGATGCGTCGGCAGTGGATCGCCGGAGCTACCGGCGTAGTTGTGCTGGTCGTTATTGGAATCTTTGTTTCACGATTGAAGCCAGCCTCGCCGACCGTCGATCGCTCCACTGTCTGGACCGACACCGTCAAACGCGGACCGATGCTGCGTCAGGTTCGAGGGCCAGGAACGCTTGTACCTCGCGAAGACAGGATTCGCCTCATTCCCGCACAAACGGAAGCAACCGTAGTAAGAATTCGCGTGCTGCCAGGCGCCAAGGTCGAACCTGACACCGTTCTTATGGACCTCGTCGATCCTCAACTTCAGCAGGAGCTGCTGGATGCACAGTTGCAACTCAAAGCGGCGCAGGCTGACCTGACCAACACCAAGGCAAAGCTGGAGAGCGATCTGATGACCCAGAAAGCTGCTGCCGCAACCGTCGGCGCAGACTATAGCCAGGCAAAGCTCCAGGCCCAGACCGATAAATCTTTGTATGATCTCGGCGTCATCAGCGGCCTTACTTACAGTGCCTCAAAAGGCAAAGCCGATGAGCTAACTACCCGCGAAGGGTTGGAAAAACAGCGCCTGAATCTGAACGAGAAGGCAATTGAAACTCAGCTCGCCGTGCAGCAGACGAAGGTGCAACAGGCTGAGGCGCTGTTGGCGCTCAAGCAAAAGCAACAGGACGCCTTGAGCGTGCGCGCTGGCATAAGCGGTGTTCTGGTTGATCTGCCGCACCAGGTCGGCGAACACGTCGCACCTGGAACCACGCTGGCCAAGGTCGTACAGCCGGACCAGTTGAAGGCCAGCCTCAAGATTGCGGAGACCCAGGCACGCGACATCCAGATTGGCCAGCCGGCGGAGATCGATACCCACAATGGCGTCATCGACGGCAAAGTCATGCGAATTGATCCGGCAGTTGTGAACGGAACCGTTACGGTTGACGTAGAACTTGCAGGAACATTGCCGCAGGGAGCACGGCCCGACCTGAGTGTTGACGGCACCATCGATCTCGACCGCATGACGGACGTGCTCTACGTGGGCCGCCCGGCATTCGGCAACGAGAACAGCACTATCAGCTTGTTCAAACTCAGTCCGGATGGCAAAACGGCGGTCAGAGTTCCGGTAAAGGTTGGCAAGGCATCGGTCAACAACATTCAGGTGTTGGAAGGCCTGCAACAAGGCGACACCGTCATCTTGTCGGACATGAGCCGATGGGACAACACAGACAAAATTCGGCTGGAGTAAGCAAAAAGGAGAACGCGAGCATGGCAGAGACAATGATTGAGATTGAGGGCCTCACCAAGGTCTTTTATACCGACGAGATCGAAACCCACGCACTCTCGGGTGTTCATCTGAAGATTGAGCGCGGCGAGTATGTTGCAATGTCCGGCCCCTCGGGCTGCGGAAAATCGACGCTGCTCTCGATCATTGGCCTGCTCGACACGCCAACCGACGGACGCTACACGCTCAATGGAAAAGAAGTTGCCAACCTGAACTTCGCCGATCGTTCGCGCATTCGCAACCAGGAGATTGGCTTCATCTTCCAGAGCTTTAATCTCATCGGAGATCTTAGCGTTGCAGAAAACGTAGAGCTTCCATTGACCTATCGCTCAGGAATGCCCGCCGCGGAGCGTAAGAAGCGCGTGCAGGAATCGTTGGAGCGCGTCAACATGGCGCATCGCATGAAGCACTATCCGGCGCAGCTTTCCGGCGGTCAGCAACAGAGAGTTGCCGTCGCGCGTGCACTCGCTGGTTCACCCTCCATCCTGCTGGCCGACGAGCCTACAGGAAATCTGGACTCAAAAAATGGCGAGGCTGTCATGACTCTGCTGCAGGACTTGCATCAGGAGGGCGCAACCATCTGCATGGTGACGCACGATCCCCGCTTCGCTGCCCATGCCGAGCGGCAGATTCATCTCTTCGACGGCAAAGTCGTCGCCGAAGGAGAGTTGAGCCAGTTGATGGCAGAGATGTAACCAGCTTGCGTCAGCTCACGTTGACGCGCGTTAGGAGAGGTCGATGAACGGATTGATTCAGGACATCCAATACGCACTGCGGCAATTGCGCAAGGCGCCGGGATTCACCCTCACCGCCGTGCTGACACTAGCGCTTGGCATCGGCGCAACAACAGCAATGTATCACGTGGTGCAAGGTGTATTGCTCGCGCCGCTGCCCTATCCTGCCGCAGACCGCTTGGTTGGTGTGGCATTCACGTTTCCGCAGGAGAAGCCTAATTCAGAGCAGGCAGGTGGCAGCGCAGATTTTCTGAAAGACCATAACAAGAGTTTTGTGTCCGTTGGAATTTCGGTGGATGGAACGTCGGGAGTGAATCTGGCTACAGGAGACGGCCACGCATTCCAAATCGCATCGATGAAGATCGACCGAGGGTATTTCCCTACGCTTGGAGTGCAGCCGATGCTGGGACGAAACTTCTCTGCAGAAGAAGATCATGCCAATGGCCCCAAGGCTGTGCTGCTGAGCTACCTGCTCTGGAAGCGCGAGTTCAACGGCGATAAAAACATCGTCAACAAAATAGTTCGGATCAATGAAGAGTCCTATACCGTCGTGGGAGTTATGCCCGCCTCGCTGGAAGTGGCCAGCGAGTCCGCCCCAGGGGTGGCTTCAACGGTAGATATATGGCAACCCTTACAGTTGAGCGTGAAAGATCCAGGCTATGCAGGAGATAACTACAACATGGTGGCGCGCCTGCGCGACGGTGTAAGCATCACGCAGGCACAGCAGGAGTTGAGTACGCTGACCCCGGCGTTTTTCAAAGAATTTCCCTTTTATGAACGATGGACTAACTCAGCGAAGGCAACGCGCAGATTTCAGGCGTGGCCATTGCAGCAGGTAGTAGTAAGCGGTGCTCAGACAAGTTTATTGACCATGATGGCGGCGGTGCTTGCGGTACTGCTTGTCGCCTGCCTGAACCTTGCAGTGCTGATGACGGCTCGGACATGGCGCAGGACGCGCGAGATGGCGATACGTTCGGCTCTGGGAGCGAGCCGAAAAAATCTGTTGCGATTACTAATGTGCGAGAGTCTGGTGCTGGCGCTGGTAGGCGGCGCTCTAGGTTTAATATTGTCGCGATTGGCGGTTCCTCTGTTGCTGCGGACAGTGCCGATACCAATTCCGCCGATGCAAAGCAGTGGATGGTTGCCTGCAGGCTTCACGTTACTGATGGCATGTCTAACGACATTGATCTTCGGGCTGTTGCCGGGCTGGAGTGTGTTGCGGCGAGATGCAGGGTATGCATTGCAGAGCGGTGGCCAGGTCGGAATCTCAACCCATCAGGCGAAGATGGGCGACAGGCTGATGATTGTTCAGGTTGCGGTGGCAATGGTTCTACTATCAGCCTCGTCGTTATTACTAGGGAGCTTTCTGAAGCTGCGTTCTGTGTCCTCCGGCGTTATGACAGAGCATCTGACGGTTGCGCAGGTAACACTGAAAGGCAATGCATACGCAAACGCCCTTCATACGAATCAATTTATCGATAAGGTGCTGGACGGGCTAAAGCAGTATCCCGGTGTGCAGCGGATCGCTGCTGTAAATGGGTTGCCGCTGGACCGCGGTCTGAATTTCGGCGGAGGTCCTGTCGGGCACCTTGATACTGCGGGGCACATGGAATTCCGCGCCGTTACACCGGGCTACTTTCAAACCATGGGTATCCCTGTCTTGAGCGGTCGGGATGTTGAGGAAGACGACAATATCACTTCAGTACCAGTTGTGTTAATCAGCAAGACGGCGGCGCAAAAATGGTGGCCAGGGCGCTCGGCGATTGGTGAAGAAGTGCAACTCGGCAAAAACGCGCCAGCATTGCGGGTAATTGGAGTAGTAGCAGATACGCATAGCCGCTCTCTGGCAGAGTCGCCGCAGGTAATGATCTATGTCCCGTTTGCTCAAGTCTCAGATCATCTTATGAAGGTCATCAACGGATGGTTTCCAACCACATTTGCAATCAGGCTATCGCGCAATGTGGATATTGCTGCAGCAGTGCAGCGAGCGGTTACATCTGCAGACCCTGAAATTCCAGTAGCTAAACTCACCACCATGCAAACGGTGATCGACCGCAGTGTTGCCGCCCCTCGCTTCTTTAGTTATCTTGCAGCAGGTTTCGCTGGATTCTCGCTACTGCTGACGATGATCGGTTTGTTCGGCCTGATGAGCTATCAGGTAACGCAGCGTACACGAGAAATCGGCGTCCGATTGGCTGTGGGTGCAGATCGCACACAAATTCTGTTGATGGTATTGCGGCGCAGCATGTTGCTGATTGCCATAGGACTGACGATTGGAGCCATCGCAAGTCTCACCGTTCCTCGGCTCATCGGCAGCGTGCTGGAAGACTATGTCTTCACCGGAGGCCGAAGCATCTCCACTGTACTTTCCAGCGGCACCATTGCATTTATCGCTGCGGCATCGGCAATGCTTCTCGCTGCCTTTGCTGCCAGCTATCTGCCTGCGCGACGCGCAGCATCCATCGAGCCCACGGAAGCCTTACGAACGGAATAGAGGAAAGATGATCGAACTGAAAAATATCGAGCGCAGCTACAAGGCTGGCTATACCGAAACATGGGTGCTTCGCCGCATCAACCTCACGATCCGTGAAGGCGAATTTATAACCGTCATGGGCCCATCGGGAGCAGGGAAATCAACCTTGCTGAATGTTTTGGCCATGTTGGATGACCAGTGGCGCGGCGAGTTTATTTTTGACGGCTCACTGGTACAGACCATGAACCGCAAGCAACGAGCCGAGCTTGCACGGCAGCGCATCGGCATGGTCTTCCAGAGTTACCACCTGCTGGATGACCTCACAGTCGCGGAGAACATCGATCTTCCGCTCTCATACAAGAACATTCCTCGGGCTGAACGGCAGGCTCTCGTTGCCGATACGCTCGATCGCTTCAACATCGTTGGCAAGAAAGACCTCTTTCCCAGTCAGCTTTCAGGCGGCCAGCAACAGCTTGTCGGCATCGCGCGCGCAGTCATTCACAAACCGGCGCTGCTGCTTGCCGATGAACCAACAGGCAACCTGCACTCCGCGCAGGCAAAGGAGATTATGGAGATGTTCCGGCAGTTGAACGACGAAGGCACAACCATCGTGCAGGTAACGCATTCAGAGGTAAACGCACAGTATGGAACGCGGACCATTGAGCTTCGCGATGGCTGGATGTACTCCGATACGGCCGCAAAGACAACGGGGGTACAGTCGTGAGGAAATTTACTTTGCTTCTTGGCTGCGTTGCTGCCCCAATGCTTGCGTGCCCCTCTGTCGTGGCGCAAAAGGCACAAAATGCTGCCGTGCCTGCATTGCGTCTGGATATACCGCACTCAGACAACCCGTTCAATGCCTATCGCGCTACGATGGTAGCAAAGCCCAACCTGACAAATACGTCCAGAATCGACACGTTGATTCACGACGGCGTTCTTGAGCTGAGCCTGAAGAATGCAATCGAGCTGGCATTGGAAAATAACCTTGACATCGCAATCGCGCGATACAACATCCCCATCGCCGAGGCCGACATTCTGCGAACCAAAGCCGGCGGCTCCTTTCGCGGCGTCAATACTGGCGTTGTGCAGAACACGCCAGGTGGCGGCGTTGGCGGCTTCGGCTCCGGAGCAAGCGGCGCGGGCGCGGGAGGCACTTCAGGCGGCGCTGGTGGTGCTGGTGCCGGAGCATCGGGTTTAGTCCAGTCCACTCTCGGCGCCGGAACCAATGTCTCTTCCTACGACCCTATGATCTCGGGCAGGCTCAACAACGAACACTATACACAGCCGCTATCGAACACTGCGATCTACGGCACACAAACGCTGCAGCAGAACACCACCACAGGCAACATTGCTTATTCACAGGCATTTCCTACCGGCACTGAAGTCGAAGCAGTCTTCAACAACAACCGCGGTACAACGAACAGCCCCAACAGCTTTTTGAATCCAACCCTCAATACCTACTATCACGTTGAGGTGCAACAGCAGCTTCTGGCAGGCTTCGGTTTTGGCCCCAACCTGCGCTACCTAAGAATTGCAAAAAATAACCAGAAGATCTCCGACGCCGCCTTTCAGCTTCAGGTCGCCACCACCGTAACCCAGATTGCGAATATGTACTGGGACCTCGTCGCCGCTTATGAAGACGAGCAGGTCAAGAGCCAGTCGCTGGACTTCGCAAAACAAACCCTGGAGATTGCGCGCAAGCAGCTTGCGCTTCAGGCCATTCCCGCAATGGATGTCATGAAGGACGAGGGTGCGGTAGCCAATGGCGAGCAGGATTTGACCATCGCAAAATCGACACTGCAGTTTCAGGAACTGCTGATGAAGAATGCACTGACAAAGAACCTCGACGACCCGATTCTGGAGGCAATGCCCGTCCACCCCACAGATTCAAGCATGGTTCAGACATCGGCTGCAGCCACCGGATCAACAGAGGACAGTATCGCCATGGCGCTTCGCAATCGGATTGAGCTGAAGGAATCGAACATCGATCTTCAGAGCCGGAACATCAGCCGAGACGCCGCCCGTAATGCCCTGTTGCCTTCCGTGGCCCTGACTGCCTTCTATGGCGGAACAGGTCTCGCCGGCCTGCAGAATCCGGCATCGCACATCCCCTCCACAGCCGAAACGAGCTGGGGCAGCGCCGTCCGCAATGCCTTCAACAACACCGCACCCGATTATTACGTTGGCTTTTCAGTCAATATCCCCATCCGCAACCGTGTAGCCAAGTCAGACCAGTACCGCTCCGAGCTGGAGATGAGTCAGGCTGAACTCCGCCAGCAGCAATTGAAAAAGCAAATTCGCATCGAGGTCCGTAACGCTCAGTACGCTCTCGAGCAGAGCAAAGCCCGCGTCGAGTTTGCGACTGCCGCGCGCGATCTGGCAAAGAAGACATTCGACATCACCGCCAAGGAACAGGAGCTCGGTGCAGGGTCCAGCTATCAGACTCTGACCTCGCGGCGCGACCTCGCCGAGGCGGAATCCAAGCTGGTCGCAGCACAAACTGCATATCAGAAGGCGAAGATAGAACTTGAGCGTTCCACTGGCTCGACATTGGATGCGAACCAAATTTCGATAGAATCGGCGAGAACAGGCATTGTGCCCGACAATCAATAGCAGCAGGAGCGCGGCAATGGTACTGGAACACCAAGCAAGCGATGCGCCGCCGGACGAACAGGAAACGGCGTGCCGTCTGCTGGTCGCCGATGATCAGCAGCACGTGCTCGAAGCGCTGCGCCTGCTGTTGAAGCCGGAAGGCTATCAGCTTGAAATGGTGCGCACGCCTGCGCAGGTGCTGGAATCCCTGGCGCACGAAAGCTTCGACGGCGTCCTCATCGACATGAACTACACCCGCGACACCACCTCCGGCCTCGAAGGTCTGGATCTGGTGTCTCGCATCCGGCAGATCGATTCGCAGCTCCCCATCATCGTCATGACCGCCTGGGGAAACATCGACCTCGCCGTCGAAGCCATGCGGCGCGGCGCGGGAGACTTCATCCAGAAGCCCTGGGAAAATGCTCGCCTGCTCAACATTCTGCGTACACAAATGGAGCTGCATCGCAGCCAGCGCCGCGCACAGTGGCTCGAAGCAGAAAACCGCATTCTTCGTGCCCCCGGCGCACCCGACTTTATCGCCAGCGCTGCCTCCATGCGTCCCGTAGTTGAGATGATGGCCCGCATTGGCCCGTCGGATGCCAACGTTCTGGTTACTGGCGAACACGGCACCGGCAAAGAAGTCGTTGCACAAACCCTTCATCGGCTGTCACTGCGCGCAACACGCGCGTTGGTCGCCGTCAACACAGGTGCGCTGCCCGAAGGCACTTTCGAGAGCGAGCTCTTCGGCCATGTAAAAGGCGCCTTTACCGACGCCCGCGCCGACCGCATCGGGCGCTTCGAGCTTGCTAACGGAGGCACGCTCTTCCTCGATGAAATCGCCAACATCCCCGTTCGCCAGCAGGCCAAGCTGCTGCGCGTGCTCGAAACCGGGGAGATGGAGCGTGTCGGCTCCTCAAAGACTCAGACCGTAAGCGTCCGCATGATCTCCGCCACCAATGCCGACCTGCGGGCCGAGTGCGCCGCCGGACGATTTCGCGAAGACCTGCTCTTCCGTCTGAACACTGTCGAGATTCATCTGCCTCCGCTTCGTGAGCGGCGAGAGGATCTTCCCCTTCTGGCCGCGCACTTCCTGTCGCGATACGCACAGCGTTATCGACGAGCTATTCTCGGCCTCGAACCTGCGGCCCTGCAGATGATGACGAGTTATGGCTGGCCCGGAAATGTACGCGAGCTCGACCACACCATCGAACGCGCCGTTCTTCTCGCACGAGGAGACCGCATCACCGCTGCCGATCTTGGCTTGCATCAGCAGCCGTCCTCGGCTCAAAATCTGGATGAGATGAGCCTCGAAGCTGTCGAAGCAATACTCATTCGCAAAGCTCTCGCCCGCGCTGAAGGCAACGTTAGCCATGCCGCCGATGCGCTTGGGCTCAGTCGAGGCGCCCTGTATCGTCGTATTGAAAAATATGGCCTCTGACGAGCATCTTCCGGACGCACCTGCCCAAATCACGCGCCTGCCGCTCGGCGTCTCCAAACGCCGGCTCAGCTTCGAGCGCAGTCTGCGCATCGGGCTCTATTTGCTCGGTCTGCCTGGATTCATCCTCTGCTGGCTTCTGCTATGGCAACACTCCGCAGAAGCCTCTGCAACCACACTCTTCCTGCTGGTCTTTGCTCTCGCCTGGACATTCGTCGTCTCTCTGCTGATGGAACACATCACCCGCCCTCTACAGACATTAGCGAATGTCGTGGCAGCTCTTCGCGAAGACGATTACTCCTTTCGCGCCCGCGGCGGACGCCGCAACGACGCCGTCGGCGACCTCGCATTAGAGATAAATGCTCTTGCCGCCCTCTTGCAGAGCCAGCGTGCAGGCTCGCTCGAAGCAATGGCTCTTGTCGAGCGCGTCATGAGCTCCATGCCCTCTCCTGTTCTGGCCTTCGATCCCGACGGCAGACTCCGCTTGCTGAATACCGCGGCAGAGCACGCGTTTACATTGCGCGCACCATCCGCGCTTGGCCGCTCGGCAGAACACCTCAACCTGCAACATCTGCTCGACGCAAACGACAACGATCTGCTTTCTCTCGACGGCGGCCAGCAGGTCGCCCGTTGGGTCGTCAAACGAACCAGCTTCCGCATGCGCGGTGTGCCGCATGTGCTGCTTGTGCTCTCCGACGTCAGCGCGGCACTGCATGAAGAAGAGCGCATCGCATGGGAAAGATTGATTCGCGTGCTTGGTCACGAGATCAACAACTCACTCACCCCGATCAAATCCATTGCAGGCAGCCTCCGCGGACGCCTCGCCTCCTCTGCCGCTGACAACGATTTTCACGATGGGCTCGAGGTCATTGAAGAGCGCGCCGAATCTCTGAACCGCTTCCTGCAGGGTTATCAAAGATTGATGCGTCTGCCCGCACCAAAACTAGCGCCTGTATCTGTTGCAACTCTGGTAGAGCGCGTTGCCCGGCTGGAAACTCGTGTGAGCGTCCTTGTAACCAGCGCGCCCGATGTAACCGTGCTGGCCGACCCCGACCAGGTTCAACAGGCCCTCATCAACCTGATGCGCAATGCCGCAGAAGCCAGCCTAAGCATCGATACTCCAGACATCCAGTCGCGCCACGTCGAGATTACGTGGGAAACCTCCGGCCACGAAGTTGTCATCGCGATACTCGACGACGGCCCCGGCCTCATCAATGCCGGCAACCTCTTCGTTCCGTTCTACACAACCAAACCCGGCGGAACCGGCATCGGGCTTGCGCTCACGCAGCAGATCGCCCTGGCCCACAAGGGCTCGGCCCGTCTCGCCAACCGAACCGATGGCCACAGCGGATGCCGCGCCGAACTTCACCTGCCGCTCTCTGCATAACCCGTCACTCGCTGCGAAGAGCAACCATAGGATTGATGCGCGAGGCCCGTCGTGCTGGCAGGTATCCGGCAACAAACGCCACAGCGCCCAACACCACCACCATTCCTGCAAAGATAATCGGATCTGTTGGTCTGGTTCCATAAAGCAGCGACGCAATCCACTGCGAACCAATCAGGGAAATCACCGTTCCTGCTGCAATGCCGGCCACTGCCATCCGCAGCGTCCGTCGCAGCACATCCATCTGCACGCGCTCCTTGGTCGCTCCAAGCGCCATGCGAATCCCAATCTCCTGCGTCTGCTGCGTTACCGAGTACGAAATCACGCCATAGATGCCCAGCGATGCCAGCACCAGTCCAAGCGCCGCAAACAGCGTCACCAGCATGGCAAAAAAGCGTCGCGGAGACGTTGCATGGTCCACAAACGTCTGAATCGTGCGAAACTCCGTCGCCGGCTGGTTTGGGTTCATCTTCCGCAACGTGCTCAGCACGCTTGCCGCCAGCTCCTCCGGTGGCAGTTTGGTCCGCACCACAAGCTGCGCTCCCGCCGGAAACTCCTGCGCAATAGACATAAAAGCTTCAGCACTCGGATGGTCTTCCACGCTGAGTTCATGCACATCGGCAATAACGCCAATCACCTGCTTAGCGCCTCCGCCAACATTCACCATCCTTCCAATCGGATCTTCTCCCGGCCAGAACTTTCGCGCCGTGCTCTCACTGATAATCACAACCGGTTGCGTGTCGTTGCGATCGGCCCAGGTAAAGTCTCTGCCCTTCACCAGCGTCATCCCCATCGCTTTTAGATAACCAGGCGTAACGATATAAACCAGCGCCGAAGGATAATCTTTCTGCGAATAAGCTCTTCCCACCGGCGCAAAACCCCAACTCCGGTTCCCCTGCAGCGGCAGGTAATCGGATGTGCCGGCAGCTTCAACTCCTGGAATCGCCTCCACCCGCTTCAATGTCTCCTGCAGCACAGCGCTTCCTTTTTGCAGGATTGCGCCCCGCTTCTTTGGTGTATCTGCGCCGGTAAAATCCAAATCATAGTCCAGCTTCATCGCAGCAGCATGGCTGGGCTGAAATCCTAGATCGACATCCAGCACATGCAGAAAACTCCGCAGCAGCAGTCCCGCGCCCACCAGCAGCACACACGCCAGCGCCACCTCTGAGATCACCAGTGCCGATCTCAACCTGTCATGCTTTCTCCCCAACCCTGTACCTCTGCCACTGTCCTTCAACGCGTCCTGCAGGTTCTTGCTCGAAATCTTCAATGCTGGAATCAGACCGAAGAATGCGCCCGCCACCACCGTAATCAATACAGTCCATGCCAACGCAGTGTGGTCAATATTTATGCTGCTCAACAGCGGCAGCGCAATCGAGCCCTGATGTGCCAGCCACGCCACGGTTCCGTATGCGAAGCACAGGCCAAGCAAAGCACCTACACCTGAAAGTACAAAACTTTCCGTCAGCAACTGGCGAATAATTCGCACCCTCCCTGCGCCCAGTGCGCTGCGCAACGCAAACTCTTTGTTTCGCGCGGCAGCGCGTGCAATCAGCAGGTTTGCCAGGTTCACACATACAATCAGCAGAATCAGTCCAACAGCGCCCCACAGCATCATCAGCGAGCGGCGCAGCTTGCCGCTGACATACTCCTTCAATGTGGTGATCTTTCCCGTCGGCGCGTCCCACCAGCTTCCATTCAGCGCCTTAAGCTGCGGCCACAAAATATTCGACTCTGCCTGCGCCTGCGCAACACTGACGCCCGGCTTCAGGCGACCCACCATAAAGAACACATGCCCGTCATTCCGCAGGTCATCCATCCCTGCCGGAAAAAACACGTCCATCTTTGTGCCTGGCGCAAAGACTGCGCCAAAATCAAAGCTCGGTGGCAACACCCCTGTCACCGTCTCCAGCTCGTCATTAATTCGTATCGTCTGGCCAACGATACTCGGGTCCGCATTGAACTGCGTCCGCCAGAACGCATTGCTCAGCAGCACCTCCGGCCGGGCTCCCTTCTCGCTCGCCGCATAGGTAAAAAGCCGTCCATAGGTTGGCTTAACTCCCAGCGTCTCAAAGAAATTCCCCGAGACCCGCAAACCTGAAACCGGCTGCGGCACGCCACGCCCCATCAGCCGGTAGCCGGAATCGCTATAAAACGGCATGTAGGCCGCAACATCTTCAAACGACCGGTTGTGCTGCCGGAAAGCCTCAAACGCCGAAACGGTATACGTCGTTCCCGAAAGGTCCGTGTTGCCTTCGCCGGTAGCGATCCATGTAAGCTGCTGCGCCTGCGGAAACGGCAACGGGCGCAACAGAATCGTATTCACGACGCTGAACACCACAACATTGGCGCCGATGCCCAGCGCAAGAATCAGTACTGCAACCAGCGTAAACGCGCGGTCACGACGCAGCGTGCGAACCGTATAGCGAAGGTCCTGCAGAAGAACATCCAGCCCCGGAAGCCCTCGCGCCTCGCGTTGCTGTTCCTTCGCCTGCTCTACCCCGCCAAAGCGAATCAGCGCCCGCCGCCTCGCCTCTTTCTCGCTCATGCCGTTGCGCATGTTCTCTTCAATGGCAAGGTCAAGATGCGTGGCAACCTCTGCCTCCAGCTCACGGTCCATCCGTTCCTTACGAAAAAACGAGCACAGCCGTTGGAATGCTTGTTGCAGTGAGCTGCTCATCGGTTGCCGCCTTCCTCTTGCATCGCCATCATGCGGCCCATCACATTCACCAGCCGCCGCCAGTGAGCGGTGTCCTCCGCAAGCTGCTGGCTGCCCTTCGGAGTAATCGAATAAAACTTCGCCTTGCGATTGTTGTCCGACGTCCCCCACTCCGCCGAAATCCACCCGCGCTGCTGCAAACGAACAAGCGAGGCATAGATCGTCCCCTGGTTCAGAAGAATCTCGTCTCCGCTTACCTGCTCAATCCGCCGGGCAATCCCATAGCCGTGCATCGCTCCCATCGCAGTCAGCGTCTGCAATACCATCAGGTCCAGAGTTCCCTGCAACAAATCCAGCTTCGAATCAGACATCCCACCACTCCTGTGTTATGACCACATCAGAATGCCATACTTTATGTGGTTACGCCACAGGAAAAATTTAGTTCCATTCAAAAAACTTTTCTCAATTTTTAAAGCGGATATATAAAATTTCAAACTCACGGCATCTCGACCGAAGGCCCGCAGGGGTCGAAGCGGGAGAGACCCCTGTATTTGCTCGTCATTCCTTAGTGCAGCGAAGAAATCCGCTTTGCCTCGATCAGGAGCGCCAACGGCGCTTCTTATACCAGCCTGGGGCGAATCGGGGTCCCCGGCGTGCGCTTTTGCACGCTGGGGTGAGAAGCCCCAGGACTCTACCAAGCAACAGAGTGCTGAAAGCTCGATTTATCCCTTCGGCAACGAGTATCACCAACATCCTGTCAAGCCAAAATGTATGCAAACAATTGAAATTGATGGACTTAAATCTGCCGAATTGATACATCCCGTTTAGTAAAATAGAACCAGATTCAAAAAGACCTGTTCATCCCATACCCCCGTCAACCCCAATGGAATGAATACTTTACCTATAACCCATTTGGATGGAATACTTTATACAAACGCACTCCAACTTAAGTCTTTTGTTTTGAAGACTTTGGTACTTAAGTACAGGGGGAGGGGGTACCCTCTAATACTGCAACTGTAAGGGTGCGGGATAGGTCAGAGTTCCATCCTTGCGCTCGTACCACATAAATATCTTGTGGTCTCCATTTACTCGGACCGCCACGATAATCCCAGAGCCAAAGACTCCATCGCCTGCGGTCTTCGAGATGTCCACATGGTGCGAGGTAATCGGAGCGTTTACCGGGCTATCGGTGGTCCAGTCTTCGGTAAAACGCTTCAAGGTGTAGTCGTATTTCTGCGGATGCTGCTGCCAGTTGGGATCGTTGAACCAGATGCCGTAAGCCTTCGTGTAGTCCTTCGCTTCCAGTGCATTGAAGAAGCTGTTGACCTTGTGCTCCGCCGGCAGGTTTGAAAAGAACCACCCATGCCCCATCAAATAGCCCGCCAGGCAGATGACGACCAGCAGCACAATCACGACTCCGGAACCGATCAGCAGATTGCGTTTTCTGTTCTCACGGCGGGCGTTGTACTCCGGAGCATTCAGCAGCGTCATCGTTCTTCCACCTCTATCTATTTGTATTAGACACCGTTCCAGCCAAAAGAGTGGGTTACGGCAATTGCTTCAAAGCCCGGAGATGGTGTTCCATGTGTGCGATATAGTCTTCAACCAGAAATCCCAGCGTCAGCTCACCGCCGGCAACCGTTCCCTTCCGCGCGAGCGCCGCTTTGTCGATATGACGAACAGCGGAGGCGAGGTGCTCATTCAGGGTGAGCCATAACGCAAGCATCTCCGGCCACAGACGCTCGGAATAACGCTGCAGCTTCACCCAGGCATTCTGGTCATAACCCGGCAAATCAGGATTGTCTTCGTATTGCATCCGCACAATTCGCGCCAGATTGTTGACCGCCGAATCGACGAGATGGCCAATGATCTCTTTTGCGCTCCATTGGCCCGCTTTCTCAGCCTGATTCGCTTGCTCCTCGGTCAATCCTTCCAGCCACGGAAGCGCTTCCTGTACGACCGCAACGATCTGCTTGCCCAGCTCAACCGGATCGAGCAGGTTTACCTCAGTTCCCTTAGCGTAAGTCACTCCCATCCAAATACTCCTCGATAGAGATCGAATTCCGGCTGGTCGCTCTCGAGATAAACCGAGATAACATCGAACCGCACCGGGATCTCTCGCCGCGACCTCTCCGGAAACGAACGCAGATAGACTCGCGCCATCCTGCGCAGCATTCGTTTCTTGTCATCATCCACGGCAGCTTCGGCCGGAGACATCGCATCTCTCTCGCTGCGCGTCTTCACCTCAATAAAGCAGAGCCAGTCGTTCTCCCATGCGATCAGATCAATATCGCCTCGCAGCTTCGGCGTCCGCCATCGCCGCGCTACAACGATATAACCGTGTTTCCGCAGATGGAACAGAGCTTCACGCTCTCCACGCTCACCCGTCGCAAGATGCTCTGCCAGCCTGCGCCTGCGTCCAAAGCGCCTGCCTAAAAGCTCTATTCGACGCAGCGCAAACGCCTGCATATCAATCCACAGCGTCGATCCGGCAAGCGTCCGCACCATGCTCACAGCATAAATGCGATCAGGAAATATACCGAAGGGAATGATTACATTTTTATCTTTGCTTTTTCTGGACCGCAAAGAATAACGCAACAGGAGAAAGACTAATGGATATCCACATCAAAAGCCGAAAGCAATCGATGTAGGTAAGCGCCATAGCCTGTCGATTGAGCTCCTGATTGATAATGCCGAGAGTTCGCTTTGAAGTATCGGTGAACGTACTTCCATGAATTCTCAAAGCCGAAAACGCCGCAGAAAAGGCGCTTTCAAAGGTAAGCGAACCTTGAGTTACATGCTCACTGAGATGTGTTCGATGAACCTGAGCTCGACGTACCAGCATTGTATTTACTGTAGAGATGCCGATTGCTGATCCCAAATTGCGAAAAAAGCCATACAAAGACGCTGCCGCATCATTCTTTCCCGAAGCGAGCTGAGAATAGGCGAGCACGCTGATAGGAGTAAGAAATAAAGCAACACCCGAGCTTTCCAGAATGCGCAGCTTCACGATTGTGGAATAGTCCACCGTTACTGAGATAGAGCTCAGTTCATAGAACGAGAAACTGGTCACCATTAGCCCACTGAAGATAAGTAAACGAAGGTCAACCCGCTTCATCAGCCATGTCACCAGCGGCAGGAAAAGCAATAGAACGAATGAACCTGGTGAGAGCACAAGCCCGCTATCAGTAGCCGTGTAGTCGAGCATCCCATGGGTAAATTCGGGCAGCAGTATCGTGCTGGCATAACGGGCGAAATAGGTGAAAAATATCATGACGTTGGCTAACAGGAAGTTTCTATTCGCCAGCAGCCGAAGCTGGAGAATCGGATGCTTCGCACGCCACAGCTCGTAATAAACAAGGAATGGGAGAACTGCACCAGCCACTACAGCGCAGGACCGGATCATCGGAGAAGCGAACCAATCCAGGCGTTCGCCACGATCCAGAACGTATTCAAGACAACCGAGTCCCAGCGTAATGCAGGCAAGCCCCGGATAATCGATCTGCGCTTCTTTTGACTGAACAGCCCTTGTCTCTGGCTGCAATTCATAATTCAATGCGTAAGCAGCGATCCCAAATGGAACATTCAGAAAAAAGATCCATCTCCATCCACAGTTATCACTCAGCCATCCTCCCAGAACAGGACCTAATGTAGGCGCCAGAACGATGACGATGGAATAGAGCGTAAATGCCGACGCGATGCGGTGCTTTGGAAAAACATCTGCCAGAATCGCCTGCGTGGTCGGTTGCAGTCCTCCTCCTCCCAGACCCTGGAGAACACGAAAGAGGATAAGTACAAAAAGATTAGGGGCAACACCGCACATCAAAGAGCTGACAGTAAAGAGAACAATAGAGCTCAGGTAAAACCGCTTTCTTCCGATTCTTCCTGAGATCCAGCCGCTCGCTGGCAGAACAACGGCATTTGCCACCAGGTATGACGTCAGGACCCAAACCGATTCATCAACGGAGGCGGATAAATCTCCGGCAATGTATGGCAAAGCGACGTTGGCAATGGACGTATCCAATACCTCCATAAATGGAGCGATAATCGCTGCTGTCGCGATCAGCCAGATGTTGTGCTTTCGTGAAATGGCCCTTCTTCCTCGTATAGTGGAAGCCTAGGCTGTCATTGAAACGATATGCAGACACATATTATCGATAAAAGGACAGATCGTGCCCTGCAAGAGTGTCTTCGCATAGATCGTCCTGTTGCAGTGTTGTCGTATGACTATGCAAGCGGGCACCGCGTTCCGCGACATCAACACAGTAAGTCGCAGTTGATCTACGCCATCGAAGGCACAATGACGGTTACAACTCAGAAGGGTGAGTGGGTGTTGCTACCAACACGCGCAGCCTGGATACCGGCGAATGTGTATCACTCTATTCATATGCGCAGTATCCTTCGGATGCGCACAGTGTACTTTGACTCAACTGTAATTGCCCCCGCGAAGAGCTGTGCCATTGTCGAGGTTTCTCCGCTGCTTCGCGAACTGATTCTGAGTATGTTAAATGAACCGCGGGTCTATCCTAAAAATAGCCGAGCGGAACATATCGCCGCACTTATCTGCAGCGAGCTTCGCTTCAGCCACACGCTCCCTTTGCATCTTCCATGCTCACAGGAGCCGCGCTTGCGCAAAATATGCGAAGCAATGCAAAGAAAACCGTCGCTGGCGGGAAGCATCGATTTTTGGGCCAACCAAGTCAATATCAGCAGCCGAACACTTGCCCGTCTCTTTCGTACAGAACTCAATATGAGTTTTCAGGAGTGGCGACAGCAATTATTGTTGCTGGAGGCACAGATTCGACTCGCTCAGGACCAAACAAGTTCCCGAATCGCAAGAGTACTCGGTTACGACAGCCATGCAGCATTTTGCGCCATGTTTCGTAGATCTCTGGGCCTGTCCCCTTCTCAATATTTGACGGAATTTCGCGATAAGGCCGGCGAAACATCACAGAGAAGTATGTAGTTGCTTCCTTCCCGCTTCCCCTGCGATACTTGATTGTGCACACCGAGCACGCCCATCACGAACAATTAAAGAGGTCGCATTAATGTCAGCAAAGTACATCTTTGTTACCGGCGGAGTTGTGTCCAGTCTTGGTAAAGGTCTCGCCGCAGCCTCGATCGGCTGCCTGCTTGAGGCCCGGGGCATCAAGGTCAACCTCATGAAGTTCGACCCCTATCTCAACGTCGATCCAGGAACGATGTCGCCCTTCCAGCATGGCGAAGTCTTCGTCACCGACGATGGCGCTGAAACCGACCTCGACCTCGGCCACTACGAGCGTTTTACTCATGCAAAGCTCACCCGCGACAATAACCTCACCACCGGTCGCATCTACGAGCAGATCATCACCAAAGAGCGGCGCGGCGACTATCTCGGAAAGACCGTTCAGGTGATTCCCCACGTCACCAACGAAATTAAAGCTGCGATGCGCAAGGTCGCCGCAGATACAGAAGTTACCATCGTCGAAATCGGCGGCACTGTTGGCGACATCGAATCTCTTCCCTTTCTGGAAGCGATTCGCCAGATGCGTCAGGACCTTGGCCGCGATAACACCGTCTTTGTCCACGTCACGTTGATTCCCTGGATCGCCGCCGCGCAGGAGCTCAAAACCAAGCCCACGCAGCACTCGGTCAAAGAGATGCTCTCGATTGGAATTCAGCCGGATATCCTGCTCTGCCGCTCCGATCGTCCGGTTCCGCGCGACATGCGCAGCAAGATCGCCCTTTTCTGCAACGTTGAAGAGCAAGCCGTTATCGCAGCCCGCGATGTTGCCAGCATCTACGAAGTACCGCTGAACTTTGCTGCCGAAGGCGTAGACACGCTCGCACTCAAATATCTGCGCATCGACGCCAAGGACCCCGACCTCTCTCAATGGAAGGACATTGTTCACCGCGCCTACAACCCCAAAGACGAAGTCTCCATCGGCATTGTCGGCAAGTACGTTGAGTACGAAGACAGCTATAAGTCGCTCAAGGAAGCCCTGGTGCACGGCGCACTTGCGCATAACCTCAAGCTGCGCGTGACATGGGTTGAAGCCGAAGGCTTGGAAACGGATGATTATGCCTCGCAACTCGAAGGCTTCGATGGCATCCTCGTTCCTGGCGGCTTTGGCAAGCGCGGCATTGAAGGCATGTTGAACGCGATCCGCTATGCGCGCGAGAGCAGCACACCCTACTTCGGCATCTGTCTCGGCATGCAGACCGCCTGCATCGAGTACGCCCGCAACGTTTGCGGCCTCAAAGAGGCAAACTCCGGCGAATTCGATCCGGCCACGCCGCATCGCATCATCTACAAGTTGCGCGAACTCACCGGCGTAGAAGAGATGGGAGGAACGATGCGGCTCGGCGCCTGGGATTGCGTTCTGCAGCCCGGTTCACTCGCAGCCAAGGCCTACGGCCAAACCGAAATCTCCGAACGTCATCGCCATCGCTATGAGTTCAATCGCGAGTACGAAGCGGTCCTGACCGGCGCTGGACTTCAACTTACCGGAACCACGCCCGATGCAACTTATGTGGAAATCGTGGAGATTCCCAATCATCCTTTCTTCCTCGGTTGCCAGTTTCATCCCGAGTTCAAATCAAAGCCGCTGGAGCCGCATCCGCTCTTTCGCGACTTTGTAGCCGCCAGTTATCGAAACCGTACAGCGGCTTCCGCCGCCGTTCAGCCCGAGACAATGAGTCAACAGGTGCAGGTCAGATAGAAGAAGTCTTTGGTTTGAGCAAAATAGAACCTGAAGTCCGCGCGGCAAGCGCTTTATCAAAGGTGACGAGCGTAGCCCCTGTCTCGATAGCAAATGAAGTCAGGTAGGAGTCTGCCCACTCTTTTGGCGAAGCGCTGACAGACCTCGACAGTTTGCGAAAACTTTCTTCGAGCGTGCGCGGCTCATGCATGAAGCGCGCACCGCCATCGGCAAGGAAAGTATCGTAGATCCTCCATGCCTGGCGCTGGGTCCGCACGTCATCTCCCATAACGATGCCGGTTGTGAGCAATCTCAGCAACCCCAGTTGAGTAAAGCGACAGAAGACCAGTTCTTCGTCGTCGGTCAGAGATGCGAACCACCTCTTTGCCTCAAGATGGATGAATGTGGATTGAAGAAGACAATGCCAGCCAGACATTAATGTCAGGGAAAACCAATGAGGTCATAAATGTGCTCGTTTTCAATGTCCAGTGTGCCGGGATGGTTTGACCGGATCAGCGGAAGTTTCAACCTGCGCACCGGACGACTCTCCTCCTCTGCGAGCACAACATCGACCCCTCGCATCACGAGCTCCTTAACGGTCTTGCCCTGCGTAGCGGCCCTGCTCTTCAGCAGTCGATACTTCTTATCGGGAATGTCCACCGTGGTTCGCATAGTCAAGAGGCTACCATATTTATGGCTACGGTCTGGCAGAGCACACACATTCTGTAAATGCCTTTGCCGTGTCATGATTCAGCGCGCAAACATACTGTGTCCATAACGGTTTAATCAATGAAGAGCTGTCGCCCACGAAAAAGCTTCGGATATAAGTCTGGCTCTCTTCTGTCTTCGCGTCGGGATCGTTCTTGAATTCGCCAATCAGCTTCTCAATCGCTGCCGGAGAAAACTGCGCCTGATGGTAAGCCTGTTTGTAGTCGTACTCCTTCGACCACGAACTTCCCATCTGGTCTGGAGCTGCAAATACCTCATAATCCTTCAGCATTGCCGACGATGCATCGACCGTAGCTACGGTAAATGAAGGATTGTTTCCATCTACCGGAGAGATCGACGAGACCATCTTGATTGCAACTCCACCCTCTTTTGCTCCAAGCAACCGCAACTCATCCATATGAGTATGCGCAAAGATTGCCAGGCGAATTTCACCTGCATCTTCTCGCAATACATCGCCGAGTGCATCGGATGAAAGGAACATCTCCGGCGCATTGCCTTCGCATACGTTTCGCAACTTTGAAAAAGTTGAGTAGATGTTCACTCCGGGAGGAATATGCCCCAGTATCCAGACCTTTTCCCCGCGTGCACGCGCTGCGGCAAGCTCTTTTTGTAACCATGCAAGCTGTGCGGCTGAAGCCTCGTTGTCCCGCTTTCCTCCGCATGTCTCATACTGCTGCGCCATGAAAATATCGTTCAACACGATAAGGCGGGTATTGCGCAGCGGAGCCATCATCACGCTGTAATATCCACCATCTGCAAAATCGGCAAGCATAGTCTTGCGATCTGCGGAACTCGGCAATCCAGCAAAAACACTATTGCCTACCAATGCTAAAAATTTACTTCCGCGGTCAAGGTGGTAGTGCCCGCAGTTCGAATCGTTGTTGCCCAACGCAACATAGACCGGAACTCCGGAAAATTTGCGTCGTAGCTCGGAAATCACGAATTGCACCGTTTTTGCTGTGAACGCGGTGTAGTCGTCTTGCGATCTCCCGGGCATTACCGTTGCAAACCGGCATGGAAAGTTATGCGCGATTAAATCGCCGCTAACAGTTACAAAACCTGCATTCGGCACTTGCTTCTTCGCTGCCTCCAGACTCGATTCCAACAAGGCATACGAAGCATCCATTCCGCGCGCGCTGCATTGGCGTTGCAAGGCAGCAAATGCGCTTGCCTGATTGGCCGAGGCTGGGGCGGCAAGTATCTCTGCCCACTTGCTTACGGGGGCGCCAACAAGCTGCTGTACTTTTTCAGGATCGCGAAACGGATCGAAGTGAATATCGCTCAGCATCACCGCATGCACTTCTGTCTGCTTTGCAGCAGTCTTGCTTGTTTGCGCAGCGGCATCGCTGAAACCCGCACTGCAAAGAAAAATCGCGACACAGGCCAATGCGCGGGCAGCTTTCATTGTCATCCTATTCTCCACGGCTCTTATTCCACCATTACATCGAACGTACCTGTTTCCACTGTGGTTCCGTGTTTCATTTGGATGAAGATTCTGTAGCGGCCGCTGGAGGGAAATCCATAAGGAAATTCGACGACATTCGACATAGGTTCCGAATGCATCGTCATTTCTCCGGAATGCGTTGCCATGTTCATGGGCATTCCCATTCCGTTGCCGTTATTTTTGTCCGCAAGCATCACTGCAGCCATCGCTGCCGATCCTTCGGGGTGAGTATGGGCAAATACGCTTCCGTCCGTCTTTACGAAGGCCGCATGTCCCGCCATCCCTAAATAGGGCTGCATATCCGTCGCCGGTTGGCCGTTGGGATCAAGAAGACGGAAGCGAAAAGCATAGGCAGTGTTCGCCCTAACCATTGCAGGACGGTCCCATACCATCACATAGCCGTCGGGTAGCTTGAATGAATCTCCAAGCATTCCCTGACTCAGAGGTTGCGCAGTACCTTCCGCATCATCCGCGGTCGGCGAGCCGCCGGGCATATCGGCAGGGACACTGATATTAGCGACGAGCGTTTCGGGAAAACCGTTTTGATGAACAATATCTCCAAAAAGCCGATACTCTCCGGCAGGCATGGTTGGCAAAGAGACGCGGAAATCGCCCGCAGCAGCCCGCACCGGATGCAGGTGGAAGACTGCATCCATTTGCGGCCAGCGGATCATGTACAGGTGCATCAGATGCCCGTCGTCAGGCAAGAAATCATCGTTAGAGCGAGATGGAGCACCTTTATCGCCGGCAGAATATGCAATCACCTTTAACTGAAGCCGATTGCCTTCTAGGACTGGGTTCAGCCCTAATGGCCGATACCCATTCGCCTCATTGCTCCACCAGACTGTACCCGCCCAAGCCAGCAACGCAACCGCGATCACGGCTGTTGCACCTGCTCCCAAAGACCGCAGGCGCAGTCCTCGTGCCAATACTGGATCTTTCGCCAATCGCGAATCACGTCGCCAGGCTATGGCGATACCTGAAGTGCCAATCAGCAGCAATAATGCCAGCAGACCGAGCGTAAACGCCAGGCTCCGCTCAACAGTCATGTTGGATTCTGCTACGGCAGCAACCGGGATCACCGCAGTCCGCTTTCCTTCAGCGCCGGAGATGGTAAAGCGTATCTCCCATGAGCCAGCGGTGCTCAACCAGACATTTCCGGTGAAGTTGTCAGGTTTGTCCGGTGTCTTTGACATGGTTACCGCCGCAGCGGAGTTCGCCATACTAGTCATCAATGCGGATGAAATATCAATCGCATCCGCTTTGGCGCCGCTTGACTGCACAGCCACTGTTGCCGGTCCGGGGACTACAGAAGGGACGTGAACAGTTATAAAGAGCCGATACGGTCCAGTCTTGACCTGCTCATAGACATCTCTGCTGCCAACATGTGCGAGCGCGGTCCCGGGAATGATCACCAGCAACCAAACCAACAGCAAAATAGGAAAATAAATGCGCCGCATAAATTTATCGGCATCCATAAGAAGAATTGCTTTTATTCGTTATGCTATACCTTCAAAAACCTCCTTTTTCGCTTCTCCTGATATCGTGACACGATAGGACGGTGCGCTCGAAGCTGAATGGCATCTAATAGATAAATATGACGACCGAATACAATTCAGGCCGCAGCAGCTTTTCCGGCGTTCTCCTTGGCTTCATTCTTGCTCTTCTATTGGGTGCCGCAGGCATGGTTTTCTTTCTGCGCCACGCGAATACCGGTGTTCTTTCGCGCCTCGCGACTGCCATGACAGGGCGTACTTCGCCTACCTTTGAAGCTTCTGTCCCGGCGATTGTCCAGAAGATACAGAAGCTTAGCCGACTCGAAACCGTCGTCTATTCGCTCGATACCGTTGTCGAAGGCTCGAAATCGAGCGCCGTGCTGCCCGACCTTCTAGCCGGTGACCGCATTCTGCTTATCGTTCATGGCCAGTCCATTGCCGGAATCGACCTCTCAAAGCTGAAGCCGGAGGATGTTCACATTAATGGGAAGTCGATCCGTGTGACACTGCCTCCGTCCGAGCTCTTCGTGACTACCATCGACAATCAGCGCACAAAGGTTTATGCCCGATCGACCGGCCTTTTGACCTCGGCTGACCAGAATCTTGAGTCCGAAACCCGTGCTCATGCACAGGACCAGCTCCAGAAGGATGCGCTCAGCGATGGCATTCTCGATGCTGCCCGCAAAAATGCCTGTGCAACTGTTACAACGCTGCTTTATGGACTCGGTTTTCAGCATGTGGAAGTCTCTTAGCCGCGGCAACCTGTCTTCCTTTTCCATCTCATGCAGACCTGCGCTATCATCCACAATATGATGTTCTGTTCGCGCAATCGCGGTTCGTCTCACAATCCGGAGGAACAGCCTGTCTCCTTTACCGAGACTGCTGCCTGCGGCAGCGCAGGCAATACAGCTTTGGTCAAAACCATTGCGTGGGTCTCTGCCGGCCTGGGCGTCATTGCGTTAGGCCTCTTTGCCGGTCGTGAACTTCGCCTGCGCTATAAGTTCAATCGGCGCACACCGTACGATTTTTATTCCCATGCGGGCGACAAACAGGATCTGGAGGCAGGGCTCGGAATTTAGTTGATCGCCTTCGCAGGGTTCAATCCCATAACCTTGCAAGTTTTTGCAGATACCCATTCACTTTTCGGTCACGTATAATCCATCCACTCAATTCGGATTTCTTTTTAAATTTCGTCGGAAGGAATTTGGGCGATATGCACGTGATCGATCGGGTAACCTCGAATCCTGCTGGCCGCGCGGCCTTTAAGGCTGTACAACCGGTAATCCATCTCATGCGGCGCATGGCTCATCCAAACCTGCCTAACGAACTCACTGCCAGCAGTGTTTCCTATGGAGAGCGGCAGTTCTCCATTGTGCACCGGCGTTGGAGTGAGACAGATCAGCTTGCCATTGATCAATGCTTTAAGCAGAGACAATACGATATGCCAGTTGGCGCACACGGCATTCTCATCAACAACCTTTATCAGGAGATACTCGCTGCCGGGCGGAAACCACTTATTGTCGATTGTGGCGCAAACATCGGTACCAGCGTCCTCTGGTTCAGCGGGCGTTACCCGAAGGCCCATATTGTCGCTATTGAACCAGCGCCTGATAATTTCAATCTTTTAATGATAAACAGCGCTGGATTGGATATTGATTGTCGCCATGCAGGGATCTCAGGCACCGATGGACGAGCATATATCGAGTGCGAGGGCAGTCCTATGGGTTATCGCACGAACTATGATGCCCATGGAATGGAAATTGAGATGGTGTCGCTTCCCACCATTCTTGCCTCAAAACCTGACTCTCAGTACACCCCATTCCTGCTTAAGATTGATATTGAAGGCGCAGAAAGAGACCTCTTTCATAACGATGCGGCAGCTTTCAATCGTTTTCCTTTGATCATCTTCGAACCACACGACTGGTTATTGCCCGGCCAACTCTCTTCCCGCGAATTCTTTCGTTTCCATGCGGATGCGGGCCGCGAGTTCTGCATGAACCATGAGAATGTCGCTTCCATTGCCCCGCGCGAAAGTCTGCTCAATACAAAGGGCATAAAACTGTCTCAATAAAGCGCCTGAACCCTCTTTGATTTACCATTAACGTGCAATGAGTAAATTAGCGTTTCTTTTCCCCGGCCAGGGGTCTCAATCCGTTGGCATGGGAAGAGACCTTTACGACCACTTTCCTGCGGCGCGCACCGTCTTCGATCAGGCCGACGAAGCCCTTGGCTTTCCCCTTTCAAAACTCATATTCGAAGGTCCAGAGGACCAACTCAAGCTCACTGAGCATACCCAACCTGCGATTCTTACTGTCTCAGTTGCCGCAACCCGCGTTCTGGAAGAAAAAGGCATCTCACCGGCCTTCGCTGCCGGCCATTCCCTGGGCGAATACTCCGCCCATGTCGCCGCTGGAACCCTCTCCTTTCCCGACGCCGTCCGCACCGTCCGCAATCGTGGCCGCTACATGCAACAGGCAGTTCCCCCCGGCGAGGGGGCAATGGCTGCCATCCTTGGGCTTTCCGCCGATCTCATCAACGACATCTGCGCTCAGGTCTCCGACGACCTGACCCCGTTGCCGAACGCCAATATCACCAGTCCTCAGGCGCAGGCTTTTTCACCAAACAGCGCAGTCGTTTCTCCGGCTAACCTAAATTCACCGAATCAAACCGTGATCTCCGGAGCCACCGCCGCGGTGCAGCGGGTAGCTGATCTGTGCAAACAAGCAGGGGCCAAACGTGCCATCATGTTGCCGGTAAGTGCGCCTTTCCACTGCTCGCTCATGCAGCCGGCACAAAAGGCCCTAGCCACAGATCTTGAGGGGCTGGTCTTCAATGATCCCCACTTTCCTATCGCCTGCAATGTGGATGCACGTCTAATTACACGACGCGCCGAATCGCGCGATTGCCTGGTCCGCCAGGTAACCGGTTCGGTTCGCTGGGTCGAGTGTGTCCAGCTTCTCATTGCTCAGGGAGTAACACAATTTATCGAGGTCGGCCCAGGCAAAGTGCTTACCGGGCTGATGCGACAGATAGACGGTACACAAACCGCGCTGAATGTAGAAGACTCCGCCTCATTGGAAAAGACAGTAGAAGCACTTGCAGCTTTATGACTATCGCTAAAGGCAAACACGCATGAACATCAACGATCGCATTGAAGATTTTTCTCTCCAGAACCAGGATGGCGAAACTGTCCATCTCACCGACTTCGCCGACAAACCTCTTGTCCTCTTCTTCTATCCTCGCGCCAATACCTCCGGCTGTACCATCGAGGCCTGCGGCTTCCGCGATGCTTTCCAGAAGCTCAAGAACGCGGGCGCGACAGTCCTCGGCATCTCCCGCGACACGGTAAAAGCCCAGAAAAACTTCCAGCGCAAGTACAACCTGCCCTATGATCTGCTCGCCGATCCCGAGATGACTCTGATCAAACGTTACGATCTGCTACGCCCGAAGAGCATGTACGGCAAGCTGGTAAAAGGTGTGGAGAGAACAACTTTGGTCATCAGCCCTGATACCGGCTCGGGACAACGTCTGCTCCATATCTTCCATAAGGTAAAGCCGGAGAACCACGCGGCAGAGGTACTGGACGTGCTTCACAAAGTTCCGACCCATAGCTGATTTCGCGCCGGAGCCTGAACGCATCTCAATTTTGAGAATCGACTCTCTCTGCCTGCGCTGTTTCGCAAGGGGAGCGGTATAGGTTATTCCATGAAAATTTCCTACGGATTGCTTCTCGCCCCGGCCCTCGCCATCGTTTTTTGCGCTTCGTGCTCTGCTCAAACTGCTGCGCAGCCAGCGGCACAAGCGCCTGCCCCTGCTGCAGCAGTCCCAACACCTTCCAGCATCATGCAACCGGCGCTTCACACCTTGCAGCAGACGATTGACTCTCTGCAACCGGAGAAGTGGAAGGGGCCGAATGCAATGCGGGATGAGGCCTCAAACAATATCGATTCCATCCGGCGCGACCTTAGTACAACGCTGCCGTCCTTGCTTACAGCCGCCGATGCAGCGCCCGATTCAATCACAAAGGTACTGCCCGCGTACCGCAACGTTGAAGCTCTCTACGATGTTCTGTTGCGAGTCGACCAGACCAGCCGATATACCGCGCCCAACCAGCAGGTCGCAGCCCTCGAACATGCAATGACCCAACTGGAAGCGAGCCGTCGCGCACTGGCCGAGCACATACAAACGGCAGCTACGGCACGGGAGAAGCAGGTAGTCGATCTGGAGACCAAGCTGCGCGCCATTCCTCCAACACCGGCTGCGGTGCCGTGCACGCCGCCTCCAGCTCCCAAAAAGCGCAAACGGCGGCATACGACGACGAAGTCGCAGTCAACGGCAAAACCCACGTCATCAAACACGCAAAACGCAACTCATTAACATCAGCGCGAAGGTTTGGGGATCGCAGTACCGGTTGGCAGCGGTGTGCCAAAGTTAGGCGTTCCATCCGCATTCCAGGTAAAGCGCTGCGCGCGTGGTGACCGGGTATTTCCGCAGCCCTGTCGAGGCGCTGAGTTGGCGTGGTAGATAATCCAATCCTCTTTGCCATCGAGCGATTTGAAGAAACCATTGTGGCCCGTTGCATAGACACCTGCCTTCGGGTCCTGCTTGAAAAAAGGATGGTCGTACTTGGTCCAGGAGGCGGCATTGAGCAGGTCTGCGTTCGCCTTCGCCCGCAGAACACCAAGTTCGTAGTAGTCGGTCCAGCAAGCCGAGGCCGAGTAGATGAGAAAGATGTCGTCGCCGTGCTTGAGAATCTCCGGCCCTTCGTTGACGCTGACGTGCGGCACGACGGGCCGATCCAGCAGATCGCCCACACGCTCCCATGGATATTGCGGATAAGAGAGCATGACGCGCTTTGAGCCAATGGTCCAGGGGTTCTTCATGCGGGCGATGTAGATCCGCTGCTCGCCGTCAGCATCACCTTCCCAGCCCGACCAGATCATGTACTTGCTGCCCTTATTCTCAAAGACAGAGGCATCAATCGCCCACTTGTCAGTCACATCAGACACCTTGCCCTTGAAAATCCAGTTACCTTCCAGAGGATCGGGGTTGGCATTTTCGACAACATAGATACGATGTGATTTGTTCTTGTCGCTGTCAGCGGTGAAGTAGATGTACCACTTCCCATCCAGCCGGTGCAGTTCCGGCGCCCAGATGTCGTGCGAGTACGGACCAGTGGCCGGTGGCGTCCAAACCACTTTCTTCTGAGCATGAGCAAGATCGGTGATGTCGCGGGTCTTCCAGATAGTCAGATTGCTCCCGGTCGTATTCATGTAGTAATAGAAGCCCCCATCGGAGGTCACCCATGGGTCTGGGCCACTGGGAAGCAGAGGATTATGGAATGTATTCTGCTGGGCCTCCATTGGCATAGCTGCCAGAAAGAGGCAAAATGCGGCGGAAAGAATCTTATGAAGTAGTTTCATCGCAGCCTTGGATGGATTAATTTGGTTGGCTGCCATTCTATCTACTGGATTCAGCTGTAAATATCGTTATCTCAAAGGTAGGGGCTATTCGTCCCGAGGGATGGACAATCCTTTGTCTCTGGCACGCCCAATGCCTCACTTGACGACTCAGCCTATAATGACCTATGGTCACCGATCATCCAGTCTCGACTGAGGCTGGCCCGCAGCCACGGCCGAACACCGAACCGAAATCCTCTTTGGACTCTCAGACTGCCCATTCGGAGATTGGTCTGCAAGTGGCTGCTCCTGCTTTGGTTACGGATGATCAGACATCCAAACAGTCCAATCCCGGCACATCGGTCGCCTCTCATTTGGAAGGCCTCTCTCCTGCAGAGATCAAGGTCATTGAAGATAAATTCCAGCACCTGCTGGAAACGGTCCATTCAAACCGCCCCGGCGACGACCTTGAGGTGATCCGCAACGCCTGGGAATTCTCGCTTCAACAGCATGAAGGTCAAAAGCGCGCCAGCGGTGAGCCGTATATTATTCATCCTCTTGAAGTTGGACAGGTGTTGGCCGAGCTGAAGATGGATTCGACCGCCATAGCCGCCGGCCTGCTGCACGATGCAGTTGAAGATACCAATGTCACGACTGCGGAGATCGCGCAGCGTTTCGGGGACCATCTGGCGAACATTGTCGAAGGCGTCACCAAGCTGGACAAAATCAAGTTCGCAA
>DASRSR010000118.1:0-85220 GCA_035656355.1 Edaphobacter sp.
TCTACTATTTCTTTTTGTTCTTTTTCCCGGATTTATTCTTGCCCTTTTTAGTGGATGCCGGTCGGGGGTCGAGGTCTCCAATGGTATGCAGTCGCATGAAATTGGTAGCTCCCGATAGAGTTCGCGTTCCCGCCACAATACCGACAATCTGTTTTGGAGAGACGTGGCCGTGGCTTTCAAGAATCCCTTCGGCCATATCGACCAGCTCATCGGTATCGCGATAGCGGTCGCAAAGAATGGGATACGTTCCCCACAGCAGCGTAGCCCGATTGATGACCCTCTCAAAGGGAGAGAGCGCAAAGATCGGCGGTTGTGGATGGTATTTCGAAAGCAGGCGGGCGGTAGAGCCGGTTTCGGTAAAGATGGCGATCGCGGCAACATCGAGGTCGTCGGCGGCGTGAGACATACACTCGCAGATGGTTTCAGCAATCGATAACCGGACGCTAACGGAGTGGGTCATGGCAGGCCGTGGATCGATGCGAATCTGATGCTCCGTCTCGGTGATGATCTTGGCCATCATGGCGACGGCCTCGACCGGATACTTGCCCGCAGCGGACTCTGCCGAGAGCATCACTGAATCGGTGCCATCGTAGATCGCATTCGCCACGTCTGAAGCCTCTGCCCGTGTGGGTCTCGGGTTGTCGATCATGGATTCGAGCATCTGCGTAGCCGTAATCACAGGCTTGCGGTACTCGGCGGCACGGCGGATGATGTGCTTCTGGATGGCTGGTACCTTCTCGGGCGGCACCTCGACACCCAGGTCACCACGCGCCACCATGATGGCGTCGGTCACTTCGAGAATGCTGTCCAGGTGCTCGATTGCCTGGGGCTTTTCCAGCTTGGCGACGACCCAGGCATCTGACTTCAGCGCAGCCAGGCGGTTTTTGACGTGGCGCACATCGTCGGCAGTGCGAACAAAAGAGACAGCAACCACGTCCACACCCTCGCCGATGGCGAAGACCAGGTCTTCTTCGTCTTTCTCTGTCAGCGATGGCACTTTGACAGGAATGCCGGGCAGATTGATGCCCTTATTTTCGCCCAGCATACCGCCGTTGATGATCTCGCAGACGACATCGGCACCGCTAATCTTCTCGACCCGAAGCTCGATCAAACCATCTGAGAGAAGAATCCGCGAGCCGGGCTCCAGATTTTCGGCCAGTGTCTTGAAGGTAGTCCCGACAAGAGAGGCAGTGCCTTCAATCTCGCGCGGTGTGATCGTAAGACGCTTGCCTGCGACCAGTTGGACGGGTTTATGGCCCTTCAGCTTGGCGGTGCGAATCTTCGGCCCCTGCAGGTCGGCGAGGATGCAGATGGGCTTGCCCTCGGACTTCGAGACCGACCGCACCATGCGGATCAGCTCGGCCTTCTGGGCGTGGCTGCCGTGCGAAAAATTGAGGCGGGCAATGTCCAGCCCTGCCCGCATCAGCTTGCGGAAGACTTCGGGAGAACTTGAAGAGGGGCCAAGAGTTGCAACGATCTTTGCGCGGCGGATGCGTTCTGTTCCGGTAAACGACGATAGGCTCGAAATATTTGCAGAAGTATTCATGAAATCGATTGCCGCATTCCTTTTAGACCCTGCCGACACATGCCGCACAGGTATAACCAGGGATATTTAGTTGCCGTTGGCAATTTTACTTGGAAGACGGGTCTTGTGCGTTGTTTGACGGTTGAGTTTCACGAAAAAACTGCGCATTAAACTCCGCTCCGCACAAAACACTGAGCGAAATGATGTAAAGCCAGAACAGCAGAGCGATGCCCGCGCCCAGAGATCCATAGACGCGGGAGTAGTTTGCAAAACGTGTGACATACCATCCGAAGGCCAGTGTGGTAAGGAACCACATTGCAGTGGCCAGCACCGCGCCTGGAATCGTTCGCCGCCAGGATTGCCGCATCGGCGTCCCCATGTGGTAAATCAGCGCGATAATGCCGATGCTGCTAATAAAAGCAATGGCCCAGCGAACAATCAGGGCCAGCACGTAGACTGCCGTGCGTGCCTCAGGAAGAATGTGCATTGCCATCCAGGCCGAGACGGCAATATGTCCGAAGACAACCAGCATACTGGCTATCGCCAGCGGCACCAGCGAGAGCGGAACCAGGGCATAGGCGCGCAGCCGCCGCTGCCAGAAGGTCCAGCAATCGTCCGGCAAACCATGTGCGCGGCGGAATCCCAGCATAAAGGTAGCAATCACACTGGAGGCGCCAGTGACACTGACGAAGATTCCGACAATGAGTGCCTGCGTTGACTTCGGCATGTGTCGCGTAGTGGCAAAGTAGCTTGCGAATACCGGAACGACGTCACCCGGCAGAATGCGGTCGAAGAACAGCGCCAGTTGGTAACGGATGGGCGCAGTATATGGCAGATAGCTGACAAAGGCGGCAGCGATAATCAGCGCTGGAAACAACGAGATCATCGAGGAATAAGCCGCCGACTGCGCAACGGTGATGCAATTGTGCGCGATCACGCTGCGTAGCGTGCGATGAAAGATACGGGAGATGCGAACCAGTTTCTTCACGCTTGCCGGTTAGGATACAGCGTGAAGAGCGAAGTGCAATGATTGCAGAACGTTAAAAAGACGGATGAGCAGAAAGTTACAAGCTCTGAACCTGCGGCGGCATCAAAAATCGAGCAGAATCATGCCTTCCATTTATTGAGAAATTCAGTCACAGAGCTGGCGCTCATGTTGCGCATATTCTCGAATTCGCCGGTCTTCTGGGAATAAAGCAGCTTGCCGTGAGCGTCAAGCACCGCCAGCGCGGGGACACCTTTATTGATTGGCACACCATATTTCTTCGCTACATCAAGATTGCGGTCCATGCGGCCAATATCGATGTGAACGACGACGAAGTGTTTCGCCAGCAGCTCATCGTTGGGTTTCTGATGGAAGTAGATGTCGAGCACCTGGCAATCGCCGCACCAGTCGCCGCCGAAGTCGAGAATGACGCGTTTATGTTCTGCGCGGGCCTTCTTCAGCGCGGCGGCAATATCGGCTGTTGGGTTCGCCGTTTCGGAGTAAAGATGCTTCTTAACAAATGGCATATTGGACTGCGCGGCAACCGGCACGCTGAAAACCGCGGCAATCATAATGGCCACAGCTAAAGACACAGAGGCCGCTATGCGGGCCCGATACTTCCGAAATGACATGCTGGCCATGAATTTCTCTTCTCCGGATACAAGTTAATGATGCCCAACCGGCAGATAAGATGCTTGGGCTGAAATCTTATCGAAAAATGAGATGCCCAAAATAGGGATTTTCCATACCACTAACCCAAATGGTGTACGAACTCTTGCGTATTTCCCGAAAAAATCACTTTCAAAAATAAAAGGTGAGATTTAAAGTTGCTGTAAGTGGATAAAAGATTACTCTCGTAATCCAGGGTAACCAAAATTAGCATCCTTTTCAGTAAATGAGGTTTCTCGCCTTGAGCACCTGGAAGTTGGGCGTCCTACAACCCCGGTCGTGGAAAATTGGATTGGCGGTGGTGTCGGTTTTTCTGGTGCTTGGGGAGTTCTGGCGCCTGAATCCACATCTTCGCTTTACGTCCATTGTTGTCATCGCTCTGATTCTGGTAGGAGCGATCCTCGCCCTATGGGCGCTATGGCTGGAATATGATCGCGCCATCCGCCGCCGGGCCGCCGTTGAAGCTCAATCAAAGTTCCTTGCCGCGACTGAGACCAGTCTGGATGCCTTCGTTATCTTCGAGGCAGTCCGCAATAACACAGGCGAGATCGTCGATTTTCGCTTTCAGTATGTAAACGCGAACTTCGAGCGCATGATGGGCAAGACGCGCGAACAACTCCTCGGACGGCTTCGCTCGCAGGTCACGACAGTTCCGATCAAGTCCGAGCTCTTCGAGCGGCTATGTGAAATCGTCGCCACCGGCAAGCCAATGAAGGAAGAATTCCTGATTACTGATCCGGCAATTAATGCGACATGGCTGCGGCTGCAAGTGACCAAACTGGATGATGGCGTTGCAATGACTTGCTGCGATATCAGCGGCATTAAATCAGCGCAGGAGCAGTACAAAAACCTGCTCGATTTTACCGATTCCGTCTTTCAAAACGCGCCGTTCAGCATTATTGCCACCGATCCCGCAGGCATGATTACGGCCATGAACGTGGCCGCCGAAAAGCTCACGGGTTACAACCGTGAGGAATTGGTAGGCAAGGCCCCCCTGACTGTGCTTCATGACGAAGCTGAATTGCTGGCCAAAATTGGATGTGATGATCCGGCAACAGTCTCGGAAGAGGATGCTTTCAAGGCGCTCACCCTGACGGCTGTTTCAGGCGAGACCGAGGAGCAGGAGTGGACACTGATTCGCCGCGATGGGGGCCGCACCTCCATTACGCTGGCGATGAGGGCCGTGCATTCCAACCACGAGGAGATTACCGGGTACGTTGGCATCGCCGTGGACATCACGGAACGGCGCCAGATGCTTGACTACGTAACTCACCTGGCGACGCATGATCAATTGACCGGCCTGATGGGGCGTGCTCTGCTGCGCGACAAGACAGTGGAAGCAATGGAGCGGGGCCGGCGGTATGGAACCAAGGTTGCCGTCTTTATGATTGACCTCGATCACTTCAAACGCATCAACGATTCGTTGGGCCACACTTCGGGAGATCAGATCTTGGTGGAGGCAGCCAATCGCCTGCGCCGCTCGGTTCGCAGCACAGATATTGTGGCCCGCGCCGGAGGAGACGAGTTTGTCGTTGTAATGCCCGACATTACGAGCATTGCCGATGTAGACCAGTGCGCAGCTAACCTTGTGTCCAGACTGGCCCCGGAGATCTCGGTTGACGAGCACATGGTGAAGGTAACCGCCAGCGTCGGCGCTTGCGTCTACCCCGATTTCGCTTCGGATGTGAAACATCTGTTCAAACGTGCGGATGCGGCCATGTATGCCGCGAAAGAAAGCGGACGCAACCAGCACCAGATATTCAGCGAAGACATGCTGAAAGAGACGGCAGATCGTCTGATGCTGGAACATGCGCTGCGCCATGCAATCCCTAATGGTGAGCTGGAACTGCATTATCAGCCCCAGGTTTCTCTTACAACCGGGGCTGTCACCGGCATGGAAGCGCTGATGCGTTGGAACCATCCTCGCCTGGGCAAGATTTCGCCGGCGCAATTTATTCCGCTGGCAGAGGAGACAGGGCTGATTGTGCCTATTGGCGAATGGGCCTTTATGACTGCCTGCAGAGAAGGAAAGGCATTGCAGGAAGAACTGGGCGCTGACCTGACCATCTCTGTCAACTTGTCGCCGCGGCAGTTTCAACAAAAAAATCTTGTACAGATAATCGAGCACTCGCTGGCCAAAAGCGGTCTCGTAGCCGAACATCTGGAGATCGAGATTACTGAGGGCATCCTGATGGTCAACTCTCATGACAATCTCGACAAGCTGCAGAAGATCCGCGAGCTGGGCGTCAGGATTTCGATCGATGATTTTGGCACAGGTTTTTGCAACTTCTCCTACCTGCTGCAATATCCGGTTGACCGGCTGAAAATCGACCAGAGCTTTGTGCGTCAGGCGGAGACCGACATGAATGCCGCCGCCGTCGTCAGGACCATCATTGCAATGTCACACGGCCTCAACATTAAGGTAGTTGCGGAAGGTGTCGAGACGGATGAGCAACTGCGCTTTCTGCTACGCAAAAAATGCGATGAAGCACAGGGTAATTTCCTCGGATATCCAGTTCCCGCCAGAGAGTTTGCTCCCGCCGTACGGCTTTACAGCGAGAACCTCAATAGCAATATTGCGCTCTTGCAAAGCACATAAATGGATATGCCCTGGAGAAAAAGATGAGTCAATATGCAAGCGACTGGTGCCAACATGGTGTCCGTGCGCCGGAAAGTGACCCAGCAAAAATGGCCCCATACCATATGGGGCCATCTCCGCTTCTACCCTGAAATTTAGGCCGTGGTGCTGCTGCTTCGTCGAATCAGGTGATAGATGCCCAGGAGAATCAGCGCACCGACGAGGGACATCCAGAAGCCGGCGGATTGTCCCGGCTGATAGTGACCGATCGCCCGGCCAATCCACGTTCCAAGGAACGCGCCAATAATGCCGATCAGCATCGTAACAAAGATGCCGCCCGGATCTTTTCCTGGCATGATGAGCTTTGCGAGCGCGCCTACAACAAGACCAATGATTGCTGTCCACAACAGATGAAACATAGATGTTCCTCCGTGATATTTTGCCGATGATGCCAGCATGGTTTCAATGGTGCGGAAAGCATACTCCCGTCCAGGCAAAAAATGGAAAAAATCCATAGATTTTCATCTTGAGTTGAATTGTCTGCTTACCCGCTCCGGTTGCCGTGCATCTTATCCACAGTGGACGGAGGTGCCTTATGCCGGACAAACAGACCATGGAGGCAGCGAAAAGGGACCTGAAAGAAGGAAAATCGCCCTCAACCGCCGCGGGTGAGTTTGTTAGGGAAGAGATCGACCATGTCCGCGAAGGCAAGCATGGGGCGCGTTCTGCCAAACAGGCCATTGCCATTGGCCTGAGTAAAGCGAGACGTGCCGGCATACCGCTCAAACCGCCGAATCCTGAGACTACAAGCAAGGCAACACGTAAGAAAGCTGCACAGGACACAAAGCGCGGAAGGAGGGATCCTGTCACCGGAGAAGAAGGTTCGACAACCCGAGGCAAAGCGCGGCTAAAGGCGATGAAGCGCGAGCCCAGGAGTTCCGTGTCCCATGCTGCTCTCTCTCGGCAGTCTAAAAGTGCGGCCCGAAAAAGGGGGCACGCCTCCTGAAATTCGGCATAATTTTGCATGTCGCGCGATAAAAATCGTGATATTCGATGAGTAGAAATGCAACTTTTGTGGGTAAAAAGGCAAGTTTTCCACAGGATTTTATGCTCTCAATTACATTCGATTTAGGAACTCCAATTTATTAAGTCTTTTCGATTCAGGTACAAGCTCCATAAACATCACCCTCCTCATAAACATCTTCCCGAAAAAACATTTCTTTTTGAGGCAACCTTTGTCTGCGCTATACTCAGCCCATAGCCTTACCAAGGCGTTTATCTGTGCACTGGATGTACGGCTCTCCAGTCTCACCCCACAGATCTTTTGTACTCTTTCTGCCAAATTGCCAATGTTTCTAGTGCTGACCCCGTTCAGCATTTGCAACGATTCCCGTTTTCTCTCAGAGGAGGTTGCCCCAACATGCGCGTAGCATCTGTAGGCACTGCATTTCCCCCCCATCGTTATCCACAAGCCGTCATCACGGAAGCCCTTAAAAGCCGTATCCAGGACAAGTTGCCATCAACGACTGTCATGGATCGCCTGCACTCCAACTGCGGTGTGGATTATCGCCATATCATGTATCCACTCGATAGTCTGGGCACGCTCTCAGGCTTCGGGTCGATGAACGATCTTTGGATCAAAGGTGCGGTTGAACTTGGTGAACAGGCCATCCAGAAGGCGCTCGATCAGGTCGGGCTTGAACCTTCGGACATCTCAGCCATCTTCTTCACCTCGGTCACCGGCATTGCCTGTCCAAGCATCGATGCACGCCTTGTCAACCGGATGGGCTTTCCAAAGGACATCAAGCGCACGCCGATCTTCGGTCTCGGCTGCGTCGCTGGAGCGGCGGGAATCTCGCGCGCCATCGACTATGTACGTGCCTACCCCAAGCAATACGCAATTCTGCTCTCGGTCGAGCTCTGTTCGCTGACCTGGCAGGAAGATGACCACTCCGTCGCCAACCTGGTCGCCTGTGGTCTGTTTGGCGATGGCGCCGCAGCAGTTGTTCTTGCCGGTGAGGAGACCGCAGTTGCGCAACGGCCAACAAGCCTGAAGAATCCATGCCCGCGCGTGATTGACACACGGTCCACCTTCTATCCTGAGACCGAGCACCTGATGGGCTGGAAGATTAATCAAACCGGCTTCAACATCGTTCTCTCAGCCGACGTGCCCGAGCTTGTCACCAAAGAGCTCCGCGGAACCGTGGAAGATTTTCTGGCTGACAATGACATAAGCATGGGCCAGATATGCAGCTACATTATGCATACCGGAGGGCCGAAGGTACTGAAGGCAATTGAGAACTGCCTCAACCTGCCGGCAAATGCTCTGGCGGCATCCTGGAACAGTCTGCGCCAGCGAGGAAATCTTTCTTCCGCTTCGGTGCTGACGGTAATGCAGGACTTCCTGTTGAATCGTCCCGGTAACCCTGGCTGCTACAGCATCATGGGAGCGATGGGACCGGCATTCTGCTCCGAGCTTCTGCTCCTGCAGTGGTAAGGACAAAATAGTTCGTGAAAGTTAAATAAAGATGGGAGCCATTTGGCTCCCATCTTTATCTTGGTTTAGGAAGACAGTCAGTTAGACGTTGAAGCGACGGCGAATTACACCGACCGCACCCAGAAGGCCGGTGCCAAACAGAGCGAGCGAAGCTGGCTCGGGAACAGGCGACGGAGTGGCGGAAGCGGAAGAGGAGAAAGTGGTGAGAGTAGCTGAAGTCTGACCAGGAACATACTGCGAGGTGAAGCTGAAGTTCGCAGGCGTAGCATCGTAATTCACCATACCAGTGCCATCAAAGGTGCCAAAACCACTGACGATCAAGCAGGTATAGCCGGTTGCGCAGCCATCGGTACCGTTAGTGACGTAATCAGCGCTATAGCTTGCGATATGGAAAGCAAAGGTCTCGCCGCCGCCCGTAATGGTGAATAGCGGAGGAAGTCCCGAAGGCGCAGTGTGTGATCCCGACGAATAAGGAAGCGGACCAGGAATAAAGTTAACGGCATCGCCATCGGACAGATAGGAGGCGAATGTACCGCCAATAGCCCCATCAACCTTGGCTGGACCGAATGTAATGGTTGAGCTGGTAAAAGAATCATTTCCATTAGCGGAGACATACCCACTAATAGAATCGGCGTGAGCAGCACCCACGGTACTGATCACAAAAGCAAAAAGGATCAGAATGTGCTTGTACTTAGACATGACGGTCTCCCAAGGGGAATTTATCGTACGAGGAATCCCTCGCTATGGGATACAGCAGTTACCATGCCAATCCTGAGTGGAAATCTTTCTGCAACTAACGTTGTAGAAAGAGTAATTTAGACTATTTTTTTCTTCTCAGGCAACCCACATTGCGCAAAATTTTGCGGACTAAAGGGAACCACTTTCCCTTGGTTTTCCCTTCCGGCTTTCTCTTCCGGAATTTCGACTAACTCTCCGTGTGCCAGCACTTCGTAACGTGATCCTGTTCTCTCCAGCCTGCTGCGATAGAGATGGATCGCAGACACATCGAATCTTTCTTGCAGATAAGGCGATAGAACACGCTTCGTTTCGTTCGATCTCAGGCGGCTGCGAAAGCGCGCCAGCGTAAGATGCGGACGATAAGGACGTTTCTCCGGCGCAAAGCCGCATGGGGCCATTCCTTCGGCAACTGAGCTGTTTTGTCGCGGCGAGCGGAAAGTCAGCTTTACCGCTTCATTGAGAGAGAATCTCCCATAAGTCGCGTCCTCGTTTGAAGAGAATGGCCGCCTCGCAAAGAGGCGGCCATAGGTTTGTAGTGGAGAAAGTTATGCGGCAAATTTACGGCGAACCGCACCCGCCAGACCGAGAACGCCAGTGCCGAGGAGCGCCAGCGTGCTGGGCTCAGGAACCGGAGAAGTCTGCCTATCGACATCGACAAAGGTGAGTTCCGTGATGGTAAAGCCGTGCGGTGTTCCAGCAACGGCATTCTCAAAAAGGAAGGTATCGTTTAGGTTGACGTCATAACCATTATCCAGCGAGAACGAAACGCCACCATGATTAAAGTATTTCGGACCATTCCATCCGAAAGTGCCAGGATAGATAAGAATATTGTCATTCCCCTGGAACGTATTCACTCCCAGTAGACCAACGATATTGGAGGTTCCCAATCCGCTGGTTACTGAACCGTCAAAAACAGAAGTTATATTGTAGTTATCCGACGTGCCAATCTGGTCTGCAGTAAAGTGACCTGATCCCCAGAATAGCGGGCCGGTAAAACTGAATGTGAACGTGTCCGCCAGAGCAGAAGTAGAGGCGAAGGCAGTCAGAACAAAAAGGCAAAGAAAAACAGACAGCTTTTTCATTGGTCTCCTTATATTTTTGAATTGGTTTTACGGATGAAGCTTTTGCATGTGAGTGGCCAAAACAGATTTCTGCGAAAATCCCGAAAACTACCTGATATCTCAACCGCTGCATCTCCATGCACTGCAATATCTTGCGACTGGAAGGGAATTAGCCTTCCGTCCTCTTCTTCTCCCTTACAATCCTGTCTATGGGGCGCATCCGCATTCTCTCTGATCTGGTGGCCAACCAGATTGCTGCCGGCGAAGTTGTCGAGCGGCCGGCCTCTGTTGTCAAAGAGTTGCTGGAAAACTCACTCGATGCCGGCGCGACCCGCATCCGTATTGAAGTCGAAGGCGGCGGCCGCAAGCTCATCCGCATCGCCGACAACGGCCACGGCATGATGAAGGACGACGCTTTGCTGGCATTCGAGCGCCACGCCACCAGCAAGCTCCGCACCTCCGACGACCTGCTCTCCATCGCGACGCTTGGCTTCCGTGGGGAAGCGTTGCCATCCATCGCCAGTGTCTCGCGGCTTGCGCTCGAAACCCGCGCCGCCGAAGAAGACTCCGGCACGTTTATCGAAATCGCTGGAGGAAACATTCAGCGTGTCGAAGAGGCTGGCCTGCCCGTCGGGACCACCATCACCATCCGCGATCTCTTCTTCAATACGCCCGCGCGACGTAAATTTCTTCGCTCCGAGCAGACGGAGCTTTCGCATATTGCCGCGCTGGTCACGCATTACGCCTTGGCCCATCCGGGCAAGCACTTCGAGCTGCACAGCGCAACGCAGTCGCTGCTGATTGCACCTATTGCCGCTACCAGTGGCGACCGCCTCTTCCAGATCTTCGGCCGCGAAACCTCAAGCCTCATGCTTCCCATCACCGCCGAGATGGACTTCGCTCGCGCCGGTCTTCCTGAGCCTCCGCCATGGAAGCGCGAAGTAGATTACGTTCCTCCCGATCCCGGCTATCTCCGCATCACTGGCTTCATCTCCAAGCCCGAGCTGCAAAAACTCAATCGCAACTCCGTCTACGTCTTCGTCAATCATCGTCTGGTCCGCGACAAGCTGGTTTTGCACGCGCTCACTGAGGCTTATCGCAATATCATTCCGCCGACATCGTTTCCGGTTGTGCTCCTCTTTCTGGAGATGCCGCCGCAGGAGGTCGATGTCAATGTGCATCCGGCCAAGACTGAAGTTCGCTTTCGCCAGTCTGCCTTTGTGCATGACTTCATCCGCGACACCGTTCGCACTGCCCTGATGCAGGCGCGTCCTGTGGCCAGCTTCGCCGCTGCGCTGCACAATACGCCGCACGCCAGCGCTTCGCTGACGCTTGATGTAAGCCCCATGCCGGATGGCCCCACGCAGCCGGTTTTCGATCCCAATCTGCCGCAGTCGGAAGCCGAACCTGCGTTAGCCGATGCCGCTCCTTTCAGCCTTGCGGCGCAGCCCGTTCCTGAGTCTCCCGGTCGCCTCAGCTTTCCGGAAGCGCAGATTCCCGTCGGCTATGAAGCGCCAACGGCGGATGAAAACGCAACGCTTAACTCTTTGGCTACCCTCAAGCCGCTGGGGCAGCTTCGCGATTCGTTTATCATTGCGGTCAACGAGGAAGGGCTTTGGATCGTCGATCAACATGTCGCCCATGAGCGTGTGTTGTTTGAGAAGATCCTGCGCGAGCGCGAGGTGGAAAAAGTCCAGCGCCAGCGTCTGCTGATGCCTGTGCTGGTCGATCTTCTGCCAGGCCAGATGGTCTCTTTTGCGCGTCTGGCTGACGAACTCGAGCGCAATGGTTTTGAAGCCGAACCCTTCGGACCAACCACCATCGCTATTAAGGCGGCGCCTGTGGGCCTGGAAGGCCGCGAGCTGGAGCGGATGCTCGAAGAAGTGCTTGCCGTTCCCGACCGCGAACAGCAGGCCGAAAACGCAGAGGCGCGCAGCCGCCGCATCGCCGCCAGCATCGCCTGCCACGCCGCCATAAAGGTCAACATGCCGCTGGAGCCGGCCAAAATCGACTGGCTTCTGGCTGAGCTGGGCAAGACCGAACATCCCACAAGCTGCCCCCATGGCCGCCCCATCGCTCTGCGGTACACGCATAAGGACATTGCCAGGGCCTTTCAGCGCATTTGATTCGCGTTGTTGCAAATCTTCGACTACGTTATCTCGACCGAAGATAGGCGGGGTCGTAGTGGAGAGATCCCAGTATTTATGTTTTCTATCTCTCGATCCGTGCTTTCATAAAAGTAATTTTTCATAAGCTAAAAATTTGTTGAAATTCCTGTTCTCCGGAATGTATAGTGGCTCCGCTGAATTGTACGTACAGAAAACAAATTCTGTAGACCACAAAATATCCCTCCGTGGAGAACCTTTATGCGCTCAGCCCTTTCTTTCCTGTCTTCTCGATCTTCACGCTTTTCCGTAACGCGAGTTGCTGCTGCATTCATGGCCCTCTGCCTTTTTGCCGCAGGTGTTAACGCTCATGCCGATGGGCCTCGCACGCCCGGCAGATACGTTCCCCCAGCCAGCAGCTATATTCTCGATCCCGCTGAAACTCCGATTGTGATCCAGTTCGGTACGGCCAAACTTTCCGACGTCCAGGCGAAGCTCGACGCCGCTCGTGCTGCGGATACCGTCTCGCCAATCGTCCTTACATTGACCGGGACCTACTGGATCAAGGACAAGCCGCTCATTCTCCCCTCGAAGACTTCGCTTGTTCTCTATGGAAGTATTCAAGCGTTTCCGGGATCGACAGCAACGAGCCTCATCTCTATCGCCGGACAAAGCAAGGTCGCCATTGCTGGCGGAACGCTGGAAGGGAACTTCGCGCAGCTTGCCGGTATCGACGCCGAAGCCTCTACCAAGATCAATATCGATTCTGTGACCATCCGCAATACGGGCCGTGACGGCATTATTCTTTCGGGTAATGGAAACACCGTATTCGACAGCGGCTCGGCTATTACGCGTTGCGATGTCTCCGGCTCGCGCGGCAACGGCATCACGGTTGAGAACATCACCCAGACATTGCTGTTGGACAACTTCATCCACGACAATCGCGGTGATGGCGTTCAGCTCAGCTCGGCGCACACCTCGGTGGTCAATAATGCTGTTCAGCGCAACAGCATCGGCGTCTTCGCTGACGCAAACGACAACCTGATCTCGGACAACGATCTCAGTAACAATCTGCACAGTGGCCTTGCGTTGACTTCAACCAGCAGCAATACCGCTGTGCTGCGGAACACCATCTCCGGCAACCTGGGCAACGGAGTCGACTTCGACGGAACGAATAATCTCATCTACTCCAACACACTCTCTAACTCGACCAACCTGTCTGATCACTCCGCGGCCAACTGGGTTATGCCTCGCGAAGCTCCGCTGGCGGCAACAGTAAGCCAGTACTTCTATCCGCCAACCATTGACAACCAGCACAACGATCCAGTCATGAACGGCGTCGCCCGTACAGACATCACTGTTACCTCCTCGAACCTTACCGCCGTACAGCAGGCCTACGACAACGCCCGTCAGCAGAATCCAAATAATTTCGTCGTGCTGCACATGAATGGAGACTTCACCGCGGACACTGCGCCTCTTACTCTCTCATCCAACACTGCTGTCATCCTCAACGGCACAATTCACCTGACCGCGAAGCTAACCAATGTCATCAACAGCACCAATCCGGTGTCGTTTCTCTCGATCTCGGGCGGTACCATCGACCTCGCAGGCCAGCCGATTGAAGCCATCTATCTTCCTTCATCGAAGATGGTCAACGTCGATCATCTGACCGTGCTCAATGGTGGCCAGCGCGATGTGCGCACCAGCAAAAGCATGATTCACCTGACTGCTGGTGGTGGCTACAACTTCCTCTATCGCAATACCGTCGATCAGGCGGGCGGGCGCTGCATCTGGACGCAATCCTCCAGCTCGCGGTATGTTGTGCTTGAAAATCATCTGAGCAACTGCAACATGGACGCAGTAGACTTCGACTCCTCTACCTCCAACAGCTTCGCTATCGATAACGTCGGCCAGGACAACCTGCGCTACGGCGTCTTCATCGAGCAGTCGGATTCATTCAACAAGGTCTACGGAAACTTCACCTCGACCTCCGGCCTCTCGCATATCACCGGACACGGCGTCGGTGTCTACAACAATGCCACCAGCGCCGGGACCAGGCACATCACCGATGGCAATACCGTCTTCAGCAACTTCAGCGATGTTATTTCCAATGGCCTTCGTGTCGGTTCCATCTCCACAAAGACCGGCGGCGTCGCGGAAACGGCTCATACTTTCATGTTCAATAACATTGCCAGGAACAGCACCGGCGACGGAATCCTCTTCGATACGCAATTTCCGAACAGCATCGACAATTATTTCTCGCAGACCGTACTCTCGGGCAATAAGACCGACCTCGACTCGCATCCGTTGAACGGCGCTACTCCGCCGGACTTTTTCAATCCGATGTCGGCCATCAATCTGGCGCTGAATCAGCCGGTTACGGCCTCGTCCACAGCGCCGGGGTCAAGTCCTGCCAATGCGGTCGATGGCCTCTCGTTCACCGGCTGGATCAGCAGTGACCGCTCTCACGCCTCGCTGACCGTCGATCTAGGCTCCGATGTCAGCTTCCAACGAGTGCTCCTCAAGCAGGCTTCCAATCTTGGCGCGGGCCTTGCTCTGCTTGAACGCTCTGAGGACGGCGTCCACTTTACGCCGGTTCCGGGTGGCGTCGGAATTCTGGGGCCAATCAGCACGCTGAAGTTCGCGCCGGTTACTGCTCGCTACGTGCGGGTACAGGTATGGAACCTCTTTGGCGGCAGCAATGGCCTTCGCGAGATGGCGGTCTTCCCAGAATAGGCCGGTCTCCCACAGGCGCAGGGTATTGACGGCGCTGATAACCTTAAATCTGGATAGAAGAAAGAAGACCCGGCTTGGCCGGGTCTTTCTCCGTTCGGGAGACTTAGCTCAAAGTACCCGGCTAAGTCTTTTTATGTAAGACTTTGGTACTTAAGTACAGGGAGAGGGGATACCTCATCTCTGCTGTAACGGTTCCTGTTCGGCGCTGCGGTATTCTTGTAGATGCGTTGACGTTTTTTATCCGCTCTCGCCCTCTTCGGCCCAGGTTGAAGAGTTTGCTGCAAGGTGCTATCGGCACATAACCAGCAGGAAGGCAATTTCTTGAGTACCCTAAGCAGTCCCCCGGCCGATCGCCTCGCCGCAGCACGGCTCGCGCACTGGCATCAGAATGCTGAGCCCATTCTTACTATTAATATGTTGCGCGATTGGCTCAATGCCTCCGGCCTGGTGCTTTACACTTCGCGTGCGCATCAACTTTCCGCGCCCGCGCCAAGTTTTGTCGAGGCCATCCTCGGCGCTCCAACGCCTGCGCCAACATTGGCCGCAACCGAGGAGCCTCGCAGCCTGCTGGGGCGACTTATCGGCGACAGCGGCGCAGTTCCTCTCAATCTGCTGGGAAATCCCAGCGGTACCGGCACAGAGACACCGGACTTTATCGTTTCGCCACTTGCCTTTCCATACGTCTTTACGCTTCGCGGCGACAAAAACTGGAAACAGCCTCCAGTGACCAGCGGAGCTGGAAAAGTTTCGCCGCTGGCACTCGCGGCCTACAACCTGCTGTCCGAACGCATCACGCTGAGTACCTCCGAGCTTGTCTCGCAGCTAGGTAAAGAGGTCACCGAGGCTGCTGTCCTTCGTGCCCTTACTGAACTTTGGCAACACCTCCGCGTTCTGCCCGTTCCACAGCCGGATGGCGCAGCCACTCTGTGGGAGCTGACCACGACCCGCTTCACCAAGCAGATCAAAGCTGGAGCCAACGCCGGACAACCAACAGCGCTTTCTGCTCTGATTTCGCTTTACCTTGCGCAGGCAATCGTCGCGACGGAAGAGGAGATTGAGATCTTCCTCTCGCCTCTGGCAGCGCGCTCGCGCATTCGCGATGTGATTCATGCACTGCTCTCGGCACGGCAGTTGGAGACGATTGCTGTCGATGGCAAGACGCTTCTATACGTCGAAGGCAGTCTGCCCGAGTTCCTCGTCAACATAGAACCTCCTGCTGAAGAAGTGAACGAAGTTGCTGTCTCTGCCGAAGCTCAGGATGATGCAAAAGCTCCTGAGAGAATCAAGAAGTTCATTTCCCGGACGAAGCCGTATCCGTCGCAAAGCTCTGATCGCGAACGCCGCCCCTTCAATCGGGAGGGGAACCGTCCTCGCTTCGACAAACCGTGGCAAGAGGAGCGACCCAGCCGTCCAGCCGCATCGCGCAGGCCCGCGCCAGCTCGCGCTGGCGAAAGAGAGGGCCGGGATTCCTCTTCTGAATTTCGTCGCAAGCCGGCCTTCGACCGGGAACGGAAGCCAGCCTTCGGAAGCAAACCACGCTTCGACCGCGAGAAGCCATCTTTCCGCCGCGACAGCGCGTCCGGAGAGAGACGCTCGTTTGATAGGCCATTCAGGAAAGGGGAAGGTTTCACAGAAAAGCCCTTCGAACGTTCGGACAGCAGGCCACCGCGCCGTGAGTTCACGCCGCGTCCAAGGAGCGATCGAGACTCTCATCCACCGCGCCGCGAGTTTGGCGATTCGCGTCCACCTCGCCGCGAGTTCAAGCCCCGCACCGAGGGAGAGGCCCGTCCGCCACGCCGCAGCTTCGGTGATAAGCCTTCCTTCGACAGGCCACGCAAGCCCGGCTTCTCCCGTGATCGCGAGGATGGAAGGGGCGACAATCGAGAGCGCGGCCCGCGCAGTGGACCGCCTTTCCGCAGATTCGACGCGCCGCGTAGTGGATTTCGTCCAAAGGCGAGTGATGGCGCGCCTCCAGAGAGTGGCGAATTCCGGAGCCAAAAGCCCTTTGACAAAAAGCCTTTCGCTAAAACTGGCGGTAAATTCGGCGGAAAGCCTGCGGGGAGATCGTTCGGCAAACCAAAAACTGCGGGAAAGACTTTTGGAAAATCCGGCGGCAAGCCGTCTGGCAGATCGGAAAGACCAGCCCGCGCAGGAAGCGGCAAGTCTGAGGGGCCATTCGATAAATTTAAAGGCGGAAAAAAGCCCTTCGGCAAACGTCCTCCATCGCGTAAATTCAAACCTGATAAGAGAGGGGACGCCGCCGAATGACCAGCTTCGATGGGAAGCTACAGGACCAGAGCAAGCGCGAGCGACCCGTTATTGCCATCGATGGTCCGGCGGGAGCAGGCAAAAGCACACTGGCTGCGCATCTGGCCCGTCGCTTTGGCTTTCTCAACCTTGAAACTGGCGCGATGTATCGCGCGCTGGCGCTCAAGGCAATCGACAACGATCTGGCCTTCGACGAAGAGGCGCCGCTGTTGGAACTGGCAGGCAATACGCGCATCACGCTGGAACCTCAGCTTGAGGGAAATCGTGTTCTGCTGGACGGCATCGATGTTTCGCGTCGCATCCGCGATGCCGATGTGACCTCGGCAGCCTCGCAGGTCTCCGTTCATCACAATCTTCGTGCCTGGATGGTGCAGCAGCAGCGCGCTCTTGGTCAGCAGGGCGGAGTCGTCATGGAGGGACGCGATATCGGCACCGCGGTCTTTCCCGATGCCGAGGTCAAAATCTTTCTCGACGCCGCACCCGAGGTCCGAGGCAACCGCCGGTATCGGCAGGTCGCTCCTGTCCCGGAGCCAGCGGAACCGGAGAACTCTGGCCGCCAGACCCCTGCCCCCCAGACGGCTGAGGAGCAGCGTGCCGCCCAGGAGGCCATCTTGCGCGAACTTAAAGAGCGGGATTACCGCGACCGGCATCGGGCCGAGTCGCCGCTGCAACCGGCGGCCGACGCTGAGATACTGGACTCGACCGCAATGAGCCTGGAAGAGGTGCTTGCCCGGGCTGAGGAGATCGTCCGGGCGCATATTTCCTGAGGTGAAAAGGGTTTTGACCCAATCAAAAGAGTTGCACCTAAAATAGTGCAGCGAAAGTATTTATCTCTTTTCCTCAAAAAAACTTGCTTTCTGTGCTAACCTTCTCACATCGTTTGAAACAGATTGGTTTTCTGCAGCGCTAGCCAATGTAAGAAACCCCGATTTGGATCTACGGAAATCAGCAGTATAAGGAAATAACGAAAATGGAACAGGGAACAGTAAAGTGGTTTAACGATGCCAAGGGGTTTGGCTTTATCAGCCGTCAGAACGGCGAGGATGTGTTCGTGCACTACTCGGCGATCAATTCAAACGGTTTCAAGAGCCTTCAGGAAGGTCAGGCAGTCCAGTTCAATGTGGTCAAGGGACCCAAGGGCTGGCAGGCATCTGACGTTCAGCCTCTCTAATCTTTAGAGAAAGCCACAAAATTTTGCGAAAGGGACGGCTGAGGCTGTCCCTTTGCGCGTCTGCGCCGTACGCCTCAAACTATATCGCGTCGCGGATACTTCTTGCTCCAGGCGTTGTGGTCTTCTATTTGTCTGCTGGCGTCTCTACGGTGGTTACGCCGGGCAGAATGGTAGAAGTGGCTTTGAACTTCCGGTAGCCGGAGTCGATCTCGCGGAAGTTGCCCCGAAAGCGGAAGAGCAGAAACATCCGAGCGTCTCCATGCCCGTCGATGCGGGCAGGCAGCCAGACCTCGTCGTTAATCTTCTGCTGCTCGAAGGCGAAGCTCGTTCCTTTCTGAATATTGACGAGCAGGCCTGCTCCTATCTTGAAAGTATTTAAAAAATGTCCCTCTGCCTTCACGATGGCACGGTCCTGTTCGTCTATCCAGATCGTTCCGGCAATGTCGCGGATGACATCTTCCATTCGGTTGCGGGTTTTAGCGTTAGGATCGCCGGTGTAATCCACCACAATAGTGTCTCTTCCGTTGAGGTTGATGCGCCGTGGATTGGTAAAGCGGCCCAGTTCCAGCAGCCGCGAAACCGTGATCTCTTCGTTGCCATCCGGATCGGTAGGTTTGCCTTGCGCTGCGGCTTTAGCCAGCTTTTTCTTTGCTTTAGCGACCTGCTTGTCGATGTCTTCGCTCTGTTTCTTCTGCTCTTTCGGGCTTAGCTCTTTGCCATCTTTGCTGGTGAGCTTGTGTACAGGAACACCCTCGACCCAGAAGATGTCATATTCGCGCCGTTCGGTTTTTTTGACGCTACCGTGCTTGTCAAGCTGATCTACCGTGTCAGCAGCGTGATAAAGATAATCTTTTTCAATGGCTTCCGCGGCTTTCTGATGCGCCTCCACGTCGTGCATCAGGGCGGAGATGTCGGGTAAGGGCCTGTCCAGTGACAAACTGGTCTGCGCCCATCCTGTAAGACTGAGGCAAGTAAAGAGAAGCAGAATGACAGCAGCCATGTTTTCACTATATTGGCTTTGCGAGCATGAAATACAGGGGTCCCTCCGCTCCGCTGCTTTGCAGCTCCGGTCGAGATGACGTGGAGTACCCGGCTGTATCGGCGGGGTGCAACTTTGTAGTCGGCTATCGCACAACTTTGCTGAATAACGTGCGGTGTATTGCCGAAAGGGTCTAGCATAAAAGAAGTACGTTAATTTCGCATTTGCGAACAGACCTGAAGTGAGGACGCAATGGCCACCAAGGCAGGGGTCGCTACCCCACCGGCTTCCGTAACAGAGCAGCAAGATCGTGAGACAGTTTTTGACCTTTTCCGCCGCTGGGGATACTTGCAGGCTTCCCTCGATCCACTCGGACAATATCTTCCGCCGGAGCCATTTCCGACTCCTGCCCCTGAAGGCGAAGCCGCAGCCGAGGCCCGCAAATATTATTGCGGGACGATTGGCGTCGAATTCATGCACATTCCCAGCGTGGAGCAGCGGCAGTGGATTCAGGAACAGTTAGAGCAAACACCCGCCGTTCCCGATCAGAAACGGATTCTCACCCAGTTGATTCGCGCCGACCTCTTCGAGCAGGTGATTCAATCTCGCTATCTGGGCACGAAGCGCTTTTCTCTGGAAGGACTGACCGCTCTCATCCCGTTTCTCGATCGCGTACTGGATGTCAGCGCCGATCTCAGAATCAATCGCAGTGTGATGGGCATGGCACATCGCGGACGTCTGAACGTGATGACCAATACGATTGGACGCAACGCTACCGAGATCTTTACCAAGTTTGAAGATGTCGATCCGCGCAGCACCATGGGTGGTGGCGACGTGAAGTATCATATCGGCGCGACTGGTGAATATACTTCGCCCTCCGGAAAAACGATAGGGTTGCATCTAGCCTCGAATCCCAGCCATCTTGAGGCAGTAAATCCGGTGGTGATGGGTCGCTCGCGCGCCAAGCAGGAACGCGCCGGTAAGGGCGGCAAAGACCAGGTGCTGCCCATCATCATTCACGGCGATGCAGCGTTTTCCGGACAGGGTATTGTTGCCGAGTGTCTGAATATGGCGACACTGAATGGATACAACATCGGCGGAACGGTTCATGTGATCGCCAACAACCTGCTTGGATTTACGGCGATTCCGGAAGAATCGAATTCGACGCGCTTCTCGTCGGACCTTTCCAAGCGGCTGCCGATTCCGATCTTCCACGTCAACGCGGAAGACCCCGATGCGGTGGTTCGTGTTGCCAGGATTGCTTCTGAGTATCGGCATCGCTTCCATGCAGATGTTGTGGTCGATCTGATTGGCTACCGTCGTCATGGACACAGCGAGGTCGATGATCCGACTGTAACGCAGCCACGCCGCTACGCCGTCATCAAGGACCATCCTCCGCTGTATCAGATTTACGCGAAGCGAATTGGCGTTGATCCAACCGAAGAGGCTCAGGCGGTGCAGCAGGAGTTGCTCGACGATCAGAAAGCGGCGACCAAGGCAGTGCATATTCCATTGCTGAGGAAGCTGCCTGATTACTGGAGTCCTTACAGAGGCGGCGAATATAAGCCGGAGTACAACGTTGTGACCGGGTTATCTGCCGAGCGAATCAACGAGCTGGCGCAGGCCGTGACGAAATACCCCAGCGACTTCCATATTCATCCCAAGGTAAAGAAGCTGTTTGAGCAGCGCGCGGAGATGGGCGCGGGAACGAAGCCGTTTGACTACGGAATGGCAGAGCTGGTTGCGTATGCTTCGCTGCTGGAGGCAGGAACTCCGGTGCGGTTGACGGGACAGGACTCGCAGCGCGGAACCTTCAATCAGCGTCATGCGGTGATTGTGGATACCGAAACCGAGCAAAGGTACATTCCGCTGGCTCATCTGGGTAAAGACCAGGCGCGGTTTGAGGTTTACAACTCGCCACTTTCAGAGGCGGCGGTACTTGGATATGAGTATGGCTACGCGCGCGATTATCCTGAGGCGCTGGTGTTGTGGGAGGCGCAGTTTGGCGATTTCGCCAATGGTGCGCAGACCATCATCGACCAGTTCATCGCTTCTAGCGAAGTGAAGTGGGGACTGCTCTCGGGGATTGTCATGTTATTGCCGCATGGATATGAAGGTCAGGGACCGGAGCACTCCAGCGCACGCATGGAGCGCTATCTGCAATTGGCTGCCAACGACAATATGCTGATTTGCCAGCCCTCGACGGCAGCGCAGTACTTCCATTTGCTGCGGCGTCAGGCGTTAAGCGCATGGCGCAAGCCGCTGGTGATCTTTACGCCAAAGAGTATGCTGCGTCATCCCGATGCTTCTTCGAATGTGGAGGAGTTCGGACGCGAGCACTTCCAGAATGTTCTGCCGGACAATGAGGTAAGCAATCCTCGGAGACTGCTGGTTTGTACCGGCAAGATCGGCCACAATCTGCGTATGGAGCGGGCAAAGCGTAAGGACACGAACGTCGGCATTATCTTCGTCGAGCAGCTTCATCCCTGGCCGAAGCAGGAGTTGCAGGCAGCACTCGATCAGCATCCTGGCGCGGAAGAGATTGTCTGGGTTCAGGAAGAGCCGGCGAACATGGGCGCATACAGCTACGTCATGCCATTGCTGCGCCGTCTGGCTGGCGGCCGTGCCGTGCTGAGCGTAAAGCGCAGCGCCAGCGCCACACCCGCGACCGGATCGCCGAAGGCACACGATATGGAAGAGAAGACTCTCATCAATCTTGCCTTTGGTGCCTAGTCTTCTCGTGCTCAAATAAAAACCCACCTCAGATGAGGTGGGGTTTTTATTTGTGTACCTGCTGCATATTATTTTTAGAGCCCGATGCGACGACGTACAACGCCAGCGAAGCCAAGCAAGCCGCTGCCAAGCAGGATGAAGCTGGTGGGTTCTGGTGTCGATGCTCCAATAGGAGCATCGTTAACTCGGAAGACGAGGTCCGAAGGCCCGCCGCAGCACTCGGCATACTCCAGGTGGAAGTTATACATGCCGGCAGTCGCAGCGTTCACGGTAAACGGTGAGCTGGAGTAGGCCGTTGGTCCTGGAGCATCAACGACATTTCCGAACCCGGCGATGCTGAGCACAGCGCCATCATCGTGACCGACAACGAAGCTGTTGGCTCCGGCGTTCAGATAAAGGCTGCCATCGATCACCAACTCGATATTGTCTGCCGTGCCGTTGGGGTCGAAGCCGTTTACCTGATTGCTAAAGGTTGGATTGTTAAGAAAAGCTGCGGTTGTGTATGCCGAGGGTGGGCTTGTGAAGTCGATGCCCGAAGCCCCAATCGTGAAGCTGGCGCTGGGAAGAGTGGATGCCCAGTTTGCAGAACTGCCCGCGTTCCCTGGGTTCGGAACGTTCTGGTAAACGACAGCACTGGTGATGTCGGCATGAGCGGGTGCGCCTGTTACGGCCAAAAACGCCACCAGGCAGGGAATGGCAAGGAGAACACGTGTCTTTTTCATAGTGCCTCGAATCGATTCGGAATTTTGGATTGGATGGGCCTGACTGCGAACATTAGTCAAGCATTTTGATCACCACTTCTGCGGGAAAGATGCTGTGACTGTAAAGTTGGTCTGGTCACTAATTGCTCAGGATTGCATGAATGGAAGGTATTCTTTCGCTAGTGCTCATCTATGCAAACCTTTGCCGGAAACAAAGGAAATTTCCTGGAAAATCGTGAGGGTCAGGAGAGGTTGCTGATCTCTTTGGCGTAGATCTGATGAGAGGTTTTGGGCGGCTCTCCTTCGTTGCGATGCAGAGAGCGGACGCGCTCACGTATCTGCTCGTCGGCGGCAGTGACGCGCTCGCGAGAGCGAAGATAGTCAAGCCATGACTCCATGACGAAGGTTTCGTTCAGATGTTCCGGGTCGGTGACATCGCGGTAGATGCCCCATCTGATGGCCCCGTCACGCAGACGAACGTCGCGTAACTGGTGGATCGCGCGCGTGAACTCGGCGTAATTTTCAGGCGGGATGCGGTAGTCGATGGAGATGCGGACCGGGCCTGCGGAGTCGAGGTCGTCTGCGGTCTGCGTGCCCGACGAAGCGAAGAAGATAGGCTGTGGCGCGGGCCGCTTCCATTGATAGGGAGTGTGGTCGGGCACTGGTCCTTGCAGCACATGGAAGCGGCGCACCAGAGGCAAAGTGATAGCAAGACCTCCGGCAGCAATGGCAAGCGCGACGGGCGTAGAGAGGTGCTCGGCGAGTGTTCCCCAAAGAACAGAGCCGATCGCCATGCCTCCCTGGAAGGTCATCAGGTAAGTTCCCAGTGCGCGTGCCTGTACCCACGCAGGAACAGCAAGCTGGATCGAAGTATTGAGCGTGGAGAGAGTGCTGGTCCAGGCAAAACCAGAAAGGATGAGCGCAATTACAACGAGCCAGGGATAGTGCGCGAAGGCCAGCACCAGCAGTGTCACGACGTTGTAGAGCGTCGAGGCGGCAATGATCTGGTCGGCAGTGAAACGGCGACGGACTTTGGGCAGAGCTGTTGCCCCGCAGAGCGCGCCTAGTCCCAACGAGCCATTCAAAAGGCCGTATCCTAGCGCACCTTGATGCAGCACGTGGCTGGCAACAACCGCGAGCAGCGACCAGACAGCCGACAGGAAAAAGGCAAACGTGAAGGTTCGGACAAGAGACGAACGCAGTTCCGGCGAGTAGCGTACATAGCGCAACCCCGAACGGATGGAAGCAGCGATACGCTCCGATGGCAGCGTGGATTTGAACAGAGGAATGCGCTTCCAGTTGACGAGCACCCAGATGACCGCCGCATAGGAGGCCGCATTGAGCAGAAAGACAGATCCGGCACCGGTATCGATTCGCTGGAAGGCGGCGACCATCAGACCGCCAAGTGCGGGGCCAACGGCACGCGCAAGATTATTGCCTGCCGAATTGATCGAAACCGAGTCAGGGATCAGTTCACGTGGAACCAGCTCGGGAATAATGGCCTGCCATGCCGGGTTGTTCATGGCCGAGCCGATATTCAGCATGAAGGTGAGGGCTAACAGGGTCCAGGGCGATACATAGCCGAAAAATGTAAGGATGGCCAGCACGCCAACGGAGGTGAGCATCCATGTCTGCCAGAAGATAAGCAGCTTGCGGCGATCGAAGATATCGGCAGTGGCCCCGGCCAGTAAACCGAGCAGAAGAACAGGCAGGCTGGCTGCGGTTTGCATCAACGCAATGAGCAGTGGTGACCGCGTTAGTGAGGTCATGAACCAGGTGCCCGCAGTGTCCTGCATCCATGTGCCGATAGCGGAGATAGTGCTGGCTATCCAGCGATCGCGGAAGAGAGGAATGCGTAAAGGCTCGAAGCCGCTGGGGGTAGGATCGGCTGCCGCAGTTCCCGGACCGGTATTGGGCGCTTCGAAGGGCATGGTGCCTTGCGTTAGTTTACGGGTTCATGCCTTCGGAGAGCAGTTTTGTATTGAGAGGAAGTATTGATCACAACAAAAAGCCCCGGCTTTGAGCCAGGGCTTTAGCAAAGAAAGTTGCCGAAGGTTCAGAAAAGCAGCTTCAGGCCGAACTGGACCTGGCGGGAATTTGTCGCTGTGGCGGTGATGACGCCAGCCGTTGGACTAGGAACTACAGGAGCGGTCTGGTTGGCTACCGTTCCCTGAGTCGGCCCGGAGGAGAAGACAACAGGATTGGGTGTGGCGAAGTTTGTGTGGTTCAGGACATTGAAGAACTCTGCGCGGAACTGGGCATGAAGCCGCTCGCCAAGTTGGGTTGATTTATGCAATGCGATGTCCAGATTCGCCAGGCCCGGGCCAACGAGAGTATCGCGGCCCAGGTTGCCAACGGTTCCATATGGGGGTGCAAGAAAGGCATCTGCATCGAAGAACTGCTGTGGGGTGTGCGGATAAAGTTTGCCGTGGAAGTTGGGATTAATATCAGGGCGAACTGGGTTGCGAGTGTCTCCACTACCGGTAGGGTTATAGCCCAGTTGAGGAGAGAAGGGGAATCCTGACTGGAACGCAGCGATTGCGCTGAGTGTCCATCCACTAACAGCGCGATTGGCAAAGCCGCCGAGATTCGCACCGATGCGGTGGTTGGCCCCAAAGGGAAGGTCGTATGTTCCATTGAGCGAAGCAAGATGGCGAATATCGCTGGCTGCCGGTCCATAGTCCAGGTCGGGATTCGCTGGATACATCGTGAATGCCGGTGTATTCGCGCTTACGCTTGTGTTCCATGCCGAGCCGTTATCGAGGTTCTTCGACCAGGTGTAATTACCGCGGAATTGAAGACCATTTGCAAAGCTGCGACGCAGATCGACCTCAAGCCCGTTGTAGTTGCTGATGCCTTTCGATATCCATGAAGTAGTGTTGGCTACCAGAGGATTGACCTTTACCGTTGTCGGGTAAAAGATCCTTCCGTTGACGGTTGTAGCCTCAGGCTCATTCAGGTCGGCAGAGAGTATCTGATGGTAGCCATGGGAACCGATGTATCCCACCGTGAGAGAGGTATTGGGAGCGATCTGCTGCTCGATCTTAAGATTCCAGCTAAGGACGGTTGGTGTATCGATGTCTGGTTGAACACCGGAGGGCGAGACCAGAGAGTTGGCCGAAGGTTTGGTATCAGCTGTGATGTGCAGGCTGGAGACAGGCACATTGGAGAGGGAAAGTGTGGTGTTGTAAGGAGCAGATTGATCGAGGCGGTAGTTCAGATTATCGAGTAGTGAGCGATGTACTCCAAAGCCTGTACGAAGGGAGGTCTTGCCGTTCCCGAAGACATCCCACGCAACACCAACGCGAGGTTCGGGAAGAAATTTTGCGCGATTGATGCTCAATGCCGCACGACCTACGGTCGGTTCGGTGTTGATCACTCCATTCGTAAAACCATAGTTGGAGGCACGGCCCTGCGACTCGTTCCAGCCATTGGTGGACTCGAAGCGAAAGCCTGCACGAACCTCAAGCCGTGAGTTGAAGCGAACTGTGTCCTCGATGTACCCCGCGCCCATCAGAGAACGCCAGCCAAGCTCGGTGGGCGAGGGTACAACAGTAAAGGTCTTCACAGTACCTTGAAGGAAGGTAGCCAGCGAGGCAAACGATGCCTGTCCATACTGGTTTTGTGCGAGATTGTCGTTCGACTGCAGGCGCTGAATCCATGCTCCTGCTTCAATCTGATGACGTCCGTGACTCCAGAAGATGTGGTCGTCGAAGGTAAACAGATTGCGAGTCGTGGAATTATCGGAGCCTACATTGGCTCCTGCCGCGGTGATCTGTGAAGAGCCATTGCTGGCGGTGCTGCCGGCAATCACAATTGCTCCGATGGGTTTGCCTGCAACCCAGCCAGGGACGTCAACTGGAGTTGTGCCAAGAAAGAAGAACGAAGCGCGAGAGAAGCCGAACCGTGCGGTATTGAGCAATTGAGGCGAGAAGACATGCTGCTCCTGCAGGCTCAATACCTGTTCGCGCAGACTTTCATCGATGGCAGCCAGGGGATTTTGGGTCGGAGTATGTGCGGTGGAATCATCAATGGTATAGACACTGAAGAAGAGGTCTTTGGGGCTGATATTGTAGTCGAAACGTGTTGTTCCAAAGTCTTCCCGAATATGCTGCATCGGGTTGGAATAGGCAATTGCAATGCCCTTGCCAAGCTCAGGCCCATTTGCCACAGGCCATAGCGCAAGCAGAGGTTGAACGCTGGGAGCTGCGGCGGCACGGCTTGCGTTGTCGGGAACCAACGTGACGTTGGAAAGGCCAAGATTCTGACGATAGCCCTCGTAATTGCCAAAGAGCAGAAGTTTATCTTTCCGGATAGGGCCGCCAAGTGATCCGCCGAAGTTGTTTCGCTGAAAGGCAGGGATCTTGTCCTGGTCGAAGTAATTGCGAGCATCGAGCGCAGAGTTGCGAATGAACTCGTATGCCGAGCCATGAAGATTATTTGTTCCTGATTTCGTTACAAGCGAAATCTGCGCTCCCTGTCGCTTGCCATAACTGGCCGAATAGCTCTCAGTGACAACATTGAACTCACGCACAGCATCGACGCCGAGAAGCTGTCCGCTGGTGCCGCCGGGTGTGACATTGATCAGCGAAGCGCCGGTGTACTCGATGCCGTTCAGCAGAAAGAGATTGTCCTGTGGACGGCGGCCGGAGATGCTGAACATATTGCCTACCGAGGAGTTAGAGGTGCCTACGGTTCCAGAGCGCTGCTCTGTGTAGTTAACAACGCCGGGATTGAGGGTGATGAGCTGATCGTAGCTGCGACCGTTAAGAGGAAGCTCCTTGATCTGACGCTCATCCACCAGTCCGGAGGTCTGCTGGGTTGAAGTATTGACCACAGATGGTGCGGCCTGTACATCGACCTGCTGCGCGACTGAATCAAGCGAGAGAGCAAGATCGACCTGAATACTCTGGCCAACCGTGAGTGTAATTCCTGCACGTTTTGCTGCACTGAATCCCGGCAGCTCTGCCGTAATGGTGTATGAACCCACGGGAACAGAAGGGGCAGAGTAGCGGCCATCTGCCGCCGTGGTGAGATGACGCTCATTGCCAGTCTCATCGTTATGGATGAGGACCTGAGCATTTGCCAGCGCTGCGCCGGTTGAGTCGGTGACGCTGCCCGAGAGAGTGCCACCGACGATCTGCGCATAGGCTGATGCGGTGAAGAAGAGGATCACAAAAAGGAGTAAGAGCTTGATAAGGGCAAAACGAGGCATAAGGGTCTCCAAAGAGATACAGGAAGGGCATTTCTCTGCCGTTTTAAGCAGCAAAGGAGGATGCGGGTTTTATTTGTTCAGGAAAGTAGCTGGTTCTTGCTTAGGCGCAACAACGACAGCTTCGCATTCGACGCGAAGAGAAGAGAGGGGAAGGCATCTGAAAGAGGATCATTGCGACACCGCCGGATGGTAGCTCCAATAGACGAGACCAAGAGTGACAAGAGCGATAAAGATCTCACCGAGAATGCCGACGATCAAAGGACGCCAGCCCTGGCTGACGAGATCTCTGAAGTTAGTGCGAATGCCGACGCCGGCAAAGGCCGGAAGAAAAGCCCAGCGGGAGAGATTGGAGAGGCTGTTCAACTGTCCAGAAGTAAAGAAGCCCGCGGTAGCAAGCAGCGAGATGATGATGAATCCAAGCACAAACTTCGGAAATTTTTGCCAGAGGAAGAGGGCCTTGTTCTCGACCACTGCGGCTTTCCCCTGAGCAGCCCAGTAGACAGCATATCCAAGCACAACGAAACCCAGGAAGGACGAGCGCGCCGTCTTTGCGAGTACAGCAAATCGTCCGGCGGTATCGCCATAGATGGCCCCGGTGACTGTGGCTTCAGCAGTGTTATCGACTGCGAGGCCAGCCCAGATGCCATAGGACTGCTCGCTCATATGCAGTGCATGTCCAATAGCAGGAAAGGTAAAGAGCGCGATTGCTCCAAGCGTCAGAATGGCGGCCATCGCTGTGGATGTATCTTCTTCGCTGGAGTCGATGGCTCCTTGCGTGGCCATGATGGCGGTGACTCCGCAGACGCTGCTGCCGATAGAGAGCAGACTGGTGAGCTTGGGTGGCAGCTTAAAGATGCGGCCCAGCAGCGTCATCACGCTGAGTGAGAGCACAAGCTCGATGGCGACTAATCCCAGAGTGAGGCCGCCGATATGGAAGAGGTCCTGCATCAGAAAGCGCGCGCCGATCAGGACGATGCCGAGTTTGAGCCAAAGCTCGTAGGTGGCGATGCCAGGCTGAAAGATGCGAGCAACGCCGAAGGTATTGCTGATGAGCAGACCAAGGATGATGGCCCAGAGGACGTATTCAATATGGGGAAGCGGCCATGCAGGATGACTGGCGCGCAGCAATGCAAGCGAGTGTTCGACGGCCTTGCCCAACAAACCTACGCCGAATAGCAGCGCCATACCGGGAACGATCTTTGCGAATCGCGCGATAGGAGACTGGGCCGGATGGGCAGTCGGGTTGGGCAGAGTGCGGGTAGACATCGTTCCGAGGCGCGAACCGGACCTAGAAGGGAATGGCCGGAATGATGTTGAAGCGAATAAGAGCAGCCAGGGCAAGCGCAATCGTTACCGCCACCAGATCGACATTGATGGAAAGGCGGCTTGCTGCGTGTGGCCTTGAGGGAAGCTGATTGGGAGTGGTTGCCATCGGAGAAGCTCCTGAATTCCGGTTGAATCTGAGTTTGGAGGAAAAAGAAAACCCACATATCGCGATCTGCGCTGATACGTGGGTTCCTGAGATTCTATGGTCGAAAGTAGCTTATTCGACTATGGCAGGGAGACTCCGGCGCAGCAGCGACAGTTGCCCATACAACAGAGGCAACAGGTACAAGCTGCGATGCACATCAATCCCATGCATTGAGACTAGAGGGTTTAGGCAATTTCGTCAAGTGCCGGCCCACAAAGAATGCAAATTAAAGAGGAAACCCACGCAGCGCGGTGGGGGCTGTTGCGTGGGTGTTCCGGTAAAGCAACGAAGTGGGTGGACTTCGTTATGGCTGACTCAACCCGAAGGGAGTCTTGCCATGCGCTTAAGATAGAAGCAATTGATAACAACAGTCAAGGGAAAGCCTTCAAAGTCGCGTAATTCCTGCTTTGGGAAGCTTAGAGCCGACAGATCAGCAGTTCCCGTTCGTAGATCATCTCCGCGGGAAGATGGTCATGCAGCAGCAGAAACAGTTCTTCATGGCCCATAACTTCGCGTTTCCATTGGCTGCGGTCAACCTGCTGCAATTCATCGAAAATTTCGCGTGGAAAATCCAGCCCAGTCCAGTTAATGTCGTCAAAATACGGGGTCCAGCCGATCGGAGTCTCTTTTCCCTGGGCGCGGCCATGGACCCGATCGACGATCCACTTCAGGATACGCATGTTTTCCGAGTAGCCGGGCCAGAGGAATTTTCCGTCGGCGTCCTTACGGAACCAGTTGACGTGAAAGACGCGCGGCGTGGCCGAAAGCGTGCGCTGCATCTTGAGCCAGTGCCGGAAGTAATCGCCCATGTGATAGCCGCAGAAGGGCAACATCGCCATGGGGTCGCGCCGGACTTTCCCGGTTGAACCAGCGGCGGCAGCCGTGGTCTCCGATCCCATGGTCGCACCCATATAGACGCCAGCCGACCAGTTGAATGCCTGATAGATGAGCGGCATGGTATCGGCGCGTCGGCCGCCGAAGACAAAGGCCGAGATGGGAACTCCGTCGGGCGCTTCCCAGGCAGGATCGATGGTAGGACACTGACTCGCCGGAGCGGTGAAACGGCCATTGGGGTGCGCAGCGGGCTGGCCGGTCTTTTTACCGATGGCCGGAGTCCATTTATTGCCGCGCCAATCGAGACACTCTGCGGGTGGCTTTTCGGTCATGCCTTCCCACCAGACGCCTCCATCAGGTGTGAGAGCGACATTGGTGAAGATGGTGTTGCGAGCCAATGTTGCCATTGCGTTGGGGTTGGTCTTGACGCTGGTGCCCGGAGCGACGCCGAAGAAGCCCGCTTCAGGATTAATGGCGCGAAGCTGGCCGTTCGCGTCAGGTTTGATCCAGGCGATGTCGTCGCCAACAGTCCAGACCTTCCAGCCGTCGAAGCCCGCAGGCGGAATCATCATGGCGAAGTTGGTCTTGCCGCAGGCTGAAGGAAATGCAGCGGCGATATAAGTCTTCTCTGTCTTGCCTTTCTTGTCGGGAGGTGACTCAACGCCAAGAATAAGCATGTGCTCGGCCATCCAGCCCTGATCGCGAGCGATGTTGGAGGCGATGCGCAGAGCGAAGCACTTTTTGCCCAGCAGAGCATTGCCGCCGTATCCCGAGCCATAGGACCAGATCTCGCGAGTCTCGGGAAAGTGGACGATGTATTTCGTGTCGTTGCATGGCCAGGGAACGTCTTTTTCGCCTGGAGCCAGTGGAGCACCGACCGAATGCAGGCAGGGAACGACGCGCTTGATGTCCTTGTCGATCTCAGCAAACACCGGCGTGCCGATGCGGGCCATAATACGCATATTCACGACAGCGTAAGCGGAGTCGGTGAGTTGCACGCCAATCTGCGACATGGGCGAACCAACCGGTCCCATGCTGAAGGGCATGACGTACATCGTTCGTCCTTTCATGCTGCCGCGGAAGAGCTGCTTGAGTTTGCGGCGCATGACGAAGGGGTCTTCCCAGTTATTCGTCGGCCCTGCATTGTCCTTTGAGAGCGAGCAGATGAAAGTGCGGTCTTCGACGCGGGCGACATCATTTGGCGATGAGCGAGCGTAAAAACATCCGGGCCAGAGCTTTTCATTCAGCGGGAAGAAGGTGCCTGCGGAGACCAGTACATCGCAGAGACGGTCGTACTCGGCTTTGGAGCCATCGACCCAATGAATGTGGTCCGGCTGCGTTAGCTCCGCCATCTTTTCGACCCAGCGGATGAGATGTTTGTTCGTGGTCGGAGGAGTAGTGACGGAGGGCGCTGACTTCATTGGCAACAGAGGCTCCTTGGAATTCCATGGTTCGCCTGCCGGTACAGATGTGTCAACCCAATGTGTGCACTATGTCCAACATGCTGTGAGCTTTCCGTCAAATCAGCTTGATATCTGTGATGGCATGATCTTGCGGGCTCGCCAAAAGTCGAGCAGCGTTGCTGCAACCGTGAAGACCACCGGCCCAAGAATGACACCCGTGATGCCAAACAAAGCGATGCCGCCAAGAATGGAGATAAGAATCGTTGCGGTGTGGCTGCGCAGTCGTGTGCCGACCAAAATGGGGTAGAGAAAGTTGTCGATGAGGCTGACGATGCCTCCTCCCCAGATGGCGAGCAACAGGGCTTTGCCCCAGTGGCCATTGATGCCAAGGTAGACAGCGATTGGCGCCCATACGAGCACAGCGCCGAAGGCAGGAATCATGGCCATGACCGCAGTCGTGAAGGCCCAGAGAATGACGCCGGGAACGCCGAGTACCCAATAAGCGAGTCCGGCAAGCACACCTTGAACTCCGGCGACGGCAAAGCGTCCCAGAGCGGTGGCGTAAATGGTGTCACCGATGCGCGCAAGCAGCTCATCGCTTTCGTCCTGGCGCAAGGGAAGCAGAGAGCGGAAGAACTCGAGAGCCTGCGACCGATCGCGGAAGAGAAAGAAAAGCAGGAACAACATAATGACAAGCTGAGTAACTAGTCGAAATGAATTACCCAGGAGCCCGGCAGCTTTGCGTCCAGCGTAAGTTGCGATACTTTGCGCGGCGTGATCGGGATCAATAGCACTGGTGACTGCTTCAATGCGTTGCGCGAGGGCAGGATGCATTCCGAGAAATGTGCTGAATCTTTGTTGCGTTTCCTGGCTGCGAAGGGTCTCAACAGCGTTGAAGGCCTGCTTGCCGATGTCCTGTGCGAGAAAGAAGCAGGGAACGATGATGGCAAGCACGACCAGTACCAGCGCGACTGCGGCGGCAGTTGAAGGATGCCTGATCTTCGATGCCAGCCAATCGTATGGGCGCTGTGTGATGACGGCCAGAATGATCGCTCCGACAATGGCCACAAAGAAGGGCCAAAGCAGGAATCCGCAAAGAACCAGTGCTCCGGCAGTGAGCAGAAACAAAGCGATCTGTTTCCATCGGATGTCTTCGCGCCTGTCGGTCATTTGGTGATCTCCGCCCTGTAAATAAGATGGCTCAAAAAGAAAGCTAATTATGGTGTGGCAACCACGCCGACTGCCGAGTCGGCGCAGCCATAGTAGAGAAACCAGCGATTGTGAAAGTAGACCAGGCCTTCAGCAAAGGTGGTTCCAGCGACATATTGCCCAGTCTTTTCGTAAGGCCGCTCCGGCTTTAATACAGGAGCATCGGTACGGGCCAGAAGATGCGCCGGATTCTGCGCATCAAAGAGAGCTTCGCCGGCAGCGTAAGCATTGGCTCCGAGATTCGGATCGCCATCCGTCGGGTCGTTTTTTCCGTTGTACAGAACAATGATGCCCGCTTTGGTAAGAACAGGAGGCGGACCAGTCTCGGGAAAACCGCTGTCGAAGTGGTGCGCTCGCCGAGTAAGGACTTCGACAGGAGTTCCGGAGGCGTCTTCAACCGGTGTCCAGTGGATGAGATCGGACGATGTTGCGAGATGGATTGCACCTTCGCCCCAATACATCCAGTACTTGCCGTTGATGTGCGCCGCGAGAAGGCGGCCGTTTACGAGATGAGTAACGATGCCTCCAGACTTGTACTTCAGATGGTCGTATTTGCCGTTGGCTGCACCCAGAAACGCAGGGCCAAATTTCGTCCAGTGCTGCAGATCTTTTGAAGTTGCGATACCAATGGAGTAGGTCGAGCGGTTCCATTGAGTGTAGGTCAGAACGTATGTGCCGTCACCGCTTTCAACGATGCGCGGATCTTCGACACCACCGGGCCATTCGCGTGCTTTTTGGGCATCTTCCGCGGGATAAAAGACCGGCTCCGGAAGGCGCGTGAAGTGGATGCCATCATCGCTGGTGGCAAGACCGAGACGTGAGGTATGCTCGCCGATCTTCATCTCTCCGGTGTTGTCTTCGGCACGGTACAGGACGACGATCTTCCCATTGCGAACGATTGCCGCTGGATTGAAGGTGTGAAGTGCTTCCCAATGGACCGGAGCTTTGCGGATGGGATCGTTGAAGACTGCGGTTTTATCCGGCGTGATAACAGGACCATCTGTAGGCCGAGTGAACGGACCAATCTGCCAATGGGCCGGTTTGGCCGCACCGAGCAAGGCAAGGAGGACTGTGACGCCAGCGATTTTGAGTGCCGGATGGTTGTAAGTCATCGTTCAGACAATGTATCGCAATTTGCTGCATAAGGAGGGTAAGATTGTTTGCCGGGCCCCCGCAAAACAGGAGAACGAGATGGCAAAGAAGGTCATCATCTGTACGGATGGGACATGGAATACTCCGCATGGCATTGGAGCGGTCGAGATCGATACAAACGTTCGCAAGCTCTATTGCTCACTGGCGGAGTTGCCGGAACAGATGCGTTATTACGACAGCGGTGTTGGCACCGACGGAACACCGATCGACCATCTGACGGGTGGAGCAATGGGAGAAGGCCTGTTCGAGAAGGTGCAGGACGGATATGAGTTTCTGGCCTATGTATGGGACCCAGGCGATGAGATCTATATCTTTGGCTTCAGCCGTGGAGCTTACACAGCGCGCAGTCTTGGCGGGATGATCGCCGGTTTTGGTGTCCCGACCAGAAATTTCGACAACATGACGGTGCAAAAGGTCTTTGCCGCTTATCGGCAAACCGATCCAGCGCTGCGCGCCAGCATGAAGAACTCGCTCGATGCCGAATATGGTTTGGCTGATGCGCAGATCCGCATGATTGGAGTGTGGGACACCGTAGGCTCGCTGGGAATTCCCGGGGTGCTGTTCAGCGTTTTGCACCAGAAGAAGTATGGCTTTTTGGATACAAAGCTGCACCCCTGCATTCAGAGTGCCTATCATGCCGTTTCGGTGGATGAACGGCGTATTCAGTTTCATCCGACGTTATGGACCAATGAAGACGGATCGGCGCGTGCGAATGATGAGCAGGTGCAACAAGTCTGGTTTTCCGGAGCGCATTGCGACATCGGAGGAAGCTATGAGGAGTGTGGACTCTCCGATATTGCTTTGGGCTGGATGATGAAGAATGCGATTGCCTGTGGTCTGCAATTTACCGATGAGGCGAAGGCGAAGTATCTGAAGGTCGATCCGAAGAATGCAATTGGGCCGGCACACGACGAGTGGAAGCTGGTGCCTTGGGGAATTCCTGAGCATCGTACGATCCCTGAGAATGCGGTGATGGCGAACACCGTGCAGATGCGGTTATCGGGTGTGCCTTCGTATAAGCCAGAGAATCTGAAGCTCACAGCCGAGAATCGGCTGAATGGCTATCAGATTATTGATGTGCTGTCATGAGCTACTGATTTCTCAGAGCTTTGGCGTTGGAAAGGGAACGGAGGCGAATCGGATTCGCTTCCGGTTCCAGGTATAGGTGATGTAAAGATCGCCATTTCTGCCCTGAATGATCGCAGGATAAGAGTATTCGCCGGGATGATCTTCAAGGGTGTCGAACATTTTGAAGTGCTCTCCATCGGAGCTGATAGCGAGGTTGAGCGGTGTGCGATCTTTGGTGCTGTTGTTATAGACGAGAACAACGCGCCCATCACGAAGGCCAACAGCATCGATGCCGGAGTTGGGGTTGGGAATGCCGATAGGATGGGCCTGTGTCCAGGTCAGGCCATTATCGAATGAGTCGGCGACACAGATCCGAGCGATGTCGGATGTAGAGCGCGCGTAAAGGCGAAGATGCTTTCCGCCCAGCGGCACGATGGTGGGTTGAATGATTCCGTGGACCATCTCCGGCTGGTTAGGCTGATGAGTTTGGTTGAGCGGGGCTTGCAGCGGCACGGTGATGGGGCCGATCTTCTGCCAGGTCTTGCCGTTGTCTGTGCTGCGATCGATCCATGCTGCCCAGGAAGAGTAGCTCTCAACCGATGTGCCGCTGACGATAGTGCCATCGGCGAGGACAAGAGGCTTGTCTTTGATTGGGCCAAGGAGTCCGGCGGGAAGGTGCTCCGGCTTAGACCAGGTTTTGCCATCATCGCTGCTGACGAGACGTGCTCCGGTCCAGGTGCGGGCGCTGGGGCCGAATTTGTAATAGAGCCAGAGTTTGCCATCGGCAGAGTGGAAGAGCACAGGGTTCCAACAGGCGATGTTTGGCTCGCGCACGAGAAGAAAGGGTGCGGACCAGTGCCCAGCGGTCCGGCGCGAGCCCCAGATGGCGACGTCAGGGGCATTTTCGTGGCTTCCGCCAAACCATGCGGCAAGAAGATCGCCGTTGCGTAGTTCCACGATGGTGGATGCATGGGCCGAAGCGAAAGGCGCAGTCGTGAAGATGAACTGCTTTGTTTCCCGTGAGGTGCTTGCCCGACAGAGGGGAGCGCAGCCAGCGAGAAGGAAGAGCACGACGAGTTTACGCATAAGAGGACTCTCTAGACAGAGAGTTTTCGTGTACTGGTGCTCAAAAAGCTCTATTCTGCTGAAGAGATTGATCATATCTTACGATGACGCGATGGCAGCCAGCTATGTACCCGTAGCAGGTGCCCCGTACACCTATATGTAAGATCGCTCCGTTAGAGAAGCATCGTGGGAAGCGAAAACGTGCGGAGATCGCATATCTGTTCGTTTATCGAAATCCTCCCGAATCGCCGTCATACTCCATTCTGTTGACACTGTTGGAAATGCTTTGCTAAAACTAGATGTATCGCATCAGTACGCCGCCATACACGCAACGTTCCGTTGATTTAAGATTCGTGTGTGAGCTGGACTGCGAGCATGACATTCTGAACGTCCGCGGCTGACCCTTATTCATGGAAGAAATACTCAATCAACTCGGTGAACTTGTGCTCGGCTCCGTGCCGACGATGGTTCTGTTTGTGTTGCTGGTCGCGGCATATGGGCTGCTGGTAAGGCGTCCTCTGGACAGGATTCTGGCCGAGCGGCGCGCGCGTACCACGGGTGCAGTCGAGCAAGCGCGCGGAGCAATCGCCGCTGCCGAGGCGGAGACCTCGGCCTATGAAGAGAAGCTGCGCCATGCAAAGGCGGAGATCTTCCAGGCGCGCGAACAGAAGCTTAAGCAGTGGAACGCCGAGCGCGATGCAGCAATTGAGCAGATGCGACATGCGACGCAGGAGCGCGTTTTGGCGGCGAAACTTGAAGTTGAGCAGAGCGCCGCTGCCGCCCGGGCGCAGATTGAAAGCATGAGCGCCGACCTCAGCTCGCGCATTCTGAATGCTGTTCTGCCAGCGGGCATTGCGCAGCCGGAAGAGGTCGCCCAGTGAGACTCTCCTCGATCAAACGATTTTTCCCGGTGCTGTTATTGGTGGCATTGTTGATTACCCCGGCCTTTCGAGCTGTGGCGCAGGAGGCGACTGCACCGGCTGCGGATGGTGGCAGGATGAGTACGCCGGAGGCGCAGTCTCCGGAGAAGAACAAGCAGGAAGAAGACGAGAGTGAAGCCTATCGGCACTCGGCCACAGTGCGCGCTTTGGGCGCGAAGCTGGGCATGAACGCCGAACAGGCAGCAACAGCGTTTACGGTGCTCAACTTTATTGTGCTTGCCGTGCTGGTTGGCTGGTTCCTGTTGAAGACGCTGCCGAAGACCTTCCGCAACCGTACCAGTGCGATTCAGAAGCATCTGGTGGATGCGCGTACTGCAACCGAAGAGGCGAGTGCGCGGCTCAGTAGCGTTGAGGGCCGATTGGGCAAGCTGGATGAACAGATTGCCGCGATGCGGGCGCAGGCAGAGAAGGAGTCTGCGCTCGAAGAGCAGCGCATCAAGGCCTCTGTCGAAGACGAGAAGCAGAAGATTCTGGCAGCAGCCGAGCAGGAGATTTCGGCGGCAACCGTTCAGGCGCGCCGGCAGATTCAGCAGTATGCTGCGGAGCTTGCCATCGAGCAAGCCGCACGCAAGCTGGTCGTTACCGCAGAGACGGACCGGTTGCTGGTGCAGGGATTCGCGCGGCGGCTTGCGGGTGACGATGTGAAGGGCGGGGAAAACTAATGTCGGCCATTACCCTTCGTTACGCTCATGCTTTTGCCTCGGTCGCGAGTGCGAACCATCTTGATACTGCTGCTGCGCAACAGCAGATGCGCGATTTTAGCGAGACATTGGCAGGAAGCCGCGAGCTTCGCGAAGTATTGATGAACCCTTCGATTCCTGGTGCGCAGAAGCTGAAGGTGATCGATGCGATTGCATCGCGCATCGGCCTGCTTCCGCAGGTCCGAAACTTTATCGCGGTCATCATGGACCATCAGCGGCTGGCTGAGCTGGATGAGATTCTCGCCGAGTATCACGAGATTGCCGATGAGCAGGCAGGATTGACCGAAGCTGAAATCACCAGCGCGCATCCGCTCAACGGTGAAGACCGTGCAGAGCTTGAGGCTCAGGTGGCAAAGGTCGCCGGTGGCCGCGTTCGCGCAACGTATCGCGAGGATGCTACATTGCTCGGCGGGGCAGTGGTTCGCATCGGCTCGACCGTCTACGACGGATCGCTGCGGGGGCAGTTGCAGCAACTGAAGCAAAGACTGGTAAATGCCTGAGTTCCGGCAATAGATCAAGATCAAACTCTTTTGAGACAGACACAGGTAGAAGGAAGACATGGCACAGATCAAGGCGGATGAGATAACAGAGCTGCTTCGCCAGCAGATTGAGAATTACGAGCAGCGCATTCAGGTGGACCAGGTCGGCACGGTCATTTCGCTTGGCGACGGTATCGCACGCGTTCATGGACTGGATAAAGTCATGGCGGGCGAGCTGATTGAGTTTCCGCACAACGTTGCGGGCCTGGCGATGAATCTTGACGAAGACCAGGTCGGCGCCGTTCTGCTTGGCGACTATACCGAGATCAAAGAGGGCGACGAAGTTAAGCGCACCGGCCGCATCATGTCGGTCCCCGTCGGCGAGGCGCTGATTGGCCGTGTCGTCAATGCTCTCGGCGAGCCTATCGACGATAAAGGCCCCATCAACACCGACAAGTATCTGCCCGTAGAGCGCCTCGCTCCCGGTGTTATCGATCGTCAGTCGGTTCGCGAACCAATGGCGACCGGTATCAAAGCTATCGATACGATGATTCCTATCGGCCGCGGACAGCGCGAATTGCTGATCGGCGACCGTCAGACCGGTAAAACCGCCATTGCGCTCGATACGATCATCAATTCTGCAAAAAACAACCTGATCTGCATCTACTGCGCCGTTGGTCAGAAACGCTCGTCGGTTGCACAGGTTGTGCAGACATTGGAAGAGTACGGCGCAATGGCCTACACCATTGTGGTTGCCGCCACCGCCTCCGAGCCTGCGCCAATGCAGTATCTGGCTCCGTTTGCCGCGACTGCAATGGGCGAGTACTTCCGCGACAACGGCAAGCATGCGCTGGTCATTTACGACGATCTCTCCAAGCACGCCGCCAGCTATCGCGAAATCTCGCTGCTGCTGCGTCGTCCTCCCGGACGCGAAGCGTATCCCGGTGACGTCTTCTATCTGCACTCCCGTCTACTGGAGCGCAGCGCCAAAGTTTCCGACAAGCTCGGTGGCGGCTCGCTGACGGCACTGCCGATCATCGAGACCCAGGCAGGCGACGTTTCGGCTTATATTCCGACCAACGTTATCTCCATCACCGATGGACAGATCTTTCTTGAAACCGACCTCTTCAACTCCGGCGTTCGTCCGGCGGTCAACGTCGGCCTCTCGGTGTCGCGCGTCGGATTCGCTGCAGCAATCAAGGCGACCAAGCAGGTCGGCTCCACTCTTAAGCTCGACCTTGCACAGTATCGTGAGCTTGCCGCCTTTGCGCAGTTCGGCTCCGACCTCGACAAGGTAACGCAGCAGCAGTTGAGCCGTGGTCAGCGCCTCACCGAATTGCTGAAGCAGCCTCAGTTCCATCCGCTAACCGCAGAGAAGCAGGTGGCGATCCTCTTTGCCGGCGTCAATGGATTGCTCGACGACGTTGAGGTGAAAGACCTGCGCGCCTTCGAGGACGGCTTCTATCCGTATCTTGAGTCGGCCCAAGCGTCGATTCTCACCGACATTGCGACCAAGAAAGCTCTTGACGACGATCTGAAGAGTCGGCTCACGGCAGCGATCAACGATTACAAATCGAGCTTCCTCGCCAACCTGAAAGACAAGAACGAGGCGGGCAAGGAAAAGGCTGAAACGGTTTCAACGAAATAAACCATGGCAAACGTACTCGATCTACGACGGCGCATCCGCAGCGTCAAAAACACGCGGCAGATCACCAAGGCCATGAAGATGGTCGCGGCGGCGAAGCTGCGCCGCGCGCAGGAGCGTGCTCTGCGCGCGCGGCCTTACGCGCAAATGATCTCCAACGTGCTGGAATCGCTGGTGCGGCGGACCGACCTTTATAACGGCGAGACCGGCGACATCATGCACCCGCTGCTGGTCGAGCGCGAAGAGAAGAATGTTCTGGTCGTTGTCGTTGCCGGCGACAAAGGCTTTGCCGGAGCTTTCAATTCGAACATCGTAAAAGCGGCGCAGAGCTTCATCGATGCACGCCGCGCTCTTGGACAGACCGTCGATATTGAAACTATTGGCCGCAAGGCGGGCGACATGTTCCGCAAGCGTTATCCGGCAGCCGTCTACGAGAAGAAGGAAGAGTTTTACGATAACGATCTGGCCAAGCACGTCGAAACCATTCGGCATCGTGCTCAGCCCATCGAAGTCACCGGTGAGTATCCGTCGATGCTAATCAAGATCGACATCGACGAGGTCACTGAGCTGAGCCACTCGATTGTGGATCGCTATTCACGTTCGGAGATCGACTCGGTCTACGTGGTTTACAACGAGTTCAAGTCCGTCATCTCGCAGCGCGTTGTCGTCGAAAAGCTTTTGCCGATTCGCAAGCTGGGTTCGCATGAGATTACCGTTGCCGAGGTCATGACGGAAGAGCAGAAGGAAGCCGCTGCTCGCGCTGCGCAAACCTCGGGTGTCAGCGTGAATGAGCCAGAAGAGTCGGTGATCGAAGCGGAAGCCAAGAAGTTCGGGACTGCCGAGGTTGATTACATCTTCGGCGCATCGCCAGACCGTCTGTTCCGTCATCTGATGCCGCGCTATGTCACCACCCAGATCTTCCATGCACTGCTGGAGTCGGTTGCGGCAGAGCAGGCAGCCCGTATGACGGCGATGGATTCGGCGACCAACAATGCGGGCGATATGATCGAAGACCTTTCGCTCACCATGAACCGTGTGCGCCAGGCAGCGATTACGAAAGAAATTATTGAAATTGTGAGTGGCGCAGCCGCTCTGTAGCACAGCAGGCCGGCAGATTAGATAATGAAGGTAAGGGAACTGATCAGATTGGTAGAGCAGGATGGCTGGTATCAGGTTCGGACAACGGGAAGCCATCGGCACTTCTATCATCCGACTAAACCGGGAACGGTAACAATTCCCGGACAGTTGGGAAAAGATATACCGGAAGGCACACGAAACAGTGTGATGAAGCAAGCGGGGTTGAAATGACAGAGGCGAGAAAATATGCGGTTGTATTTGAGCGCTCTGCGGACGGATATGGCGCATTTGTTCCCGATCTTCCCGGCTGTGTAACCGTAGGCGACACACTGGAAGAGACGGAGCGCAATATTCGCGAAGCAATTACAGGTCACATTGAAGCAATGCGTGCGCACGGAGAAGCAATTCCGATGCCGACCACATTGACGGAATACATTGAAATTCCTGTAGCAGTTGGACAGTGATTGAGAGACTTATGGCAGAGAACATTGGAAAAGTAATTTCGATCAGCGGACCGGCCGTTGACATTCAGTTTGATGAGGCACATATGCCGCCCATCTTCCAGGCCATCCGCATCGTCAGCGAAGGCTTCGATGTGCCCCAGCCGCTCGACGTTATCGTCGAGGTGCAGCAGCATCTGGGCGAAGGTCGGGCGCGCTGCATCGCGATGGTCGCTACCGAGGGCATGGTTCGTGGCATGAAGGCCATCGACACTGGCGCGGGCATCACCGTTCCCGTCGGCCGCGAGACGCTGGGCCGCGTGCTCAACGTACTTGGCCAGCCAGTCGACGAGCTTGGCCCGGTCAATGCGAAAGTCAGCCTGCCTATTCATCGTCAGGCGCCTGCGTTCGATGAGCAGTCCACGCAGGAAGAGATGTTCGAGACCGGTATCAAGGTCGTTGACCTGATCCTGCCCTTCTTGAAGGGCGGCAAGATCGGCCTCTTCGGCGGTGCCGGCGTTGGCAAAACCGTCGTCATTCAGGAGCTTATCAACAACGTTGCCAGCCAGCACGGCGGTTTCTCGGTCTTCGCCGGTGTCGGCGAGCGTACCCGCGAAGGAAACGACCTCTGGCATGAGTTTCAGGAGTCCGGCGTTATCGACCTCAAGGACCTTCCGAAGTCCAAAGCATCGCTGATCTATGGCCAGATGACCGAGCCACCGGGAGCACGTCTGCGCGTGGCGCTTACCGGCCTTACCGTCGCCGAATACTTCCGCGACGAAGAGGGTGCGGATACGCTGCTCTTTATCGACAACATCTTCCGCTTTACTCAGGCAGGGTCTGAGGTCTCCACGCTGCTTGGCCGTATGCCTTCCGCCGTGGGTTACCAGCCTAACCTCGCCACGGAAATGGGCGAGCTGCAGGAGCGCATCACCTCCACCAAGAAGGGTTCCATCACTTCGGTGCAAGCCGTCTACGTTCCCGCGGACGACATCACCGACCCGGCGCCCGCTACGACCTTCGCTCACCTTGACGCGACCATGTTGCTCTCGCGTCCGTTGTCGGAGCTTGGCATCTATCCGGCCGTTGATCCGCTGACCTCGACCTCGCGTATTCTTTCGCCGCGCATCGTCGGTCAGGAGCACTACGACGTCGCCCAGGGAGTCAAGAAGATTCTCCAGCGATACAAGGATCTGCAGGACATCATCGCGATTCTGGGTATCGACGAGCTCTCTGAAGAGGACAAGATCACCGTCGCTCGCGCCCGCAAGGTGCAGCGCTTCCTGTCGCAGCCCTTCCACGTCGCGGAAATCTTCACCGGCATCCCCGGCGCGTACGTCAAGGTCGAGGACACGGTCCGCAGCTTTAAGGAGATCATCGAAGGCAAGCATGATGATATTCCGGAGCAGGCGTTTTATCTGAAGGGCGGAATCGAAGACGTTCTTGCCGCCGCCGAGAAGATGAAGCAGACCGCATAACATTAGGGCCGGTTCAGCAAGGGCCAGTTCAGCCGTGTGTCAGTAACGAGCAGGAATGGTCTTAACCTAACTTAAGGGCACGGCTTCAGCCGTGCCACAGAGGACGGGCAGGAAAGGGGCTTTAGCCCCTGAGGTTCAAATGGCAGAGACGACCACAAACACGGGATTGATGACAGTGCGGCTGGTAACGCCGGACCGCGTTCTGCTGGACGCTACGGCAGAGGCAGTCGAGCTGCCGGCGATGTCCGGTTATATCGAAGCCCTGTATGGTCATGCACCGTTTCTTGGAGAGCTCGGTGCGGGCGAAGTCCGGCTGCATGGCGGCACCTCTGGCGATCAGAAGTTCTTCGTCGCCTGGGGATTCGTCGAAGTGCTTCCTGAGCGCGTTACGATTCTGGCCGAAACCGCCCTTCACCCCAATGAGATCGACCGCACGGAAGCCGAGCAGGAACTCCGCGAAGGCGAGCGTCTCTGGCAGGAGGCCGGCGACGAGGGCGACAAGTACGACGAAGCCAACGCCGTCACCCGCCGCGCCGAAGAGAAGCTTGCCTCGGCCAACGGCACCAGCCACTAAGATTTGTGGCGAAGAGAGCCTCTGGAATTCCGCCACACCCCACGTCATCTCGACCGTAAGCCCACAGAGCTGAAGTGGAGAGATCTCTGTATTTGGTTCTGCTTCCCCCATCCATATCGTGCTGTGAAGGCACTGAAAAGGGTGTTTTGTTAAGGGCACGGCTTCAGCCGTGCCGCAATAGCTTGTCTACAATGTGGCTTTAGCTCCTGAGGTCCGCTTTTTCGGTTTGAAACAGATTTTTCAGCACCCTTTTAGGGCCAAAGGCCCGTTTCATACCAGCCTGGGGTGAAAACCCCAGGTATTGAAATAGCGCCAAGTCAGAGCGCTGAAAGCGCGACTTATAAAGAACGGCATCTACCGAATCATTGTGCCGGATGCCTGGAATCGGCCAGCATGACAGAAAGCGACTTGCTGTTCTTCACGCCCGTATGCATCGGCACGGTGTAGTCACCAGTCGTCGAAAAGTGAAGAGCAACCAGAGCGTAGTGGCCGCCCTCATTCCCGAAGACCAAACCTTCCCGTCCCTGGGCTGGCATACCGGCTGGATGCACATCGAGAAGATATGTTCTGTGGGTCGTCAGGTTGTGAACGGTCAGCAGAAAAGGATCGCTCGGAAAGTCGAACTGATAGTCACCGGCACTGAAGTGCTGGTTGTTGATCGTAAAAGGAAATGAAATCTTTGCCTGAAGTTTTACGCCTTCCTGCGCCCGCGCGCAGGCTGGCGAAATCCAGCTAAACAGGATGACGGCGAAAACCGCCATCACGATCATCGAAGCAATGCGTTTCATAAGCCCTCCTCGCTACTGCATGTTCAGTCGAACACCGGCAACTGAGCAGTGCGATAAAGATGAGCTAAGAACGGTAAAGCTTCGTAAAGGGTTGGATGGGAAAAACGGCTCGCTTCGCGGTTACCTTTACCGCGCGTAGCGAGTAAATACGTAGTCGTGAGCTTTGGCCGGGACGTGGCAACTGAAGCAGGTTTTGATGACCGCTTCGTCTGCAGGTTTGCCGTTTGTGAACTGGGCGAATCCCCATCCGCCCGTTGCGGCGTATTTTTGGGAGTCCTTGACCATCAACTGGACGTTGGTTGCGGCACCGGCGACGAAAGATTGTTCGCGGCCAAAGACTTTGTTGTTTTCCTCCGACGGAGTGTATGCCCAGGCCAGCCGCGCAATGATGGTGCCGTCGGGAAATGGGAGCGTGCCGTCCCGATAGGCCTTGATCGCCGAATCGTTGCCGAGAATGGCGCGAAGATCGTTCAGATTGCCTGCCTCATGGGCCACGGAGATCAATCTCCAATCGCGATAGTCGGGAGGAAGCTCAATCCCCGAGGCCGCTGCGGCTCCTTTGTCGGCCGCTGCGGATGCGTGTACACGGAAGGCAATCGTGCTGGCTGTTGCCAGTCCTATCAATGCGAGTAGAGCGATGAGCTGCAGACGTTTCATTTCAGGCCCTCCCTTTTGCTTTATACATTGGTTGGGAATGGGTATCTCGCAAACGCTCGGGTGCAAAACTCGGGTGCCCCATCCTTCGCGGCGACCGGGGTCCCCGGCCAGCTTGCTGGCTGGGGTGGTTGTACGAAGGGTGGGATGTAAACCGCTTCGTGCTCATCGATCTTAATCGCTTCTAGAAAGTTCAGCGCGTTCGCGCCGACGGGCAGTCCATTCGGATTCGATTTCGATTGGACCGGGTTCGCCAGAGGCGTAGTGATTGAAGCTGCTCCAACGATAGTCTTCCGGGTTGGCGGCCAGTCCGCGTTTGACTGGGTTGCGGTGGATGTATTGAAGCTTTTCGATGTACTTGTCGTGGCTGGAGACGTTGAAGTCGTAGTAGCGGCGTTGCCAGAATTGCTTTTGATCAGGGGATTTGAGCTGGCGGGAGGTGAGTTGCTTGAATATCTGGAGAAAGGTGGCGAGGGAGTCTTTTGCAGGTTCATCGGCGAGGAGGTGGACATGCTCGGGCATCAGGACGTAGGCGGATGCAGAGCTTTTGTTGCTGACGCGTCTGCTCGAGGATTTGTTGGGTGATGTCTTTTGCTGCGGCAGTTTGGAGGAAGGGTTGACGTTTGTAGCAACTGAAGGTGATGAAGTGGAAGTGTTTGGATTGCTGGTAACGTTTGAGTCCGGTGGGCATGGCCGTACGAGCAGTTTACATTCCCACCCTTCGCAAAATGCCGCGAAGGATGGGGCACCCGAGCGGTTGTGGCTGGTGGGAGTAGGGTGGAGAACCCGGCTACCCAGAGTGGGAATTCATGGGTGGTCCACCCGCCGTGCGGCCAGCTGCCCACCGACGACGACATCTCTTTTCACAAAGATTTGAGTGCTGATTTGTCAGATATGGAACAGTTTTCCTCAATTTGCACAGTTTCAGGTGCAATTCGCGGTTGACACGCCCTAAATGGCTGGTGATACGTTGGATATGAAGATTTGTCTTATCTTCGCTTTTAAAAAGTAACAAGGCACGAGTCGCCCATGCCCTAGGAAAGCTGGCGACTCATGCCTCCGCTGACCGGTATAGGTCTGCTCTTTGAATACTTGAGCAGACCACCCCCGGTTGTCAATCCCCTGATCGATTACCGAAAGAGCGTGTGAATTATGGTTTGTTCATTGAACTGCTTTTGCGCATTTTGGGAAGCCCAAACGCCGGAACGGCGTGCAAGCGTTATTAAGCAGTATAAGAAAGGAGCGACAGGCCCTGCAAAGGTCATGATGATCTACTACAAGCCCGCGCTTCAGCTGATGCGAGGGCGTCTTTGTGCTGACGGCACCATGGATCAAAAACTCGCAGCTCTTCGGGAGGCTTGTATCATCACAAGTTGGCCCGATAAGTTGAACGACGCTCGAATCGAAGCAAATACGCTGGCATATAAGGCTTTCTATTCAGAGTTTGGCTCTAAAAAATTAAAGATATTTCCAAATCCGCGACTCCAATGTCTGATATCTACAGATGTCGCTGTGAACTTACAACCTGAGTTTTTCGCTGAAGTCGATGGGCTGGTGATGATGTGGAAATTTGGGATGTCAAAAAAATCTCGCCCTGAACACACCATCCGTCTTATCTTGCAAATGTTGAGTCGCGCGATAAGTCATAAAGGGTTGCAAGTGCCTATTCATCAAGTGCGTTTTTTGGATACTCGTACAGGCAAAATCTATGTTGAAAGCGTTCCAGATGCCGATCTGGAAAAACGATTGAAATCAACTGCGAGAGCTCTGGCTGACGCCTGGGAGAAAGTAGCTTAATAAGATAGGTGCACCCGAATTGGGGGTGCCCTCGTGTTTTTATGTGTAGGTGCTCTCATTCCAGAGCTTTCGGACCCACTCTGCCCCGTGTCCACTCGATTTCCTAAGTAGCTATAAAGGAATGGGAGGTTGTCGGCAGTAACAACTGAAGATGATGAAGTGGAACTTCTGTGTCTGTTGGTAGCGCTTGAGGCCGCTGGGCATGGCGGTACGAGCAGTTTACATCCCACCCTTCGCAAAAGCGCGAAGGATGGGGCGCCCGAGCGTTGGTGGTTGGTTAGAAGTAGGAGGGTGGGGTACCCGGCTGTTCCAAGCTAATATGTACGAGCAACTTTCCAAGGAGCTTTATCATAATGAAGAAAATTCTTGCCTTGTTCAGTATCGCTTTTCTAATGATTTTCTCTGGCTGTTCGGGTGCCAAAAGCGCGAATGGCGGAGGAGGAAATTCAATTATTCCGCCCGTCCAAGCATCGCCTGGATATACAAATGCCACTATTGCGGGCACCTATGCCTACTCATTCGAATTGGAGGGTTCTGAGCAGACACTCTATGGGACCTTTACGTCAGATGGAAATGGAAATCTGACATCAGGGATAATGAATGTCGCCCACTATACGTTCAGTGTCCCAACTCAATGCGCCTACACTTTTACAGGCACCTATAGCATTAAATCAGACGGAACTGGGTCCTCGACATGGAACCCTACGCCAAGCGCGACGAGTCCATGTTCGAGCACCTATTTTGCAACGGCCTCCTTCCATCTTGTAATCGCTCAGCAGGGTGCTGCTATCCAATTTGCTGGCGATCAGGGCGTAATCCAAGGTGTTCAAGGAAATGGCAGCGCATTCACGGCACTCAAGCAGTAACAGTTGGAGCTTCGAGGGCGGGAATAAGACATTGTTCTCGAAGCTTCCTTTTGCCGTTGGCCGCTCACCTACTTACTCCACCGTCACACTCTTGGCCAAGTTCCTAGGTTGGTCTACGTCGCACCCTCTTCTTACGGCGATGTGGTAGGCGAGCAGTTGCAGGGGGACGACTTCGAGGATGGGGAGGAGGAGTTCGGGGGCCTGGGGGATTTGGATGGTGTGTTCGACCAGGTGCTTGATCTCTTCGTCGCCTTCGATCGCAATGGCGATGACGCGGCCGCTGCGGGCGGTGACCTCCTGAATGTTGCTCAGGGTCTTTTCGTACTTCAGGACGCTCGATGGGTCGTCGGGGTCTTTGGTGGCGATGCAGACGGCCGGGAGGGTCTCGTCGATGAGGGCGTTGGGGCCGTGCTTCATCTCGCCGGCAGGGTAGCCTTCGGCGTGGATATAGCTGATCTCTTTTAATTTGAGCGCGCCTTCGAGCGCGATAGGGTAGTGGATGCCGCGGCCGAGGAAGAGGAAGTCGTCGGCGGTGTGGAAGATTTTGGCCAGATCGAAGCACTGGGCATCGACTGATCGCAAAATTTCTTCGATCTTTGCCGGGACTTTACTTAGTTCATCGACGAGGCGGCAGGATTCGGCGTCGGTGATGGTCCCGCGAACCTGCGCGAGGTGCAGCGCGAGGACGAAGAGGGCGGTGAGCTGGGCGGTGAAGGCCTTGGTGGAGGCGACGCCGATCTCGGGGCCTGCATTGGTCGTAATGGTCCCCTGGGCTTCGCGGGTGACGGCGGAGCCGACGACGTTGCAGATGGCGAGGGTTTTGCTGCCCTTGGAGATAAGTTCGCGCTGGGCGGCGATGGTGTCGGCGGTTTCGCCCGACTGGGTGATGAGCAGGCCGATGGCGTGGGGGTCGGGGATGGGGTCGCGGTAGCGATACTCGCTGGCATAGTCGACATCGACGGGCAGGCGGGCGAGGCGCTCGATCATGAATTTACCGGCGAGTCCGGAGTGCCAGCTGGTGCCACAGGCGGCGATGGTGATCTGGCTGGCGGTACGGAAGTCCTCGTCGGTGATCTGCATCTCGTTGAGAAAGACCTTGCCGCTGTCGAGCGAGACGCGGCCGAGGGTGGTGTCGCGGATGGCGCGGGGCTGCTCGTTGATCTCCTTGAGCATGAAGTGCTTGTAACCGGCCTTTTCGGCCTGAATGGGGTCCCATTGAATACGCTGCACTTTCAAGGGGAGCGGCTTGCCATCGAAGTCGGAGAGGGAGACACCTTCGCGGGTGAGAACGGCGAGTTCGCCATCCTGCAGGAAGTGGATGTTGCGGGTGTGGTGGAGGATGCCGGGAACGTCTGAGGCGAGGAAGAATTCGCCGTCGCCGATACCGATGATGGCGGGCGGGCCCATGCGGGCGGCCACGAGCTTGTTGGGCTCGAGGGCGGAGAGGACGCCGATGGCGAAGGCTCCGGTGAGGCGGTGGACGGTGCGGCGGACGGCTTCTTCTAAAGGAATGGTCGGCGTGGAAGAACCCACCTTAGTCGACGATGAGACCGTCGCCGAAGATGGGGCACCCGGGTTCTTGCCCGCTGCGAGGTTGAACTCTTCTTCGATCAGGTGGGCGATGATCTCGGTGTCGGTTTCGGTGACGAAGGTGTGGCCGGCGGCGGTCAGTTCTTTTTTGAGCGCGAGGTAGTTTTCGACGATGCCGTTGTGGACGACGACGAGATTTTTGGTGCAGTCGCGGTGAGGGTGCGCGTTCTCTTCGGTGGGGCGGCCGTGCGTGGCCCAGCGGGTGTGGCCGATGCCGAAGGTGCCATGCAGCGGATTGCCGCTGATGACAGCTTCAAGATTGCGCAGCTTGCCCGGAGCGCGGCGCAGTTCGAGACCGCTGCCGTTGCCTGCTACGGCAATTCCGGCGGAGTCATAACCGCGGTATTCGAGGCGGCGCAAACCTTCAATAATTACAGGAACAACGGGTTGAGGACCAACGTAACCGACGATTCCGCACATAGGTTGAGTTTAGATGGCAGCGCATCCTTTAACCAGAGGAATGTGTATGACTTTTGTGGGAGAGCGTCTACAGGATGGGATGAAAGAATGAAGGAGATGCGCAGACTTATTATTGCCGTGCCTGCGGTGCTGCTGGCGGTGTTCCTTATTGCGAGCTTTGTGACGCGTGGCGCTATGTCGAACCTTCCATTCTTGCGAGGAATGCGCGGCGCTGGAGATCAGACGCTTGTGGATCAGCGGCCCTGGCAGACGGCGCAGGCGCTGGCTCCGCTTGCGGTGTCGGTAGAAGAGCAAAGGCTGGCACTGGAGGCCGAACGATTAGCCGACCACGAGGTCGATCAGGCTTTTGCCATGGCGTTGCGCATGGCAGCGCTTGAGCCGCCAGTACTGAAAGGCGATGCTCTGGTGCTTTCGCAGAAGGTGGCTGCGCTGAAGCAGATTGTGAAAGAAGATCAGGCTGCGGTAGACCGTCTGACGAAAGAGGCGGCGAAGCTTCCCAAAGGCCCGGATGGAACAGTGCAGTCGGACGATCTGGATGTGGCCAAGGCGCAACTGGCGCTCGATACCGACCAGTTGGGAGATTTGACGGACGATCTGGCCAGGGTCAGCGGCGATAAGCGTGGAGCGATTCAGCAAGAGCTGACAGCACGCGAAGCCGCGATGAAGAAGTATGACGAGCAGATGGCCAGCGGAGCGCCAACTACCGTAGCTTCGGCAAAGCGTTATGGGACGCTCTATGGGCGAGCGACCGCATGGTTCGACCAGCGGAGCCGGATGGACCTGATTCAGCAGGCAAAAGCTGAGGCTGAGTCCGACATTGCCGCCCTGACTTCGCAGCACGCCGACATCGAGAAAAAGTCGAGTGCAGTGAATGCCGGCCTGGATGCGCAGTCAACGGCGAAGGCACGAGTGGCGCAGATGTCGCAAATGCGCACCATAGCGCAGGTGCATTCAATTCTGGACGACAGGATGCAGACGCAACGGCAGCTTGCAAACGTCTATGAACGATGGCTGGCTCAGGTTGAGCTGCAACACAGGATTGTGACCCACCTGATATTTCAATCGCTGACAGTGATTGCGTTTCTGCTGTTGTGTGCCGCTGTGGTTGGCGCGCTGATTCGGGCGATGCTGAACCGGTCGAAGATGGACAAGCGAAGTCTTCAGACGCTGCGAACGATTGCGCGTCTGGCACTGCAGCTGGTGACACTGCTGCTGGTGCTACTGGTCATCTTTGGCGCGCCAAGTCATACGCCGACTATTTTGGGATTGGCTACGGCGGGGCTGACGGTTGTGTTCCAGGACTTCATTTTGGCGTTTTTCGGCTGGTTTGTGCTGATGGGGAAGAACGGGATAAGAGCAGGGGACTGGGTGGAGATTAACGGTGTAGCGGGCGAGGTGCTGGAGATTGGCCTCTTCCGAACTTCTCTGCTGGAGACGGGAAACTGGACGGACAAAGGACATCCGACGGGACGCCGGGTGACGTTCCTGAACAAGTTTGCAATCTCGGGGCAGTTCTTCAACTTTTCGACTGCAGGCCAGTGGATGTGGGACCAGATCAGCGTCAACATTCCGGCAGGAGAGAGCACGTTTAAAGTAATCGACCAGATTCAAAGTGCTGTGATCGAGACGACGAAAGAGAGCGCTTCACAGGCCGAGCAGGAGTGGAGGCGGGCGATGAAGCAGAATACGCTTAGTTATTTTTCCGGCGAAACTTCAGTAGAGATGCGTCCAGCCGGCGCAGGAATCGATCTTCTTGTGCGCTATGTCACTCGCGCAGGCGAGCGCTTCGAGACACGGAACCGTCTGTATCAGACGATCATCGATCTATTGCATAAGGATGAGAAGACAGCGCTTGAGACAGGAGCGAAGGACTAATATTTGGCAAAACGATATCGCGAATCCTGTGTGTTACTGTATCTGCGAGCTGACGTCACTGAATTTTGCAAGGCGGTCGAATACATTTTGCACAACACGATCGCAACGTTTCCCCATAAATGGAAATGCTTCCTTTGCCTTGGTCCCGATACGCTCGAAAAGCTGATTTCTCATCATGGTATGGCCGCGATGGAGGCGTACCTTGACGTTATCTTCGGTAAGATCCAGCGCTTCGGCTGTTTCGGAGGTACTGAGCTCTTCGACATCGCGGAGCATGACTACTGCTCGATAGCTTTCCGGGAGGTTCATGACTGCCTCCTCCAGAAGTTCCCGCACTTGTGCTGTCAAGGCGTTCTGCTCCGGGTTGAGAGATTGTGTGGACGTTGTCATCGATATCTCTCCGTCGTAGTCGGCAATCTCCACCTGGGGATGCCGGTTGCGCGAGCGCAGGCGAGTTAGCGCTTCATTTACTGTGATGCGGGTCAGCCAGGTGGAAAATGTCGAGCGGCCGGCAAACTGATCGAGATGGCTATAAGCGCGAACATAGGCATCCTGCATAATGTCTTCGACTTCCGTGTCGTCATGCAAAATTGCGCGGCAAACACGATAGAGGCGCTGGTTATAACGACGCATAATGACTTCGTAAAGAGCGAGGTCTCCTGCGCGTACGCGATCCACAACCTCTTCATCGGTCAATGTTCTCGATCTCTCAAGGACTTCGGCTGTTTCCATGGCGTTCTCATCCTAATAGAGTCTGTGGAATCGAAGAGGTTACATAGGCTGCGGAAAAACGTGGCTTGCGCTTCGGAAAAGATTCCCTCGGTGGCTAAAGCCACATTGAATGCATTGGAGTTACGGCGGGACTGAAGTCCCGCCCTTTCAAAACATAACGCTTTGCCGCAGACTGTACAGCCATTTGGCATTCTTTTCTTTTGTAACCGAAGCTGCGGGATTGAAGTCTTTTGGCGTGAGAGGCAGAAAATGGAAACGTTCAATAAACGCCTTAAGATTGGTTGGTGGGCACTGCGAATTGCATTGGGAGTTGGGCCCATCCTTGCAGGAATCGACAAGTACTTCAATAAGTTGACCGATTGGGGGATGTATCTCAGCCCCCTTGTGACAAAAGTTATTCCAGTCAGCGAGTCGGTGTTTATGCATTCCGTTGGCATCGTGGAGATTATCGCGGGCCTGATTGTGCTGAGCCGCTGGACGAAGATTGGCAGCTACATCGTCATGCTTTGGCTGATTGGTATTGCAATTAATCTGCTTACGACAGGCATGTTTTACGATATTGCGGTTCGAGACCTTGAAATTGCTGTCGGCGCATTTGTTCTATCGCAGCTTTCGACTCTGCGCCAGGATTCTATGCAGGCTGCATAGAATTGGAGTATCGTTGCAGAGCCAGAACTTGCCGAGTTTTGTAGTGAATTAATTCAACCTGAAATGGAGAACATCAATGAAAGCACTTGTTTCCCTTCTTGCTGTCGGCTTGTTGGCTACCCCAGCGTTTGCCGCGACCAAAACATTTACCGATGTTCCGGTGGTGGATCAGAACTGTTCTTCTAAAGTGGCCTCCAGTCCGGATGCGCATACACGTGATTGCGCTCTGAAGTGTGCCAAGAGCGGTTTCGGCATCGTTACTTCAGACAATCAATTTCTGAAGTTCGACGAAGCCGGAAATAAGCAGATACTGAAAGAGCTCAAGGCGTCGAAAGAGACGGACCACCTGCGTGTGAACGTCAAGGGCGATGTCCAGGGCGACACGATCAAGGTATCCTCAGTAAAACTGCTTTAGCCTGCTGAAATAGGACTGTAAAATTTATCGTCGTACAAAGCCGCTCATCCAGTGAAATGAGCGGCTTTGCGCGACGATAAATTCTTGCCGTAAAGGGGGAATTGTTTTGAATCCACGGCATTTTCTGACACGGATTGCATTGCTGGCGCTGACTTTGGTTCTATGCGGCAGCGCGCCGACACGCGCGCAAAAACCTAATGCCGAAAGACAGAATGTTGTTCTTGTAATGACGGACGGATTGCGCTGGCAGGAGGTATTTCGCGGCGCGGATGCAAGCTTGCTGACTGATAAGCGATACTTCGATGGACGAAGCGTCAAGGAACTGGAAGCGAAGTATCTGGCAGCGACGTCAGAGGAGCGGCGCGAGCGGTTGATGCCCTTTCTATGGAAGACAATGATTCCGCATGGCCAGATGTATGGCGACCGCGATGCGCACTCGGATGCGTTTGTGACTAATGGCTTTGATTTTTCCTATCCCGGATATAGCGAAACGCTGACCGGGCACGGCGATCCGAGAATCAATTCCAACGACAACATCATGAACCCGAACGTCACCGTGCTGGAGTGGCTGAACAAGCAGCCTGGGTTGCAAGGACAGGTTGCCGCATTCGGCGCCTGGGCAACGATCGCCGGTATTGTGAATGCGAAGCGCTGCGGTTTTCCGGTCGATGCCGGATACGATCCTCTGATGATGTCGCCGATGACTCCGAGATTGGCGTTGTTGAATTCACTGAAAGAAGAGACACCCCGAGTTTGGGATGATGAACCGTTCGATGCGCCAGTCTTTTATACGGCGATGGAGTACATCAAGGTGAAGAAGCCGCGTGTGTTGTTTCTTTCGCTTGGCGAAACCGATGAATGGGCGCACGGCGGAAATTACGGTGAGTATCTGAATGCAGCTCATCGAGTCGATAGTTATTTGCAGCAGTTATGGACTGCACTGCAGGCGATGCCGGAGTATCGAGGCAAGACGACACTGATCTTTGTGCCCGATCATGGAAGAGGGAGCGGGTCGAACGATTGGACCAGTCATGGGCAGAAGGTGCCGGACTCGAAGTACATCTTTATGAGCTTCATGGGGCCGCAGACGCCAGCGCTTGGCAACCGCGCGAATGTGCCTGCGGTGACACAGAGTCAGGTAGCGGCTACGCTGGCGAAGTTTCTTGGTTTCGATTGGAATGCAGAGGAGCCGAAGGCAGGGAAGCCGGTGGCGGCAGCGATGCGTTGAATTATGGGTGTGTGTTGCGCTCCAGCTCGCGTGTCTTCAGCACAATGAAGTATTCGTAGATTGACTGAAGTGTGGAGTAGGTGAAGCCGGCAGGCCCATCGAGGATCGCTCCGCGTACAAACATCATATAGAACCATTTAATGAGCGGACGTCCGGGCATGCGATAGAAGAGTGCCTTCTGGTGCAGGCGCCGGACATGGAAGTCCGAATCGAACAATGCGGTTTTGAGCGAAGGGTCCTGCAAGCCCTGCTGGCGATGGATTAACTCGGCTTCCATTGTGGAGTAGAGATTATGCTTGCTGATCCAATGAGCGACACCTTTGGAGAATGGGTAGTGATCGAGCGGATGGGTGAGATCGGCAACGCGGCCCTCAACCTCAATGACTTCATTGATGGCGCGGGTATAGCGGCTACGCTCAGGACGTACAAGACGAATGTAAAAGGGGGAGATCTGCGCGTGCTTAAGCCATGTGCCAAAAAGGAAGTCGCGGCGGCGCAGGCGAAAGCCGGAGATGTCGCCGTCAGCACCGGCGACCATCTGCTGCATCTCTTGTGAGAGCTCGGGTGTTGGGCGCTCATCGGCATCGAGCAGAAAAACCCAGGGATACTTGAAGGGTATGGAGACGAGTGCGGCATTGCGATGGGCCGCGTAGTCATCAAAGATGCGCTGCCGAACCTCGGCTCCCGCAGCCTTAGCGATGGCTATAGTATCGTCGGTCGAAAAAGAATCAAAGACGTGGATGTCGTCGCACCACGCTACAGAGGCCAGGCAACCTGGAAGGTCTCGCTGCTCGTTGCGGGTGAGGATGAGAACTGAGATCAAAGAGGCTTCCTCGTTGGGGAGTTTACTGCGGACTACCAGTCCAAGGTATTACGTATAAAGGCAGTTATGATTGAAGCCAGGGTCTCTTATTCGGGGACAGCTCTATTTAAATTTACGATGTTTTGAGGGCACATGACGGGAAACTATCGCTGCGGCACAGTCCGTTGGCAGAGTCTTGAGAAGTTCGCAGTCCTTGTACTTTTGTGCTGCTTCGGGCTTTCGAGCGCGGTATCTCAGGCTGAGGGCAATAATGGGACTTCGCAAGATGCCCACAGCAGTGCAGCCTCGCTGCCCGACGCGCCGGAACCCGTAACGCTTCGCGGAACTCCGGTCCGGATTCTGAAGGACCAGGCGGCGATATGGACCAGTCCGGCCCGTATCCACAGGCGCGATTTGATATGGCTCGCGCCGCTTGCTGTGGCCACAGGCGTGAGTATCGCAACGGACCATCACACGATGAAGTCGGTGGTAAGCCACGATAAGGACTTCAACCAGAATAGTGTGGACGCCTCCAACGTCCTCTTTGGTGGATTCGTTGCTGCACCCGTAGCCCTTTATGGAATTGGATACCTCAAGGGCAATGATCATGCACGTGAAGCAGGCCTGCTTGGCGGTGAGGCACTTGTCGATGGCCTGGTCGTAGACGAAGCGATGAAGCTGGTTTTCCGGCGCGAGCGCCCAGCAATAAAGGATGCGCGCGGCCACTTTTTTGAGGGCAGTGTCTCCGACTCGTCATTTCCTTCGACCCACAGTGTTTTGGCATGGTCATCTGCCGCAGTGCTGGCAGAGGAGTATCCATCGCGGTGGGCACAGGTCGGAATCTATACCATGGCAACAGGAGTAAGCCTGACACGTGTGATGGGGCAGGAGCACTTTCCCACTGACGTTGTAGTTGGCAGCGCGGCCGGATGGTTGATTGGGCACTATGTCTTTCGCGCACATCATCGGCATGGACTAAAACTGCACAATTAAGGACTTTCTCTGGACATAGAGAAAGGCGGGACCCACTTGGTCCCGCCTTTTCTATGTAGGTTGTCTTCTCTGTCAGGCGTTAACCGAAGTCTCCGCTGCCGCTTCAGCGGCGTTCTCTCTGGCCTTGCGAGCGGCGGCAGTGTTCTGCCCCAACTCCGCGGCCATAGTTTCTGTGGTGAAGGTTTCGATAATGTCGCCAACACGAATGTCCTTGTAGCCGGCGAGGTCGATACCACACTCGACACCCTGACGGACTTCGGCGACATCATCCTTGAAGCGCTTGAGCGAAGCGATCTTGCCTTTCCAAAGCTCCTCGCCCTCGCGCAGAAGACGTGCCTGGGAGTCGCGCCTGATAAGGCCATCGGTGACGCGGCAACCGGCGATCTGACCAACCTTGGTGATCTTGAATACATTGAGCACCTCGGCGCGTCCCTGATAGTTCTCTTTGTAGACCGGTTCGAGCAGGCCGTACATTGCCTTGGTGATCTCGTCCTGCAGCTCATAGATGATGGAATGCAGGCGAATTTCAACGTTCTCGCGCTCGGCGATCTCTGCTGATTTGCGGTCTGGCCGAACGTTGAAACCGATGATTACAGCATTTGAGGCAGATGCGAGTAGGACGTCGGATTCCGTGATAGCGCCAACACCGGAGTGCAGTACGCGTACGCGAACCTTTTCGGTAGACATCTTCTCGAGCGAGTCAGCGAGTACTTCGACTGAACCCTGCACGTCGCCTTTGAGGATGAGGTTGAGGTCTTTGACTCCGGCCTGCTTGATCTGCTCGGCAAGGCCTTCGAGCGAGACGCGAGAGCTCTTCGCAAGCTGTGCTTCGCGCTCCTTCATCTTGCGGTATTGGGCGATTCCCTTGGCCTTATCGCGATCGGCCATAACCAGGAAGGTATCGCCCGCATCGGGCATGCCTTCAAGACCGAGAATTTCGATTGGTGTAGAGGGGCCGGCTTCGGTAATGGAGCGTCCGCGATCATCGAACATGGCACGCACTTTGCCGAAAGTATTGCCAACGATATAGCTGTCACCAGTGCGTAAAGTGCCATTCTGAACCAGAACAGAAGCAACAGCGCCACGACCACGGTCGAGTTTGGCTTCGATGACCGTACCGACAGCAGGACGATCAGGAACTGCTTTGGGCGCGTTGACGTCGGCGACCAGGCAGATCATCTCTTCGAGCAAATCGAGGTTGATGCGCTTCTTGGCCGAGACTTCGACGAATTCAGTGTCGCCACCCTGATTGGAGGGCTGAAGGCCGCGATTGGCTAGTTGCTGAATGACCTTTTGTGGGTTGGCCTCAGGCTTATCGATTTTGTTGACGGCAACGATGATTGGCACCTTGGCGGCGCGGGCATGATCGATGGCTTCCAGCGTCTGAGGCATTACGCCGTCATCTGCGGCAACGACGACTACAACAATATCGGTGACCTTGGCTCCGCGGGCACGCATGCGGGTGAAGGCCTCGTGACCGGGAGTATCGAGGAATACGATTTCGCGGCCGAAGGCAGGCGAATCCGGCTTGGTGACATGCACTTTGTAGGCGCCGATGTGCTGCGTGATGCCTCCGGCTTCGCCCGAAGCAACGTCTGTGGAGCGGATGGCGTCGAGCAGGGAAGTCTTACCATGATCGACGTGGCCCATGACTGTAACCACGGGTGAGCGGTCGATCTCGACCATTCCGGTCGTGTCTTCGAGGAAGCCTTCGATAGCTTCATTCTCCAACTGCTCTTCAACCGAGATGACCTGAGCGTCTGCACCAAACTGACGGGCGACATCCTTGACCAACTCGCCTTCAAGCGACTGGTTGACGGTGACAAAGACGCCCTTCATCAGCAGGGTTGCAATGAGGTCCTTGCCGCGAACGTCGAGCTTTTCAGCCAGGTCTTTAACACTAATTCCTTCCGTGACAGTGATGGTGCGGGTGATGGGCAGAGGTTCCTGTGGGATCTGCGCTCCGCCAAAACGTGTCGGAGGGGCAAAGCCCTTCATCGGGCCTTCTTTGGTCTTTTCGTAACGCTGGTTGCCGCCGCGACGACCTGGACGCTGGCCCGGACGCTGCCCCGTTGGAGCCTCGCCGGGAGGCGGCATCAGGCCGGGAGCTCCAGGACGTGCACCGAACCCGGGGCGAGCACCAAAGCCAGGGCGTGGTCCACCGGGAGCGAAGCCCGGACGGCCAGGCGCACCCGAACCGCCGGGAAAGCTGCGCGTAGGATGCATGGGACGACGTGCGCCGGGAGGCAGATTTGAGGGTCGTGCTCCTCCGGGAACCTGAGGACGTGGACGCTCAAAGATGGGACGGCTGCGAGCCGGAGCTCCGGGCTGGGCTGCTGGTGCCGTGTAAATAGGCCGTGGACCGGTCTGCGGCATGATGACGCGACGCTGTGGGGTTGACGGCGCTGCTGGAGCAGCAGCGACTGCGTCGGGCTGCTTCACTTCGGCCGCCGGTGCCTCCGGTTGAGTCGGTGCTGCCATCTCTACAACAGGTGGAGTAGCAGGAGCGGGAGCAACTGGCTTTGCGGGCGGCGCAGCAGGAGGTACAGCAACGACAGCGGGACGCGGTGCTGCGCCAGCTTCAGTTGCAGGCTGCGGAGCAGCAGGAGTAGCAGGAGTAGCGGGCGGACGGGCAATTACCGGACCAGCGGGTGGCTTGCTGGCGATTGCGGGTGCAGCAGCGGCTGCAGGCGGTGGAGAGACAATGTTTGCTGCCTGACGCGGTTGCGGCACGATGCGGCGCGGTGCCGGGGCAGCCGGCGGAACTGGTGCTGCCGGAACCGCCGATGCAGGTTTAGCAGGAGGAGCAGCGGCAACGGGAGGAGCAGCAACAACGGGTTTTGCCACAGGAGCGGGAGAAGCTTTGGCGGCAGCTTCAGCTTGCTTGCGTTCGAGAATAGCCTTGAGCGCATCTCCAGGCTTGGAGACCTTGGAGAGATCAAACTTGGGCTTCGTATCGATCGCGGATTTTGCCGGGGCGGGGCGGCTGCCCTTGTTGAGGTATTGCCGTACCTGGTCGGCCTCGTGCTCCTCTATGGAGTTCGAGTGCGTCATCTTTTTGTCCGGGTCGATACCCAGCGCGTGCAGCGCATCGAGAATTGGTCTGCTCTTGACTTCCAGTTCTCGTGCCAGATCGTTGATTCGAACTTTACTCATCCGTCCCTTTTCGCTTTCCTGCGCTCTTAGCTGTTCATATCAGCCTCGTCGAGTAGGAATCTATATTGTAAGTGCTGTCTCTGAGCTGCCCTAGCAGGAAGCCCGAAGACTGTTTTCTGCGGTAGCCGGTTCTTTTCAGCCACGGCCGTTTCCGTCTTCATCAATGCCCTCACCGGAGACATCCTCACTCTCATCGACCAGGGTGTCTACGGCGTCATTGCTGGTTTCAATCTGCTCTTCCCGTGCATCGGCATCGCTGAACGCATCGCTGGCCGTATCTTCAGCTTCTGCAATCTGTTCAGTTGAAATCTCGGCTTCTTCGGCGCGCCCGGTATCTGCGGCTTCCGCAAGAAGAGCTTCTGGCGTCTTCGACATAGTATCTTCCTCCGCTTCTGCGGTTTCAGATGCGTTTTCCGAGGCGGCGGGAGCCTGAGCTGCTGGCCGTTCCTCCCCTTCCTCGTACTGGCCGAAGTAATGGCGAACAGCGACCGAAATCTTCTCGACCGTTTTTTCACCAATACCGGGAACTTCTTCGAGCTGTTCGGGCGTCATATCGGCCAAACCCTCGACAGTGGTAATGCCAGCAGTGATGAGCTTTTCGAGCACACCTTCGCCGAGTTCTGTGACCTGCTCGATCGGGGTGGTTGGGCCGCCGGCCATGGCCTGCATCTGCTGCTCGACCTCCTGGCGCTTCTCCTCTTCACTCTTGATGTCGATCTTCCAGCCAAGGAGCTTGGCGGCAAGACGAACATTCTGGCCCTTTTTGCCGATAGCGAGCGAGAGCTGGGTGTCATCGACAATGACCTCAAGCTGTTTCTCGTTGAGATCGGTGATGGAGACGCGGCTGACCTTGGCGGGCTGAAGCGCTTTTTCAGCAAAGGTCGTAATCTCATCGGAGAACTCGATGATGTCGATCTTTTCGCCGCGCAGCTCGCGGATAATGGACTGCACACGCATGCCCTTCATGCCGACGCAGGCACCGACAGGATCGACGTCCTTGTCACGGGACATAACAGCAATCTTGGTACGCTCACCGGCCTCGCGCGCTATGGCTTTGATGGCCACGGTGTTGTCGTAAATCTCCGGAACTTCGGACTGAAACAGGTTCTGCACCAGCACGGGTGAGGCGCGGGAGACGATGACCTGCGGTCCTTTGGCCGCGCGGTCTACGCGGAGCAGGACAACGCGAACGCGTTCACCGACGGCAAACTGCTCCAGCCGCGACTGCTCGCGTTTGGGCATGCGGGCTTCGGCCTTGCCCAGATCGAAGATGATGTCCATCGGCTCCAGCCGCTTAACCGTGGCATTGAGCACTTCGCCGGCGCGGTGGTTGTACTCGTTGAAGACAGTGTCGCGCTCGGCTTCGCGAACCTTCTGGAAGATGACCTGTTTGGCCATCTGGGCGGCGATGCGGCCCAGCGGCGTAGTGTCCTTATAGAAGCGAAGTTCGCCTCCGACCTCGACTTCAGGAGCAAGGGCGCGCGCCTGCTCGAGCGTCAACTGGTTGATCTCGTCTTCGACCTGCTCGGGAGTTTCGACCACAGTTTTATAGACATAGGCGCGAATCTCGCCGGTCTCACGATCCATCTCGGCACGCATGTTCTCCTGCGTCCGGTAATACTTGCGGGTTGCCAGCGCGATGGCGTCCTCAACTGCGCCTACGACCACATCGGGCTCGATGCCTTTATCCCGGCTCAGGATCTCAATGGATTGATACAGTGCACTTGCCATCGGTCAGGTGTCCTTCACATTTGTTGCTATAGTCTTGCTGGTTTTGATGCGGTATAAGTTCAAATTTCCGCAATCAGATTTGCTTTTTCAATATTCGACAAAGGAATATCGATAGTCTGTTCGGTTACTGCCTTCTTAGCTTTGCTCTTTTGTTTGACAGCAGCCAGATCGAGGCTCACGGTATTGTCCGCGAACCGAAACAAGCGGCCTTGCCAGTGGCGATTGTTATTAATTGCTGTAAACGTCTGAATCTTTACAAGATTCCCCTGAAATCGTCGAAAATCTTCTGGCCGAGTTAACTTCCGCTCAAGGCCAGGAGAGGAGACCTCGAGAGTGTACTCGGAACCTGGAATAAGGTCCTCGATATCGAGAACGGTGCCAAAATCCTGAGCGAAGAGAGCGCAGTCTTCATGCGTAACCCCCGAGAGCGACTCGATGGGAACCCCCTTAGGCAGTTCATCCGGATTAGCCGTTTCCGCCAGCCGGGCACGCTCCTGAGCGTTCTTTTCGATAAAGATACGCAGGGCACGATGCTTACCGGCGCCCTGAAACTCGAGATCGACGAGATCCAGATTATGAGAGGCGGCAATGCGCTCGGCAGTGGCTCGAATTGTGTCCAGTTTCAGCGACATAGCGATGCTTCCGGCGGTTTTTAAAACAAATAAAAAGTGGGCTGCGGCCCACTTATCTCGTCCGTCAATCTGCCGGTGCGCTCACGGCCATGGACGGAACAAAATCGTCTGCATTCTCATGATACATCGGAGTGGAAGGGAGTTCAATGCAGCCAAAAGAAAATGCCTCCAAACCTGTTTTCTGCTGATCTTCCAGCCATCAATAATCTTTTCGTGGGTTCGTAGAAATTCTTGGGAATTAAGTCTGCACGGCATTGAATCGTAAATAACAGCCTGTACATTCTTCCTGGCATCTGAAAGGAGAGGGCGTCTGCAAACGCTGCAGGGAGAAATCGATCATGCCGAAAGACTTGTTGATGCGAGCGACTCAGCCTGAATATTCAGGGGTATCTGCGCCTAAAGCGATGCTTGTATTTGCGCATCCGGATGACGAAACGATTGCTTTGGGCGCACGACTGAAGCGCGTTGGTGCTTCTGCCCATATTCTCCATGTAACGGATGGGGCACCCCGAGATGAACGAGACAGTCGGGCTCTTGGGTTGCGCAGCTACAAGGAATATCAGAGGATTCGGGAGAAGGAACTACTTAAAGCATTCGAGATAGCTGAGATAAAAAGGTTTCAATGGACGTCATTAGGAATTCCAGATCAGCAGGTATGCTTCAACTTACCCTGGATTACGCAGGAAGTTCTGGGTTTAGTTTCCAGGCATCAGCCGGAAGTTATTTTTACCCATCCATATGAGGGCGGTCATCCCGATCACGACGCATGTGCATTTGCCGTGCACCATGCTGGGGCAGAGATGAAGGCTTGTGGAGAACAGGCGCCAGCCATCATTGAAGCGGCATTCTATCACGCTGGTGCAGAGGGAATCGAAACAGGGTGTTTTCTTCCGTATGCACAAACCGGAGGGGAAATCTGCTACATACTTTCACCCGAAGAACGGCACTCCAAGCGCAGATTGCTTTCATGCTTTGCTTCACAGCAGAAGACGCTGAATTATTTTTCTGTAGAGCGTGAGCGTTTCCGGATTGCTCCTTGCTATGACTTTCGTTCACCTCCCCATGCCGGCAAGGTTTTCTATGACAATTATGATTGGGGAATAACTTCTCAACACTTTTGTGAGTTGGCGGCAGCAGCGGAAGACGCCATGAGATCGGTGGTAGCAACGTGCCATTAACGATACTCAGCGTTGGCTATTCCTTTGCTCCAGTTGGTCCTAATTGTGTAGGCGGTGCAGAACAGGTTTTGACCGTACTTGATCAGGCCCTGGTAAAAAGCGGCAACACGTCTTTGGTCCTGGCCTGTGAGGGATCGATTGCCGCAGGGAAGTTATTTATTCTGCCATCGATCCGACATGAGTTCAGAGATGATGCAGAGGATGGCTGGCTAAAAGGCAATTTTCAGGCATTGCTGGGCAATGTTCTATCTACCAACCACATCGATTTGATTCACATGCATGGTCTTGATTTCTATCGTTACAAATTGCCCACTAATATTCCGGTGCTTGTAACGCTTCATCTTCCATTCTCCTGGTATCCATCCGAAATATGGAAGCAGCTTCCTTCCAATGTCCAACTTCAGTGCGTATCCGAGACCCAGCGGCGCTCCTGCCTTTCTGAATTGTGCGAAGCAGTTGTAATTGGGAATGGGGTCGAAGTCTCTCCTGAAGAGAAGAAAAAAACAACTAGCAACTTTGCAGTTACATTGGGCCGCATTTGTCCTGAGAAAAATCAGCATGCTGCACTTGAGGCAGGATCGCAGGCAGATACGCCGGTGATTTTAGGCGGCCAGGTATTCCCGTGGACTGAGCACAAAAGGTATTTTTGCGAAAAGATAAAGCCACTTCTTGCAAAAGAACGCGGACCCATTAAGCACAAGTTTGCGGGAGTTCTTGCGCCCCAGGAACGCCATACATTACTTGGACAGGCAAAGTGCCTGTTACATCCAACCCTTGCACCGGAAACCAGTTCACTGGTTGCAATGGAAGCTCTCGCCGAGGGCACGCCTGTCATCGCCTATCGATCAGGCGCGCTACCTGAGATTGTGGAGGATGGCGTAAGCGGGTTTCTGGTTGAGAGCGTGGAAGAGATGGCCGATGCTATACGCAGAATCCACGCAATTCGACCTGAGGCATGCAAGGAAATAGCAGCCAGACGGTTCTCGCGTGAACGAATGGTCCATCAATATTTTGATTTATACGAGGACATGGTTCGCTACCGAAAGGAGAAGCTGTATGCCTGAGAAGCATACATTTCGCCTTATCTGTCAGACATGTGAACTGGAGGAGTTTCGGCCTGCATGGCAGATGCTATGGCAGCAAGATAGAAACGCTACTCCATTTCAGAGTCCGGAGTGGCTATTACCATGGTGGCATCAGTTCGGCCAGCCGGAACTGCGTGCAATAGCCATATTGAATTATGGGAAGCCTATAGCACTGCTTCCGTTCTATATCTATTACGAACCGGACCGGCGTGAGCGTCAGCTTCTTCTTATGGGGGTAGGTACAAGCGACTATCTGGATGGCATCTTTGCGCCGGAATGCAGAATTGAGCATATCCACTTCGCGTTTGAGCATCTCCATGAGATGGATGGATGGGACGTCATGTACGTCACACAATTGCGAGAGAGTTCAATTCTTCATCGAGCATTGAAGCAGATAAATGGATGGGACGATCGATCATTTGGAACTGAGAGTTGCTCGCAAATGCGAGCTTCGCCAGTTTCTGAGCTTCCAGTAAAAATTCGCAGGAATGCTATGTATTACAGGAACCGCGCCCTGCGATTGGGAACTCTGGAGCTCACCCTTGCGAATGAGGAAGATTGGCCTCTCGCGTTTAATGCACTCGTGAATCTTCATACTGCACGGTGGCAGAAAAATGGAGAATCAGGCGTACTGGCTGACCCGCGGGTGTTGGCTTGTCATCGAGAAGCGATTCCTCAATTGTTACGGCTAGGAATCCTGAGACTCGGTGTTCTACGCCTGAACGGCGAAGTTCTTGGAGTGGCATATGCGCTAGTTGACCCTGTAGAAGGAGCGACGCGTACGCAATACATCTATCTCATGTCGCACTCGATAGAACATGCTCAACTTCGCCCGGGAACGCTGCTGCTGGCTGCCATGACAGAACATGCTGCGAATGAAGGCGTCCAGACTATCGATTTGCTGCGAGGCGAAGAAAGCTATAAACGGCTCTGGCATGTCGAATCGATACCTACATTCGGCTTTTCCTTTGACTATACGGCGAATCTTTCCGAACGAAGGCTTCTTTCAGCATGAGAGAGACGCCGATTCCAAACGTAGACCGATTAGTGTTGAGATGGACAATCGGCAAAGTGCGTGATCGCGGCTTTGAAATGCTCCGTATTTCTATTGCATCTGCCTATAAGTTATTTGGTCCTTCAGCGAAATATGTAATTTGCGTAAACACTGTTTCTCTTGAAGAAGCACAACAGCGAACGGGTGATCTACCTGTTGCTGTGGAATGGATTGTCATAACTCACAATGATCTTCCCCAAGTCATGCATAGATACTTCGATGAAACCGTGATGGAAGGAATGGGGTGGAAACTAGCTCCATTAAGAGTTTGTGCTGATTCTTATGAGCTGGCGCTTGATAATGATTGCATCTTGTGGGGTCTTCCTGAGGGGATGGATGAGTGGCTGCGATCAGATAGTGGATGTCTTTTTGCGGAAGATGTTGACCGCTGCCTGGGCAGCTTCGATGCGTTGTGTCCGCCAGGGAAGTTTAACGCAGGAATACGAGGTCTGGCGCCAGGAGTCAATCTGGAAGATGCATTGGCGATCGTTCTTCGCAAGGTCACGATGCAACAGGGATATCGGTTTCGGCTTGTCTCCGAAATTGAAGAGCAAGGTTTACAGGCAGCTCTGATTTGCCGTCAAAGGCCACTATTTCTGGTACGAACAGATGAAGTGAGTCTTTGCTCGCCATTCTGGCCGAGATCTCCTAAGTTTGGCACCCACGGCGCACACTTCGTTGGAATGAATGCGCAGCATATTCCATGGAATTACTATGACCGGCCTGCAGACCTCTGGCTGCAGGAACATTGGGAGAGCAAACGCAAACTGCTTTATGAGAAAGCTGGATTACCAGAACCTGCTGTTTAATGTGGCTAAAGAATTACTTATTCACCATGCGCGCAGGAACAGCAAGAACGAGCAAAGCGGCTGCGATTGCCGATGCACCCAGGAAATAAATGGAGCTGTGCGTGCTATGGGTTACGGTGCTCAGCCAGCCCATCAGAGACTGACTGACAAACCCCGATACATTGCCAAGGGAATTGATCAGAGCGATGCCGACGGCAGCACCGGAGCCAGCGAGCAGGGCGGTAGGCAGGCTCCAGAAAAGAGGTATCGTCGTGAATACACCCATAGTTGCGATAGTGAGTGCGGCGATAGCGACGGTGAGATTGTGGCCGGCATGAATGCTGACGACTAAAGCGATCGCTGCGGCGAGGGACGGCAGCACGATATGCCAGCGTCGTTCGCGAAGACGATCTGAGCTATGCGAGACGGCAAGCATACATACTGCTGAGAAGATGAAAGGAATTGCGGTGAGAAGACCGATCTTCAGAACACTCGTAACGCCAGCGGCTTTGACAAACGTAGGCAGCCAGAAGCTAATGCCATAAAGTCCGGTAGCAAGCAGAAAATAGATAACGGTCATCAGCCAGATGTAGCCATTGCTTATGGTGGACCGGATAGAGGAGACCTGTTCGCTTTCAGCCGCATCAGCGGCGAGACGTTCGGTCAGCAGAGCTTTCTCCGGACCGCTGAGCCATGGTGCATCGGATATCCGGTCTTTGAGTACAAAGAGCACGACAACTCCGATTGCAATCGATGGGAGGCCTTCAAGAAAGAACATCCAGCGCCATCCGGCAAGTCCGTGCCAGCCTTCCATACTTTGCAGAATCCAGCCAGAGATGGGATTGCCAATCAGGCCTGAGAGCGGAAGCGATGTCATGAAGAGCGCCGTGGTCCTTGCACGACGCCGCGAAGGGTACCAATACGTTAGATAGAGCACGATGCCCGGGAAAAAACCTGCTTCGGCAGCTCCGAGCAGAAAGCGAAGCAGGTAAAAACTCCAGGCGGAGGAGACGAACATTGTGCAGGACGAGACGATGCCCCATAGAAACATGATTCGGGCAATACAGACCCGGGCGCCGATTCTGTGCAGCAAAAGATTGCTTGGCACTTCAAAGATGAGATAGCCGATAAAGAAAATACCTGCGCCGAGCCCATAGACAGCTTCACTCAGGTGCAGGTCACCTAACATTTGAAGCTTGGCCAAGCCAATGTTAACTCGTGCCAGATAAGCGGCTGCATAGGCGAACATTAGCAGTGGCACGATGTGCCAGGTCACCTTGGAGTAGGCTTCGCGTTCCATCCTGGTCTCTGTAAGTGAATCCACTGGCTGCATCATGTCGTCCTGAAATACTCGATCGCTTGACAAGGTGTCGCTGGGCTAGCTCGCTAATTTGGGGCGCTGTGGAATCTGTGTGCGAAGCGCCTCCATCCTCTCCTGCAGATGTTTCTGGAGCGAAGCGTGCTCTGGCTGGCCGTAAAGGTTACGAGTTTCTTTCGGATCAGACATCAGATCGTAGAGTTCATACTCCTGTGGGTCCATTACGTAATGAATTAACTTGTATCGTTCCGTGCGGATGCCGCGATGTGGGCGCACTGCTTCGGGATTTGGCCACTCGAAATATTCGTAGTACCACTCCTTGCGGAACGAAGGATCGGCAGATTTAGCCAAAGGCAAAACACTTTTCCCTTGCATATGCTTTGGGGTTGGTATGCCTGCGAGATCGAGGAACGTGGGCGCAAGGTCGGTATCCAGCACCATTTCATCGCGGACAGTTCCCGCAGGAATACGCTTTGGATAGCGAATCATCAAAGGAACGCGGATGGATGGCTCGTGCATGAGGCGCTTGTCAAAGAGACGCCATTCGCCAAGGAAGAATCCGTGATCGGAGCCCTGCACAATGGCCGTGTCATCAAGAATGTTTTTCTTCTCGAGATAGTTGAGAACGCGTCCAATATTTTCATCCACTGCTACAAGACCGGCGTAGTAGTCCTTGGCTATGCCTTCAAGCGAGCCACAGGCAGGATGCGATTCAGTCGTTCCAATTTTATTTTCTGCATCGACAAAGCTCTTTGGTTTTCCTGGATAGCCTTTCAAATCGTCATCAAAGGTTGATGGCTTGGGAATCACAGTACCGTTGTTGTAAAGGTCAAGATGCCGCCGCGGGCGAAAGAACGGCTCATGCGGCGCGACGAACCAGACCAAAAGGCAGAAAGGTTTGTCGCCGCGGTCTTCCTCAAGCCAGGCCAGAGCGCGATCAACGGTCAGGTCATCGGGATAGACATTGTGATATTGCTTCTGCGGACCGATCTTTCCTTTGCGGCCTTCTTTGAAGTAAGGGTTCGCATAATCGTTACCAGGGGCATTGTGGCCGAAGTAGTAGTCCCAATAGCGATCTTCAACGCCGTTCTGGATATGCACCTTTCCGAGGATGGCAACTTCGTAACCGGCTTTGTGAAGGATATCGGTGAAGAGTGGAATGTCGGAAGGCAGAGGGACCTTCATATGCTCATTGGAGAGAGCGCCAGTAGAACTGGAGTACATTCCCGTCAGCGCGACCGCACGTGCCGGAGCGCATAAGGCATTGGTGCAGAATGCATTGCGAAAACGAATGCCTTCGTGGCCGATCCGGTCGTGGTTTGGCGTCTTCACGATGGGATTGCCTGCAATGGAGAGAGCATCAGCACGCTGTCCTTCGCCAAAGAAAAAGACAAGATTAGGCCGCTTCGCCTTCTCCGTGGGTGCGGCAACCACGCTGGCCGAAGATGCAAGAACTGTGCCTGCGACGGCAAGCGAACCTTGCAAAAAGTCTCGCCGGCTTGTTCCAGTGGTGGTCTGGTTTTGCTGTGCAATGGTTTGTGCAGTCCTATCTTGTTCGTTCTGGCTGAGCATGAGTTTGTCTCCGTGAAGCGAGTGTATATGATGGCAAGGCATGAATACTGTTTAGGCAGTTCGTAATCTGTAAACCTGATTGGAGGAAAGAAATGCAGTCCAGGCGTGATTTTTTGAAGAAGGCAGTTCTATTGTCAGGTGCTGCCGGTTTTTCCGGAGCGATTCCGGAGTCGGTACAACGGGCTTTTGCTATTGAGCCCGATGCAGGCACAACATACCTGGATGCCGAGCATATTGTGATCCTGATGCAGGAGAACCGCTCTTTCGATCATGCTTTGGGAAGTTTGCAAGGTGTGCGAGGGTTCAATGATCCGCGGGCGCTGCGGCAGGCAAATGGAAATTCGGTCTTTCTGCAGACAAGTGCGGCTGGGCAGACCTATGCGCCGTGGCGATTGGACATCAAAGACACACGAGTAACCTGGATGGGGTCGATTCCTCACTCCCGCGAGAGCCAGGTAGATGCCTGGAACGGCGGCCACCATAACGACTGGATTGATGCCAAGCGCCCCCACAACAAGGAGTATGCCGAAGTGCCTTTGACGATGGGGCACTACACACGCGAGGATTTGCCTTTCTACTATGCGCTGGCTGACGCATTTACTGTGTGCGATCAGCACTATTGCGGCGTGATGAGCAGCACGACGCCAAATCGCGTCACCTTCTGGACCGGAACTGTGCGCGATAAGCAGAGCACAAATTCCAAGGTGTATATGCGTAATGAGGAGATCGCTGCCGGCGTATCATGGCCGACCTTTCCGGAAAAACTTCAGCAGGCAGGCATTCCATGGAAGTTCTATCAGAACGACCTTGAGTTTTCGGGAGGCATGACCGGAGAGCAGCGGGCATGGCTCTCCAACTTTGGATGCAATGTTCTGGAGTTTTTTGCCAATTACAACGTGCAACTTACGCCCCGTTTCCCAGAGTACGTCCAGGAAAAGCTGGCCGGAACAAACGCGGACATTAAGAAGTTGCAGGCGCAGATAGAAGCGCATCGCGCCGATCCACAGGCAATGAAAAAGTTTCAGAAACAATTAAGCGCAAAGCTGGAACAGATGGAGAAGCTGAAGGATAAGTACAAGAAGTCTCAGCAGAGTCTTTCAGGCCTTCCTTCTGCAATGCAGGACCTGCACAAGCGCGCCTTTGTCACGAATGATGCCGATTCAGACTTCCATGAACTGGAGACAATTCACTTTGAAGACGGTTCTTCGGCGCAGCAGATGGAAGTCCCGAAAGGCGACATTTTGCACCAGTTCCGTCAGGACGTGAATACCGGCAAGCTGCCCGCGGTATCGTTTCTGGCATCGCCGGAGAAGTTTTCCGATCATCCAACGTCGCCCTGGTATGGTGCATGGTATGTCTCCGAAGTGATGGATATTCTTACCAGGAATCCAGAGGTATGGAAGAAGACGATCTTCATTCTTACCTATGACGAAAACGATGGCTATTTTGATCATGCACCGTCTTTTGTGGCGGCAGACCCGAAGCGGAAAGAGACGGGCGGCGCTTCGGCGGGTATCGACACTGGCCTTGAATACACCTATGTAGGAGATGAGCTTGTCCATGGCGTGTCGGAGAAGGCGGCACGCAGCGGACCGATTGGCCTGGGTTATCGTGTTCCGATGATTATTGCTTCTCCCTGGAGTCGTGGAGGTTGGGTCAACTCGCAGCTCTTCGACCACACATCGACAACTCAGTTTCTGGAAGATTTTATTCAGCGCAAATACAACAAGCAGGTCAAAGAAACCAATATCAGTGCGTGGCGACGGGCGATCTGCGGAAACCTTACGTCGGTCTTTCGACCTTATGACGGCAAAAGACCGTCGCTGCCGTTTGTGAAGCGCGACCCCTTCGTCGAATCTATCCAGCGGGCGCGCTATAAAGAGATCCCATCGAACTTTAAGGCATTGAGTGCGGAAGAGATTGGGGCGGTCAATCGCAATCCGCGAGCATCAAAACTGATCTCCGCGCAGGAGCCCGGCGTTCGACAGTCATGCGCGATCCCCTATGAAGCTTATGCCGAGGGTAGCTGGAACTCTGCTCACAAGAGCTTTGATCTGAAAATGACGGCCGCTAACAGTATCTTTCGCAGCCGCGCAGCGGGGCTGCCATTCAATGTGTATCTCTATGGCACAAAGAAAAGCACGGCAATCACGGCGCGAGAACTTTCGCAGCCGAACATGATGGCTGCAACATATGCAGTAAGAGCCGGGGATACGCTTCAGGAATCATTTCCACTGTCTCTATTTACAGACGAGAAGTACGCGGTAGCTGTTCACGGACCCAATGGCTTCTTCCGGGAATTTACTGGAAACCACAACGACCCGGAGATTGAAATAGCTTGCAAGTACCAGACTGGATCGCTTGGGCCTTCAGGTAACGTGGAAGTTCATTTGACCCATCGTGGCGGTAATAAGAGCTATAAGGTTGAGGTAATTGATAACTCTTATGGCGCAAAGACCGTTACGAAAACCATCACGCCTGGCTCTAAAGAAATTGCTGTTCTTGACCTTGGCAAACAGCATGGATGGTATGACTTCAGCGTGAAGGTAGATGGATCGAATCTCTTTGAAAAGAGATATGCCGGCCGCGTCGAAACCGGGCGCTCGAGCTACAGCGATCCATTAATGGGTGGAGAACTGGAAACTACCTAAAGCGAATCACACCGACTTAGTTCATTGGAGGCAGAGAAAAATTCAGCGCGAACTTTTTCCTGCCTCCATTTGTTTTTCCGCAATCTCTTCCAACTGACGTCGCCAATCCAGGTTTTCCACAAATCCGCGTGAGCTCCGCCATTCCGCCTGCACTTTGATGAATAGTTCCAGAAAAACCCGCGTTCCCAACAGTGATTCAATGTCTTTTCGGGCTGCGGTCCCAATGCGTTTCAGCATCTCGCCGCCTTTGCCAATAAGGATGGCTTTCTGTCCGGCGCGTTCGCAGTAAATTGCAGCAGCAATTTTTGTCACAGGTAGCTTGCCATCTTTGGTTTTCTTCAAAGACGCGGGTTCTTCATAGCGCTCAATGACCACAGCGGTGGCATAGGGAACTTCTTCGCCGGTCAGCAAAAGAACCTTTTCGCGAATCAATTCCGCAGCGAGAAACCGCTCTGGCTGGTCGGTTAATTGGTTCTTTGGAAAATACCGCTGTCCTTCTTTCAATTGCTCTACAACCTTGTCCAGAAGAAGCTCCAGACCCTGTTTTTTCCGTGCAGAGATTGGTACGACTTCAGCAAACTTATGAAGTGAACTCCAGTGTGCAATTAGCGGCAGCAGGTCTTCTTTATGGATGGCATCGATCTTGTTCAGAACAAGGATTACAGGACACTCCAGCTTCTTTACCAGAGATAGCGCGAAATTATCTTCCGCGGCGCTCTTCGCCATTCGTCCAGTCGTACGCCCTTCCTCAGGGTCTTTCGGCAACCGGTGCGTGGCATCCACAATAAACAACACGGCATCTCGTGATTCGAGCGCATCGTGTACCTCTTGCATCATGCGCTTATCAAGCTGGGTCTCCGGTTTGTGTACTCCCGGGGTATCTACCAGTACCACCTGAGCGGCGGGGTGTCCCGCTTCATTACGCGATTTCTTTTTCAGTGGGACCTCAAGCACTCCATGAATGCGCGTCCGCGTAGTTTGTGGCTTATGGGTTACGATGGCCAGCTTTTGGCCCAGAAGGGCGTTTAACAGCGTGGACTTGCCGGCGTTAGGGCGGCCAATGATCGAAACGAATCCGGAGCGAAAGGGCATTGCCTTATTATGCGCTGTCTCCGCATTCAGCTACACTGGCGCGTATGAAATTGCGTTCGTTTCTGCCAACTTCCAAACCTGCACAGGCGCTCATGATCCTCGCTTCGCTTTCTTCTATCCTTGCTTTTGCCCAGACGCCGCCTTTTCATTCAACCGAGGTGAATCCTGGCCGCACCGTTACCTTCCGCTTTAAAGATGTCAATGCAAACAAAGTGGAACTATCCCTTGAAGGCGCAGGCAAGCCTCTGGATATGACCAAAGATGCAGATGGCGTCTGGACCGCGACGACAAAACCGCTCGCACCTGAGATGTACGGCTACCACTTCATTGCAGATGGCCAGATTCGACTCGATCCTCATAACGCACGCGTCAAAGCGAACCTCATCAGCCTCGACAATCTTGTTACTGTTCCAGGGGATGAACCTGAACCATGGGATATTACGAACGTCCCGCATGGCATCGTGCATCACGTTACCTACACCACGAATACAGTCGTGGGCCTGCCGGATAATCAGAGCGATTACTACGTTTACACGCCCCCAAACTACAACCCCAAGGCAAAGCATCCTTACCCGGTGCTTTATCTTCTGCACGGATGGTCCGATGATGCGTCCGGCTGGACTGCCGTGGGACATGCCAACTATATCCTCGACAACCTGCTTGCGCAGGGAAAGATCAAGCCCATGGTTGTCGTTATGCCGCTTGGCTATGGTGACATGTCATTTGTACTGGGAGGACATAACGTGTGGGACGATCCGGCAGTAATCGACCACAATACATCGCTCTTCACGAAGGCATTGCTTACGGAGGTGATGCCCCAGGTCGAGGCTGCATATAACGTCTCTCGCAAGCGTGAAGACCGTGCTATTGCAGGACTTTCAATGGGAGGACTGGAGTCTCTGACCACGGGGCTGGAGCACTCAGATAAATTTGCCTGGGTCGGCGGCTTCAGCTCAGCCGTTCATAATCTCGACTATGCTTCACAGATGGCATCGCTCGATCCAAAAACTGCCAACCTGCGGCTGTTATGGATCGCCGTTGGGACTGACGAACCATTGTTGAAGCCAAATCAGGAATTCATGGCGTGGCTAAAGGACAAAGGCATGCCGGTAACCCAGTTTGAAACTCCCGGCCTGCATACATGGATGGTCTGGCGCAACGATCTTATTCACTTTGCTCCGCTGCTTTTTCAGCCGAAATAAACTCTATGGCATTGTCAGCAGCCTTCTCTCAAAGCTGAAAAATGCTGACATGATTTGTTACTCCGGTTAAAGATCGCATTACCGAGGTATTCCATGCGTTTCGTCACTTTGCTGGTTTCAGCTCTTTTCTTTACATCTTCTGCTTTCGCTCAACGCATTGAAGTCACCATTCCCACCAAAGCGCACCTGACTGGGCATCTCATTCTGGTTTTCAGTAAAAAGATGGGCAAAGATGCACCTGAGCCACGTATGCAGATGGACGAAATCTATACCTCTGCGCAGGCCTTTGGGGTTGATGTCAAAGATCTTGCTTCCGGCATGCCCATCATCATTGGCGATAAGACCATTGGTTATCCGCGCCGATCACTGGCCGATCTCGACCCTGGCGATTACATGGTTCAGGGAGTCTTCAACGTCTATGAGAAATTTCATCTTGCTTCGGGCAAAACTCTTTGGCTGCCTCCCGATAAAGGAGAAGGTCAGCACTGGAACCGCAAACCTGGCAATCCCTATAGCACGCCCGTCAGGCTTCATATCGATCCGCATTCCCATGCCACTCTGAAGCTTTCGCTCGACAAGGTCATTCCACCAATTGTGGGAACAGACAGCGATCCTGCGGTAATTGCTACTAAACAACCCGGAGCGAAATGGCTTCGTTATATTCACTTCCGGAGCGAGAAGCTAAGTCATTTCTGGGGCCGCGATATGTATCTGGGGGCCTGGGTGCTGCTGCCCGATGGATTCGATCAGCATCCGAACGCGCACTATCCTCTCATCGTCTATCAGGACCACTTCCACCCCGGATTTGCGGCACCCGTTCCCTTTGTTACCAACCCTCCATCGGGCCCGCATCCAAGTGCTCGTGAAGTTGCGGGTTATCGCTTCTTTCAGGACTGGACATCAGGACGTCTGCCACGTGTTCTTTTGCTCTATGTCCAGAGCCCTAATCCTTACTATGACGATTCCTACAATGTAGATTCTGCAAACGTTGGCCCTTACGGCTCGGCCATCAACGAAGAGCTTATTCCAGCCATTGAACGGCAATTCCGTGGCATTGGCCAGGGATGGGCACGAGCTACGTACGGCGGCAGCACCGGGGGATGGGAGTCGCTCGCAACACAAATCTTTTACCCAGACATGTACAACGGTACTTATACTGCATGCCCCGACCCGATCGATTTCCACGCCTACGAAAATATCGACCTCTATAACGATACGAACGCTTTCGTCCGCAAAGGCGATTTCGGCGAAATGCCGATTGCCGCAGACCGCAAACCGGATGGCACCATCACTGGGTTGGTTGGAGATGAATATCGTTATGAGTATGTTCTGGGCACGCACAGCCGTTCGAGCGAGCAGTGGGCCATTTGGCAGGCGGTGTTTTCGCCTGTCGGTGAAGACGGATACCCAAAGGACGTGATCGACCCGTTGACCGGCACAATCGACAAATCAACGGTTACTTACTGGCGCGAACACTACGATCTGACCTCGATCCTGCAACGCGACTGGGCGACGCTTGGCCCCAAACTGGAAGGAAAGCTGCATCTGACGGTAGGCGATGGGGATACCTACTTCCTCAATAATGCGGTCCATCTGCTTCAGGAATCGTTGGAAAATACCCGCAATCCTCACTCTGACGCTACTTTTCAGTATGGTCCGCGAATGCCGCATTGCTACACCGGAGGGCCTTCGGAATACACGATGCTCCAGAATCGCGACACCTGGGCGCAGCGGGTCATCCCGCAGATGGTCAATCACATGCTCAAGACCGCTCCTCCGGGAGCCGATATTAAAAGCTGGCGTTACTGACGGCTTGTGGCTGCGTCGCACATAATAGTTGCAGCGCATGGAATCTTTTTTCATACGGTTTAAAAACGTTCTGGTGCTGGTCGCTGTTCTGCTGGTGCAGACCATCGGCCTTGCCGTACAGGTGCGTCGCCCTGTCGAGTCGGGTGCGCCGGATAGCCATGAGATTACGCTTATGCGCTACTGGGTGGTGGCCGCCATCTCTCCGTTTGAGCGCTTCTTTCATGCTGTCGGCTTCGATGCCCGCAGCGCGTGGGCGAACTACATCAATCTTCGCCATGTGCGCCAGCAAAATCTGGAACTACAGCAGCAGATCGCCCGTTTGCGTCTGGAACAGGCAGCGTTTGCTGAAGACGCGATACAGGGGCATCGGCTTCAGGCGCTCCTCAACTTTCAGCAAAACTACATCGATACCACAGTGGCGGCACAGGTCATCGGCTCCAGCGGCAGCGATCTCTCCCATGTTCTCTATATTGACAAGGGCGCGGACTATGGTCTCAAGCCAGATATGGCGGTCATCACTCCCGATGGCATCGTAGGGAAACTTCGAGACGTTTTTCCACATACGTCTCAAGTGCTGCTCATTAGCGATCAGACATCCGGTGCAGGAGTTTTGCTTAGTAGTACGCGTATTCTGGCCATTTTGCACGGCACGCCGAATGGCAAGCTCGAGATCACAAATCTTACGGCTGATTCACGCATTAAGCCCGGCGAGACTGTCCTGACCTCAGGCGGCGACCAGATTTATCCCCGAGGTCTCCCCGTTGGGACGATAGAATCCATTCGCCCGGACCCCGATCATCAGCCCTATACTGCGATTCAGGTGAAGCCTGCTGCTGACCTAAGCCGCCTGGAAGAGGTACTCATCATCACTGGAACCAAGCCAACTCTGCCCAGGGCGGCACAAAAAGATCTTGGTATCGCGGCCGATACAGCTCAGGCCCAGGCTGCCGCCAAAGCGAAAGCCGCTGCGGATGCCGAAGCTGCCGCGGAAGCTGCGGCCCGCTCGGCAGCACAGATCGTTGCTGACAGACTTCCAAGTTTGCATGATCCGAACGCTCCCGCAGCAGCTCCGGCCACTGGCGCCAATTCGTCTGCGCCACCTGTCACTACTGTTCCCCGGCCTCTCCCGGCGCTCCATCCTGACCGTTATACCCCCGGTGATACGCCACCAGCTGCAGTGCTTACTCCCGGAGCGCGGTCTGCTCCTGCTATCAATAATCCTGAACCTGCATCGGAAAACCCTCCTGCTTCGGGTAAGTCACAGCCATCGACACAACCGAACCCGCCGCAGACGGAGCCATAGATAAGCTAAAAATGCCTACTCGCAGCTATACTTCCCGACGAGAACTCGAGCAGCATACCTTTTCGCTTGTCGCCACGGTGCTGGTGCCGCTGGTAGCGATCTTTCTGCAGGCCTTTCTCTCCCGGTTGTTTCCGCATTTTGCGATTCTCGATCTTCCGCTGATCGTTGTTCTATTCTTTGCAATCTCGCGACGTAGTCCGGTTGCTGGAACGCTCACCGGCGCGTTCGTCGGGCTGCTTCAGGACGCTCTTACCAACCAGCCGATCGGCGTCAATGGGATGGCTAAGTCGGCCATCGGCTATGTGGCGGCGAGCATTGGCGTTCAGGTCGATGTTGAAAGTCCATTGACGCGCATCGTCATTACCTTTGTTTTTTCGATTATTAACAGTGTCCTGTTGTTTTTGATTGATCGCCGCCTGTTAGGCCTGCCCGGCTACCATCTGCTCTGGACACACGAGCTTCTCCGCGCTTGCGCCAACACAGTTATCGCGCTCCCCGTCTATTTTCTTCTGGATTATGCCAAGCGCACTGATTAGGGCTATTCGGCAGGGGGAATTGAAGTTGTATTGACCGCTCCGATTCATCCGGTCGTAAACTTAAATCGAAGCTCATGGAGCCGCCCTCCCATTTCGACTACCGCGCTCCGGATCTCCTCGGCAAGCGGGAAAAGCTGCCTGCCGGCAAGATCCACTCCGCACAATATATTGTCGCGATTGTGCTGGCGGTACTTATTACCGGCCTCTGGCGTCTTCAGGTCCTTGGTGCCGATAACTTTCGTGCCCTGGCTGAAGCGAACAGAATTCGTAAGGTCCCGATTCTCGCGCCCCGTGGTCGAATCTTCGACCGTGAAGGCCGATTGCTGGTTGATAACTATCCTTCTGTTTCCTGTTATCTGCTGCGGGAGCAGGTCAGAAATATCAGCCTTGATCTTCCTCTTATCTCCCGTGGACTCGACATCCCCATCGATCAGATTCAGGCCATCCTTCGCCATTATCAGAACGCGCCGAAATATCAACCCATTCCTCTCAAGCAGGACATCACGCCTGACGAGCAAGCATTCATCGAGGCCCATAAAAATGAGTTGCCGGAGCTGGAAACTCTTGATGTGCAGCGGCGTGTCTATCCGCGAGACGGCTTCGCTGCGCACCTTATCGGCTATGTCGGCGAAGTTTCTGAGGAGATGCTCAATAATCCGCGATATGCCTTCTATGATCCCGGTGATGTGGTGGGCCGCTCCGGTGTCGAAGCATCGTATGACTCCGTGCTGCGCGGTGTGGATGGATATAAGGACGTTATCGTCAACAGTCATGGCAAAGAGCTTGGCCACCTTGGTGAAACCCTTGCCATCCCCGGCAAAGACCTTCGCCTGACCATCGATCTCGATATCCAGATGGCCGCAGAGAAGGCGCTTGAAGGCAAGACTGGCGCCATTGTTGCACTCGATCCGCATACCGGAGAGGTGCTGGCGCTGGCTTCCCGCCCAACCTTTGACCCCAACCAGTTCTCAGGCCGACTCACGAAGACGTACTGGAATGAGATTCTCTCGAACCCCGATCATCCACTGCTCGATAAGGCGATACAAGCGCAGCTGGCTCCCGGCAGCACATTCAAGATCATCATGTCCGTAGCTGGTCTGCAGGAAGGTGTCGCGCAGGATATGCGTGTCATGTGCAACGGTGGGGCTACCTTTTACGGCCATTTCTATGCGTGCGATCGCCATCACGGCATGGTCGACATAGAAAACGCTATTCCGTGGTCCTGTGACACGTTCTATTACACTCTGGCGAATAAGCTTGGCATCGATACGATTGCACGATATGCGACCTCCCTCGGTTTCGGCCAGCGTACTGGCATCGATCTGCCTGACGAGGCCACTGGCACCATGCCCTCCACGGAATGGAAGCTGCGCAACCTGCATCAACCGTGGTATGCAGGTGAGACCATCTCCGTCGGCATTGGTCAGGGAGCCGTAACTGCGACACCGCTGCAACTGGCCCGGGCCATTGGAGGCATCGCCTCAGGCGGTGTCCTGCACAGACCACACGTCGTCTTTCCCAACGAGGTCTCTCCAGATGAACTAGAGGCCATTCATGAGACATTTCCCGGCTCTGGTGAAAAGACCATCCCGCTCTCGCGCGAAAACTGGCAAATTATCACCGACGCTATGGCGGCTACTACCCTGACCGGCACCGCCGCTCTGGCGCATCTCGAAGGTATCGACTTTGCGGGGAAGACAGGCACCGCTCAGGTTATGAGCCATGATGCACTCGCCCGCAGCGGTGGCGGTCGCAGAACCATTCCCAACTCATGGTTTGTCGGCATGGCGCCGCGCCGCAATCCCGACATTGTCGTTGCTGTGCTTTGGCAGAATGGCGACTGGGGCTACAAATCCGCTCAACTTGCCGCCCAGGTCATTGATGCATATGTGAACAAGCAGCGTAAGCGGGCAGGGAATGTCCGGCTCGTCGAGTCGCCGCCTGCACCCAAGCCGCAAGCTGCACCTCAGGCTTCCACAACTTCCAGCCCATCGGGAATATAGTTTCGACCGGGCTGCGAATACCTAGCAAATACGGTATGGTGGATGTTTGTAACGGATTACATTCCCCAAGAGGTTTTTGATGAAGCTGCTGTTGGCACTCGTTCTCGTCCTGTTCTCGTCCTTCGCTTTTTCTCAACAACGAGCGCCGGCAACACCGCTCATTACTCATAATCCTTACTTCAGCATCTGGTCGACGACGGACAACCTGACTGATTCGAATACGAGCCACTGGACCGGAGCACCTCAGCCCATTAGCGGTTTGGCGCGCATTGATGGCAAGGTGTATCGCTTCATGGGACGAGATCCACGCAATGTTCCGGCAATGGAGCAGGTCTCGCGTTCCATCGCGCCTACGCATACCTACTACGAATTCAAGGCAGCGGGTATCGATCTGCACCTTGCCTTCTTCACGCCGACAATCCTGAGCGATCTTGACGTTCTTTCGCGGCCTGTTACCTATCTCACATGGACAGCAAAATCTACGGATAGCGCAGCACACGAAGTCGCTGTTCTGCTCGATGTTGCCCCCATCATCGCAGTCAATGATGCATCCGAGGAAGTGGTTTATACACGCAACCAGACTGCGGCCACCAACGTTCTCTCCGTCGGTTCACGCGACCAGAATGTACTGAACCGCTCCGGTGATAATGTTCGCATCGATTGGGGCTATTTCCATCTGGCAGTACCAAAGGACGAACCGGCAACCATGGTCATCGCATCGGGTGCGCGTCACGACTTTGCTGCCAACGGCCAGCTTCCCGCTGCTGACGATATGGACATGCCAACGCCGGCCAATCGCTCTGCCGCGCATCTCGATGCAATGTTGACATTCGGCAAGGTTGCGGCTGCACCGGTCAGCCGGCATCTTCTGGTTGCTTATACGCAGAGCTATGCCATTCAGTATCTCCAGCGCAATCTTCGTCCTTACTGGCGGCGCAATAATGAACCCGTCTCGCAGATGCTGGATGATGCTGCACAACAGTACGCTTCGCTGGAGGCCCGTGGGGCCGCTCTGGACAGAGAACTGACCTCCGATTTGACCAAAGCGGGCGGAGAACACTATGCCGCCATTGCTACGCTTGCCTACCGGCAGGCCATGGCTGCTCATGGACTGGTTGCCGATGTTGACGGTACGCCTTATCTTTTTGCCAAGGAGAACTTCTCCAATGGAGACATCGGCACTGTCGACGTGCTCTACCCTTCAGCGCCATTCTTCCTCTTTTTCAACCCGAAGCTGCTCGAAGCTCAGATTCTACCTGTGCTTCAGTATGCCGCAATGCCAAATCGTTGGAAGTTCCCCTTTGCCCCGCATGATCTCGGGCAGTATCCGCTTGCCAATGGGCAGGAATATGGTGGCGGTGAAAAGACCGAGGAAAATCAGATGCCGGTCGAGGAGAGCGGAAATTTGGTCATTTTGGTAGACGCTCTGTCACGCGCCGAAGGCAATACCGCGCTCGCCGAGCGTTTCTGGCCAGAACTCACCAAGTGGGCGGAGTATTTGAAAGCCAATGGCCTTGATCCGGAGAACCAGCTCACGACCGATGACTTCGCTGGCCATGTCGCTCATAATTCAAATCTTTCTATCAAAGCGATTACCGGTTTAGCGGCGTATGCCGATCTCGCACATCTGCTCAAGAAAGAGCAGATTGCGCGTGAGTATCAGGCCACAGCCAAATCTTATGCCGCCAAGTGGATCACCATGGCCAAGGAAGGCGATCACTATAAGCTCGCCTTTAATAGCCCAAACACCTGGAGCCAAAAATACAACCTCGTCTGGGACGACTTGCTGGGCTATAACCTCTTTCCCAAATCTGTCCGGGATACGGAGATTGCCTTTTATCAGAAGAAAATCAATCGCTACGGCCTCCCACTCGACAGCCGGGCTGATTACACCAAGCTCGACTGGGAGCTTTGGACGGCTACCTTAGCCGACACTCCGGCTGCATTCAATGCCATCGTAGACCCAATCTATCGCTGGACGAACGAGACTCCAACCCGGGTCCCGCTGACGGACTGGTACGACACCAAGACCGGCAAACAGGTGGGGTTCCAGGCTCGCAGCGTCGTGGGAGGGGTCTTTATCAAGGCCCTGTCAGATAAGTCTCTGACAGCGAAGTGGCGTGCCAAAGACCAACATTAGTCCCACAATCAATTACAGCGGCGCATTGCTACGGCTAAGATAGTAGCCAGTACATGCGCCGCCTTTTTTCTTTCCGAGACTTTGACTGGGTCCTGCTTGGATTTGTCCTTGTGCTTTCAGTCATTTCCGTACTTGAGATCAAATCGGCCACCCTGCATACCAAATTTCATGGATTTGACCATAAGCAGATCGGTTTCCTTGCTGTTGGTATCGTGCTTATGTTTCTCATGTCGATGATTGACTATCATCGTCTCATCGATATTGTTCACTGGGCCTATGGAATCAGCATCCTGTCCTTGATTGCTGTTTTAGTTGTTGGGACGAAGGTATTGGGAGCTCGTCGCTGGATCAGGATTCCTGGTGGCCACTTTCAGCCGTCAGAGTGGATTAAGCTGGTCCTGATCGTTGCCGTGGCGCGATATTTCTGGGGACTCGCTGGCAAGCAGCTAACCTGGATCGACATCGGCAAGGCATTTGCCCTGGTCTGCATCCCCATGTTGATGGTGTTAAAGCAGCCCGATCTGGGCACTTCGCTGACCTATCTGCCTATCCTTGCATGCGGTCTCTTTCTAGGTGGTATCCGTTTTAAACAGGCAGCAATTATTCTGATCGCTATTGCCATTCTTATCGGAGGCGCCTGGAAGACAGGAAAGCTGTTGAAGCCATATCAGAAGGCCCGGCTTACCAGCTTCGTTAATCCAGACACAGACCCCCGCGGCTCCGGCTATCAGATTCGTCAATCGTTAATCGCTGTCGGTTCGGGCGGCATCTGGGGCAAGGGAGCCAATAAGGGGACCCAGACCCAGGGTGATTTTCTCCCCATTCCCTATACTGACTTCATCTTTGCAGCCTTTTGCGAGGAGCATGGCTTCATCGGTGCCCTTGGTGTTTTGCTCCTGTACTTCCTTATATTGATGCGTCTGATTCAGAACGCCCAGACGGCCTCGGACCTGCCCGGGACATTTATTGTCATGGGTGTCGTTGCCGTCATCATCTTCCAGATTGCCGTCAATATCGGTATGGTCATTGGTCTGATGCCGGTCACCGGAATTCCATTGCCATTGATGAGCTATGGCGGCTCGTCAATCCTGTTTACTTTTCTTGCACTGGGAATGGTGATGAACGTTCGTATGCGCCGCTTTGTGAACTAACCGGGTGCCAGGCGCATACTCTCTTGAAAGAGAACCGCTCGCCACTAGCCGTGCCCTATCTTTAGTGCGATACTGTTAAGGACGACTGGGGGCTGTAGATGCCCTATCAGCGTTTGGTTCCGCTACCCGCGTGCAAAGGCCGCCGGTAAGCGCAGAAGAAAAGATTTTTAGATTAGTAAAGGCCGGCCAGACGAGAGAACATCGATCCGTTGGCCGGACAGGTTTATACGGGAAATGATTGCATCTGGATGGCAGACGATCCCGCCTCAAAAAATGGATTCTGAGGTTGTTGTGGTCGTAAAGTCTGTCTGCCCGCCAGGTGCTGAAGCCCCACCGCGTGGCTTCAATCTTCGCAGTGCCGCTATGTCCATACGCATACCAGAGTTACCGCCACATCTTGCTTTGGGCATTATCTACGCAGCTTCTGTGTCCCCCGCACCCCTGTCCGCTCCATCGGGGAGTTTCGCTTAGTTCACAGCTAGGCTGCTCCCGATTCGTTCTCTCGCTCGTCTGCCGCTCGCGTCCTTACCGGGCCGGGCAGAAAGAGCAGAAGTATGTCGAAAGAAATTTATATCTCCAGCACGCCGCATGAGACGCGGCTCGCTATTGTTGAAAACGATGATCTAACAGAAATTTATTATGAGCGCGAGAACGAATACACTCTCGCCGGATCCATTTATAACGGCCGTGTCACCCGCGTCCTTCCTGGTATGCAGTCCAGCTTTGTGGATATTGGCCTCGAACGTGATGCCTTCCTTTACATCACTGACTTTATGGAAGAGGCCGGAGATTCTGCCGACTTCGATAGCAACGGAGACCATTCCCATGGCCGCCGGACTACGGAAAGCGCATCTGGGCAAGAAGAATCCGAGAAGAGAAACAGTCGTCATCGCAGCGAGCGTCGGCGAGGAAATCGTGATCGTCGCGCCGGCTGGGAAAAACCTCGAAATGCTGAGGAACAGGAATCCAATACTCAGGAAGCCAGCGTTGACGGCGAGTTCTCGGAAGGGGAACAGGAGAAGAGGTTTTCCTCTGAAGATGCAGCTTTATCTGAGACTCAGGACAATTCCCAAATTGGTGAAGGAGCTCCCGGAGCCGATGGCAGCCGCCGCTGGCGTGGTCGCCGTGGCCGTCGTCGTGGACGCTCCGGTCAGCGCGATTTCTCCTCACAGGCTAACGATCAGGCGCAGCCAGAACCATCCTTCTCCCCCGAGGAGCAGGGTGATGACGACAGCCCTGAAGCCTCTTTCGATGTAGAAGCCGGTGCTGAAACCAGTAGCTTCTCTGCCGAAGCCGCGGAAGCATACCCCGAACACCGCAATCGTAGTGAGCGAAATGAGCGTAACGATCACCGTAATGGACGTGACCGCAATCGCCGTCGCACACCTCGCGGCTTTGCTCCGCGCACCTCGCTCTATGGCGTCGATGATTCTGCCGAGACGCAGGAGGAGATTTCCGCCGAACCAATCATTCTGCCAGGCGAATCGCTCTCGAAGTACCGTACCGGTGGCAATGAACCTCAGGCGGCGGCTGGGAAAGCACCTGAGCCGACCGTCACCTTACCTTCGCGCCCCAGCTATGAGATTCCGTCTGGATGGGATGGCGGAGCTATTCTGCCAGGCGAGACGCTCTCCCGTCATCGCCGTCCGGCTACACAGGCCGCACCTGAGGTGGCCGAAGCGGAATCCGTTGAGTCAACTCCTTATGAGCAACCCGTCACACAGGAGACTTTCGAACCGGCCTCTCCCGCTGAAACTGTTGAGCCGGTAGAGTACGAGCCTACGGAAGCCTCAGCCTCTTACCGGGTTGATCCCGTTGCGCCGAGCGAGTTCCGCCACAATGCTCCGGTCATAGATGACGAGCAGCCCGTGTCTCAGGAGCACGAAGAGGCTCCGACGCACGAGTTCACCTCCATTCACGCCACCGGCGAGATGATGGATGAACCTTCCGTCCCTTCGTTTACACCGGAAGCGGAAGAGCCAGTTTCGCCACTTCAGCACGAGACCGTCATCGCCGATCCTGCCGAAAACGTCATTGAGAACAGTGTCGCTCCGCTTCCACAGCAATTCGCACCCGGCGCAGGCGAATTGGAAGAAGAAATCATCGACGATGAAGAGTACGCTCCTGTGCTTCATGCATCGAGAGAGAGCGGCGAAGAAGAAACCCTCGAAGGTGCAGCCGATCTGGGCACGATGATCCGCGAGATGTCTATCGATGAGATTACCGGTTCCGGCAGTGCCGATGAGGACGACGAACTCGAAGAGTTGGAAGAAGAGGATACCTTCGACGACAGCGATCTTTCCGGTCAGGAAGAGTATGGCGAAGAGCTCGAAGAGCAGGAGCCGGAAGAAGAGGAGCTTGAGGAGTCTGCGCACGGAGAGTTCGGTGAAGAAGCTGAACATGCTGCTGCCGATGCTGTTGAGCCTGGAGCCGGTTACGAACGCCCCCATGATAGTGACCGCAGTCGAAGCCGGCGCGACAGTCGTCGTGGGCGTCATCGCTATAACGGCAAC